>JAGQUV010000012.1 GCA_020438295.1 Solirubrobacterales bacterium
AGACCGACCCGCAACCGCATTTGCTGGCATAATCGACCGCCGATGGGCAAGGTCGTGAACATCGAGGAATCCTCAAAGCGACGGGCCGCACGCAGCCGCCGCAAGACCTCGAAGACCGCATTGGTGCTCGGCGGGGGCGGATTCACCGGCGGGGTTTACGAAATCGGCGCGCTGCGGGCGCTCGACCTGCTGGCGGTCAATGCCACGGTCAACGACTTCGACATGTACGTCGGCACCAGCGCCGGCTCGTTCATCGGCAGCATGCTGGCCGCCGGGGTCACCCCGGAGGAGATGATGCGGGTCCTGACCGACGAGGAGGATGCTCCGATCGAGCGCCTCAGCCAGGATGTGATGCTGCGACCGAACCTGAATGAGTACGCGCGCAAGGCGGTCACCTTCCCGCTCCACGTGGCCGCCGTGGTCAAGAACCTGCTTCCCCGGATCAACGACGTATCGGCGATCGACGTCGGCTACGCGCTGGCCGAGCACCTGCCGAAGGGGCTCTACGCGAACCACGGGATCGGCGAATACGTGAAGGAGGTCCTGGCGACCCGCGGCGTCACCGACTCGTTCGACGCCCTCCAGCACGACCTTTACCTGACCGCGACCGACCTCGACAGCGGCGACCGGATCGTGCTCGGGGACGACCAGGACGGGGACTGGAGCGGCGTCCCGATTTCGAAGGCGGTCGAGTGCTCGACCGCCCTGCCCCTGGTCTACGAGCCGGTCGAGGTGAACGGCAGGACGCTGGTCGACGGCGGGATCTACTCGACGACCAACGTCGACGTAGCGGTCGAGCACGGGGCCGAGTTCATCGTCGTGGTCAACCCGATGGTGCCGTACATAAACGACCGCCACAGCGGGGTCCCGACCGTCTCGGGAGGCCGCGCCCGCCGGATCGCCGAGATGGGGGTCCCGGCGATCGCCAACCAGTCGTTCCGGCTGCTGCTCCACCAGCGGCTGCACAAGATGGTCGCGGGCTGGGAGAAGCGGTTCCCCGGGGTCGACATACTGCTGCTCGAGCCCGACCTCGACGACGAGCTGATGTTCGGGACCTCGATCATGGACTACTCGCGCCGGCTGGAGATCGCCACCCACGGCTTCGAGACGGTCACCCACCGGCTGGCCGGAGACTACGCCGACTACACCGCGATCGCCGAGAAGCACGGCATCCAGATCTCGGCCAAGCGGCTGCGCCGGGTGGTCCGCAAGATCCGGGAGCAGGAGTCGTCGGAGGACTCGGTCTGGCGCCGGATCTTCGAGCAGACGACCGGGGCGCTGTTGCGCCAGACCGGCACTTCCTGACCGGAACCTCCCGAGCGGTACCCGGGCCCGGCCACGCCCCCCAACGCGGAGCGGTTTGGCCTCAGGACGAGTAGAGCCCTTCGATCACGTCTTCATACTTGGAGACGATCACCGGCCGTTTCAGCTTCATGGTCGGGGTCAGCTCGCCGCCCTCCTGGGTCAGGTCGGCCGGGAGGATCTCGAACCGCTTGATCTGCTCGACCGAGGCGAAATGGGAGTTGACGTCGTCGATGTGATTTTCGATCGTCTCGTGGACTTCCTTGTTGCGGGCCATCGCGGCCGGCTCGTCCAGCGTGCCCTGCTCGGCCGCGAACTGGGTCAGGGCCTCCTGGTCGAGGGTGATCAGGGCGACCAGATAGGGCTTGCGATCGCCGACCACGACGCACTGTGAGACCAGCGGGTGGCGCTTGATCATCGCCTCGATGTTGACCGGGGTGATGTTCTTGCCCCCGGCGGTGATGATGATCTCCTTCTTGCGGCCGGTGATCGTCACGTAGCCGTCCTCGTCGATCGAGGCGAGGTCGCCGGTGTGCAGCCAGCCGTCGACCAGCACCTCCCGGGTCGCCTCGTCGTTCTTGTAGTAGCCCTGGAAGACGTTGTCGCCGCGGACCAGCAGCTCGCCGTCGTCGGCGATCCGCACCTCGACGCCGGGGACCGGTTTGCCGACCGTTCCGACCTTCTGGGCGCCGGGCAGGTTGGCCGTCCCCCCGGTCGAGGTCTCGGTCATGCCCCACGCCTCGAGCAGCGGGACCCCGGCGGCGTGGAAGAAGCGCAGGATCTCGGGGTCGATCGGGGCGGCGCCGGTGAGCGCCAGTTTCAGCCTGCCGCCGAACACCTCCCGGATCGTCTTCAGCACCAGCCGGTCGGCGATCTCGTACTGCTTCCTCAGGATGAAGTTCGGGGTCCTGCCCTCGTCTTCGACCTCCCGCATCCGCATGCCGACCTTGATCGCCCACTTGAACAGCCCGGCCTTGACCCCGCCGGCGTTGGCGGCGCCGGCGATGATCGTGTCGTGGACCTTCTCGAAGATCCGCGGGACCGAGGGGAAGTTCTCCGGCTTCACCTCTGACAGGCTGGGAACGATCCGCAGCGGGTCGCGCTCCCAGAATGCGATCCGGCCGCCGACGTCGAGCACGCCGTACTGGATCAGCAGGGCGAAGACATGGGCGAGCGGGAGGAACAGGAAGGTCGTTTCGCCGGGGCCGAGCAGGTTGGCCTGCTCGGCCATGTTCAGCATCGCGCGGTAGTTGCCGTGTGAGATAACGCAGCCCTTGGGCGGGCCGGTCGTGCCCGAGGTGTAGACGATCTTGCAGATGTCGTCGCCGCTCACCGCGCCGACCCGCTCGTCCCAGGTCGACCGGTCGGCCGCCTCCCCCATCTCTTTCAGCCGGGCCATCGAAACCGCGTCCTCGGCCTCCCCGACCATCTGGATGGTCTGCTCCAGGGCCGGGAGGCTGTCCCTGATCGCCCGGATCTTGTCCAGCTGCTCCTCGTTCTCGACCACCACGAAGCGGGCCCCGGAGTGCTCGAGCACGTACTCGCACTCGCTGGCCGAATTGGTCTGGTAGATCGGGACCACGACCGCGCCGGCGGCCATCGCGGCGAAGTCGAACAGGGTCCATTCGGGTCGCGTGTTGCCGAGGATCGAGATCCGGTCGCCGTGCGCGACCCCGAGCTCGACCAGCCCGAGCGAGATCTCGCGCACCTCGTCCAGGACCTGGTCGAAGGTCCTGGTCTCCCAGTTGCCGGCCTCGCCCTTGAACATGAACGCATCGTTCGTGCCGTACTGCTCGGCGGCATCCGGGAGCAGGTCGGCCAGGGTCTTCGAACTGCTGCTGGGCGAGGGATCGGTTTGAGGCAAGTCGGGGCTCCTTCATCCCGGCCGGACGGCGGGCGTCCGGCCCCGGGGTTGGTGAATTTCCCCGTCTCCGCGGGGAAGCTGACCCTGATCCTGCCACATCAGATCGAATTCGGTACGTCGATGAACTCGTGCTCGACCGCGAACCGTTCGGCGACCAGTTCGCCCAGCCGCCTGATCCCTGCCTTCTCGGTGGCGTAGTGGCCGGCTGCGATGAAGTGGATCCCGCCCTCGCGGGCGTCGGCCATGACGTGCTCGGCCGGTTCGCCGGTCAGGAAGGCGTCGAGGCCGAGCTCGATCGCGCGGTGGATCTCGCCCGCGCCGGCGCCGGTCACGACCCCGATCGAGCCGATCGACTCCGGGCCGTGGGGGAGGACCAGCGGGACCTGGCCGAGCTGCTCCTCGACCAGGACGAACAGGTCGGCGGCCGGAACCGGCTCCGGCCGTTTTCCGGTCACCCCGATGTGCCGACCCTTGGCCATCCCGATCTCGCCCGGGCCCGGGACAAAGCCGAGGCTGCGGCAGAGCAGCGCGTTGTTGCCGTAATCGGGGTGTGCGTCGAGCGGCAGGTGGTAGCCGGCGATCGAGAGCCCGGCGTCCAGCGCCGCTTTCAACCGGGTCGCCATCGCTTCGCTCAGGGCCCGGGGGTGGAAGTCCCAGAACAGGCCGTGGTGGGTGATCAGCAGGTCGGCCCCGGCCTCGATCGCGGCCTCGATCGACTCGAGATGGGCCGAGACCGCCGAAGCGACCCGGCCGACCTCGGCCGAGCCCGGCACCTGGAGCCCGTTTGGCCCGTAGTCGCCGAACGAATTGATCTCCAGCAACTGGTCGCAGAACGAGATCACTTCGTCGCGGGCAGCCATCGGCAAACCTTATCCGGCAGCCGGTCCGTCCCGCTGCCGCCACCGCTCCCGGGCCCCGGCTGATAACCTACAATCAAATGGTTGTAGATAGCGCCGACGAAAAGCAGGCCGACCGGTTGTTCCGGGCCCTGGCGAACCCCACCCGGAGGGACATCGTCAAGCGGTCGATGCGGGACGACTACTCGGTCTCGGCGCTGGCCCGCTGTTACACGACGAGCTTCGCCGCGGTCCAGAAGCACGTCGCGCTGCTCGAGGCGGCCAGGCTGGTCAGCAAGCGGCCCCGCGGTCGTGAGCAGATCGTCCGCGGCAACACCGAAGCGATCGAGACCGCCCGACGGCTGCTCGACCAGTTCGAAGAAGTCTGGCGCGAACGGATCGACCTGTTCGACAAAGTCCTGAACCAACCAGAAAAGGAGGGTCCCGATGCCGGTGACCAACATTGAGAAGAGCCCGGAGAACCTGACCATGGTCGTCACCTCGGAGTTCGAGGCGGAGCCGGGTCGCGTATGGCAGATGTGGGCGGACCCGCGCCTGCTCGAGCGGTGGTGGGGACCGCCCACCTGGCCGGCCACCTTCGTCGACCACGAATTCACCGTCGGCGGCAGGGCCAGTTACTTCATGACCGGCCCGGACGGCGACAAGGCCCGCGGGTGGTGGCGGTTCGAAGCGATCGAGCCGACCCACCGGATCGAGTTCGCGGACGGCTTCGCCGACCAGGACGGCGAGCCCGACGACGGGATGCCGACCATGGCCGTTCGCGTGTCGATCGGGCAGGACGGGGCGTCCGGATCGACCACCCGGATGGCCATCGAGTCTCGTTTCGACTCGATCGAAGACATGGAGAAGCTGGCCGAGATGGGCATGGAGGAGGGGATCACGCTGGCGATCGGCCAGATCGACGACCTGCTCTAGCCCCGGTCCGTTCGTTCCTAGCCCCGGTCCGTTTGTTCGGCAGGCCGGTGAAGCCGCGCCCCGGCCCGCTCCCGGGCCGGGGCGGGGAGGCCGCCGGCCGTTCCCCCGTAGGATGTGGCCGTGGCCGAAAGTGAGCCCTTCGGGCAGACCCTGAGCTCCAGCGACGAGTTCATCGAGTCGCTGATGGACACCGATCTCTACTCGATGGGTGCCTATTTCTCCGACCGCAACCCCGAGCTGGTCGATGAAGTGATCGAGCGCAGCGAGGCGATCGAGCAGCGCGGGCTGCGCCGCTTCTCGCGGGAGGAGGGAGTCGACATCGAGGAGACCTTCCGCACCCTGCTGACCGGGCTGGCGGTGCGTTACTACAAGTCCGTGGCCAGCTGACCGGCGATGGACGGTCCGGCTAAGCCGCCTCCCCGCCCGGGGCGCAAGCGGGTGCTGCTGATCCTTCTCGTCGCCGCGGGGGCGCTCGGCGTCGCGATCGTCGGCATGGCGACCCGCGAGCCCAGCCAAGACTACGAGCAGGCCGCCGGAACCAGTGACAGCCAGCGCATCTTCGGAGGCGTGCGGCAGCTCGACGACCGGCTCGGCGAGGACGGGGCCCCGGTCCAGATGCAACTCTTCCTCGACGCCCAGAGCGAGACCTATCGCGACCAGTTCCTGGACACCGTGCCGCCGCTGGTCAGCCGCAAGGTGCGCAGCGGCGAGCTGAAGCTGCTCTACCGGAACCGCTCGCTTACCCGCAACGCCACCGAGCTCAGCTTCTTCGCGATCGAAGCGGCCCAGGAGCAGGGCTACGGCTGGCAGTACGCCTACCTGATGTTCCGCAACCAGGAGCAGGCCAAGGCGACCGGGCTCGATGAGGAGTTCCTCCAGACCCTCGCCGAGGCGATCCCGAACCTCGAGGTACCGGAGTGGAAGGACGACTTCGAGGCCGGCCTGGAACCGGGCAGCGCGATCGAGGAGAGCCTGATCGAGCAGGACAAGCTGGCGATCGACCTGAGCATCCGGGACGAGCCGGCCGCGGTGGTCACCGGGCCGAACGGGACCGAGGTCGTACAGGACGCTCCGGACCTCGACCGCCTGCTGCAGGCAATCGATTCAGTCCGGTAGGCTCGACTCTCCTCTCTCGGGGCGTGGCGCAGCCTGGTAGCGCGCACCGTTCGGGTCGGTGAGGTCCCCGGTTCGAATCCGGGCGCCCCGATATGGACAGGACTGCCCGGGGCCCGACGGGCAGTCCGGTTCCGTCCCGTCCGCCTGCGCTCGCCGAACCGGTGGAATCGGTCGGGCCGGCCGAACTGGGTGGGATGTTTCCGGTGTGCCCGGCAACTCCGGACCCGGTTCGCCGGCAGACGGTCGATAGTGAGACAGAAATGTCGCAGATGCTACACTTCTGTTTCAGTGGAAATCGATCGTGAAGAACTGCTCAGGGGGGTTGCCAACGCGCTCACCTCCAACCCCGGTGCCCCGACCGGGGAGATCGCGGCTGCCGCGAACGTCAGCCGCGCCACGCTGCACCGCGTGCTGGGCGGGCGGGAAGAGCTGGTCGAGGCGACCTACGGCTGGATGCTCGAGCAGTGCGGCCGGGTCTTCGACCGGGCCGGGATCGACCACGAACCGGTGCTCGAGGCGTTCGACCGGCTGATCGAGGACTCCTATCCGCTGGCCCAGTCGCTCTGGCTGTTGATCGCGACGCCCGAGCTCGAGCGGGTTCCCGAACTGCTGGCCCGGCTCGAGGCCCAGGACCAGCGGCTCGAACGCTTCTTCGTACGCGGACAGGAGGAAGGGCTGTTCCGCCGCGACCTGCCACCCCGCTGGCTTACCTACTCACTCGGCTCGCAGGTGATGTCGGCCTGGTACATGGTCGATGACGGTTATGCCGGGGCGCGGGACGTGCCGCGGCTGGTCCGGGCCGCGGTTCTCGAAGGCGTGCTGGCCGACGCCGCCGGCTCGGCCGCCGAGACGCCGGGAAGTGCCGGGGCACCCCGCCCGAAGGAGTCGTAATGGTCGAGACAAGACCGTCACATCCCGATCGCTGGGCGATCCTGGCGGTGCTCTGCGCCTCGCTGCTGGTCGTCGTGGTCGACGTCACCGTGCTGCACGTGGCGGCTCCGGCGATCTCGGCCGACCTCGACCCGAGCGCCCTGCAGCTGCTCTGGATCATCGACGTCTACCCGCTGGTCGCCGCGCCGCTGCTGCTGGCCTCCGGCGTGGCCAGCGACCGGCTCGGCCGCAAGTCGGTCCTGCTGGCCGGCTTCGCGCTGTTCGGGCTGGCTTCGCTGGCCGCGGCATTCGCTCCGACCGCGCCGCTCTTGATCGCGGCCCGGGCGCTGCTCGGCGTCGGTGGCGCGATGATCCTGCCTCCGACCATGTCGATCATCCGCGACGCGTTCCGCGACCGCGGGGAGCGGGTGCGGGCGGTCGGCATCTGGAGCGCGACCAGCGCCGGCGGGGCCGCGATCGGGCCGCTGGTCGGCGGTTTCCTGGTCGAGCATTTCTGGTGGGGCGCGGTCTTCCTGATCAACGTCCCGATCCTTCTGATCGTCGCCCCGTTCGCGATCCGGCTGCTTCCCCAGAGCCGGGCCGCGGAGCCGCCCCCCTGGGACACCGGCGCCGTGGTCCTGGCCGCGGTCGGCATCCTCGGGATCGCGTTCGGGCTCAAGGAGGGTGCCCGGTACGGGTTCCTCGAGCCGGTGACCATGGCCGCGACCGTGGTCGGCCTGTCGGCGCTGTACCTGTTCGTGCGCGGACAGCTGGGGCAGCGACACCCGCTGCTCGACGTGCGCCTCTTCGGGCGGCGCGAGTTCGCGGTCGCGGTCGGCTGCGTCTTCCTCTCGATGTTCGGGCTGGTCGGGATCGAGTTCTTCGGGGCGCAGTACCTGCAGCTCGTGCTCGGCCTGGAACCGCTGGCCGCGGCGGTCCGCCTGCTGCCGCTGATGCTGTCGACCCTGGTCGGGGGGCTGCTGGCCGCCCGGGTGCTGCGCCGGCTCGGTACCCGCTGGACGATCACCTTCGGGCTCGGGGCGACCACGCTCGGCCTGGTCCCGATGCTGGCGCTGGGGCTCGAGGACCAGTACTGGCTGCTGTGGCCGGCCTTCCTGCTGATCGGGTTCGCGCTCGAGGTCGCGCTGGTCGCCGCAAACGACGTGATCATCTCTTCGGTCCCGGCCGACGAGGCCGGCGGAGCGGCGGCGATCGAGGAGACCGCCTACGAACTCGGGGGCGGTTTCGGGGTGGCCGTGCTCGGCTCGATCCTGGCGATCGCCTACAGCGCCCGGCTGGGCCGGGTCGAGGGGGTCAGCTCGATCGGGATCGAGACCGCACGCGAATCGCTCAACCGGGCGGTCGACCTCGCCCAGACCATGCCGACCAGCATGGCCGAACCGCTGATCGAGGGCGCCCGGATCGCGTTCATGTCGGGCTACCGCACGATGATCGTGGTCAGCCTGGTGCTGCTCGGCCTCAGCGCCGCGGTTTCCGCGATCGCGCTGCGGCCGCGCGGCCGCAGCTCCGACCCGGCCGGCGACTCGACCTCCGACCCGGCCGGCGGCCGGTACGCGGAACGGCCGGCCGGTCCCAACGGCTCCGGGCCCGGGCTGCGGCCGGCCGGGGAATCTATCCCCAAGCGCGTCGGTAGGAATTAACCGCCGGATCGCTAGGCTTGAGGTACCAGAACGGTCCAGCACCGACATCACCCGTCAATTACCAAGGAGTCCCAGATGGCTTACGAAGTTCCCGATCTGCCCTATGGCTACGACGCCCTCGAGCCCCACATCGACGAGGCGACCATGCGGGTCCACCACGACAAGCACCATCAGGCATACGTCGACAAGGCCAACGCCGCCCTGGAAGGCACCGAGTTCGCCGACACCGACGTCGAAGACGTGCTCAAGGACCTGGGCTCGTTGCCGGCCGACAAGCAGGGCCCGGTCCGCAACAACGCCGGCGGCCACTACAACCACTCGCTCTTCTGGCTGATGATGAGCCCGGACGGTGGCGGCGCTCCCTCGGGCGATCTCGCCGCGGCGATCGATTCGGCGTTCGGATCGTTCGATGCGTTCAAAGAGGAATTCAAGGCCGGCGGCATCGGCCGGTTCGGGTCCGGCTGGGTCTGGCTGGTCCACGACGGCAGCGGCCTGGCCGTCACCTCGACCGCGAACCAGGACTCCCCGATCTCCGATGGCAAGACCGCGCTGCTGGGAGCCGACGTCTGGGAGCACGCCTACTACCTGAAGTACCAGAACCGGCGCCCCGACTACCTGGACGCGTTCTGGAACGTGGTCAACTGGGATTTCGTGGCAGAGAGGTTTGCCGCAGCCCAGGGCTGAGAGCACTCCCGGCCTGCCGGGAGCACGCGAAGTGAAAGGCGGCCCGGTTCGGGCCGCCTTTCACGCTCAGGTAACCTGAGCGGCCTTGCCTTCCGCGAGAACCCAGACCCCGTCTACTGCACTCGCCGCACTTGCCGCGGTCGCTATCGCGGTGTTGCTGGCCGTGGGACTGGCCGCCTGCGGTGGCGACGACGACGGCGGCCAGGCTGCCGGGTCGACCCCTTCGGCCTCCGATTTCCCGTCGGCCGAGGGCAGGACGATCGAAGACGTGCTGGCCGCGCAGAGCCCGAGCGACCTGGTCGTGGCGCCGGCCGCCAGCGTTTTCGAGCTCGGCAAGAACCGCTATCCGTTCGGGGTGTTCAACGTCGACCGCTCCCAGGTCGACGACGCCGAGGTGGCGCTGTACTTCGCCAAGACCTCCGAGTCGCCGGTCCAGGGCCCGTTGCCGGCCACGGTCGAGACCCTCGAGACCAAGCCGGCCTACCGGTCGAAGGGTTCGGAGGCCCCGGGAGAGGCGACCAGCGTCTACGTGGTCGACAACGTCAGGTTCGACCGCAGCGGGCCATGGCTGGCGATCGCGCTGATCAACGGCGACGACGGGATGGAGGGGGCCCGCCTGCCCAGCCCGACCGTGGGCCAGTTCCCCGGGGTCGCCCGGGTCGGGCAGAAGGCCCCCCGGGTCAGCACGCCCACCGCGGCCAGCGTCGGCGGTGATCTCTCGAAGATCGACACCCGCCAGCCGCATTCGAGCATGCACGAGGCCGACCTCGAGGACGTGCTGGGCAAGAAGCCGGTGGTCCTGCTGTTTGCGACGCCGGCGCTCTGTCAGAGCCGGGTGTGCGGACCGACCGTGGACGCCGCCGAGCAGGTCAAGGCCGAGGTCGGCGACGGGGTCGAGTTCATCCACATGGAGGTCTACAACGACAACGACCCGAACAAAGGGCTGAGGCCCCAACTGGCCGCCTACGGCCTGCAGACCGAACCCTGGGTCTTCCTGATCGGAAGCGACGGCAAGATCAAGCGGCGGATGGAAGGGGCGTTCGGGGTCGAAGAGCTCAGATCCGCGGTCGAGGACCTGAAGGCTTCGGAAGCCTCGGGCTGAGGCCGATCTCGGCCGCATCGGAGCCGTCTCGGCCGGGATCCGGTCGGATTTCGTGTAGTGCACCGAAACCTTGTACCCAAAATTGGGTTACGATCCCAACACGGCCCCATCCGCGGGTGCCGCGACGCCCGTCTCGCTCCCTACTTCGGCAAGACGGAAAACAATCACCTAGGAGAGAGATGAAGCAACGTCTTGCTGCAGCACTCGTAATGATCGCCGCCCTTCTGGTGGCCGCCCTCGGCCTGGCCGCACCGGCCTCCGCCGACGACGCCACGACCAGCGCCACTTCGGCCGAGAAGAAGGCCAATAAGGCCAAGAAGCAGAAGAACAAGAAGTGCAACAAGTACAAGAAGGTCAAGAAGAACAAGGGCGCCAGCAAGAAGCAGAAGAACAAGGCCAAGAAGAGCTGCAACAAGGCCAAGAAGAACCTGAAGAAGGCCAACAAGAAGGTCAAGAAGCAGAACGCCCAGTACTTCGACGTCTGTAAGCACGGCTGCAAGTACAACACGATCCAGAAGGGCGTCAACGCGGCCGGCGAGTGGCAGAAGAAGAAGAACGGCAAGGCCAACCCCGACAAGGTGAACAAGACCGTGGCGACGGTCAGGGTCCAGCCCGGCACCTACACCGAGGGCGTCCTGATCCACGGCAGCCAGAAGGGCATGAACTTCAACGGCCTGAAGATCATCGGCGTGAAGAACAACCTCAAGCCCAACCCGAACGCCCGCAAGGTGATCCTGCAGGGCAAGAACGCCAAGACCGTGGTCAAGGGCACGCCCGGCTGGGTTCAGGGCGACCCGACCAAGATCGCGGCCAACAACGCGATCGAGGCGCGCAACGTCGACGACATCGTGTTCAAGAACATGTGGGCGAAGAACTACCTGAACAACACGTTCTTCGTCTGGGCCTCAAACCTCGAGGCCGACAACGAGCACTGCGCCGACTTCGTGATGGACAACCTGGTCTCCTCGGACACCAAGTCGTACGGGCTGTTCTCGCGGAACTGCTACGGCGGCAAGTTCCTCAATTCGGAAGGCTGGAACCACGGTGACTCGGCCCTGTACATCGGCGAGACGCCGTGCGACGAGTTCGACTGGACCAACAAGGGACCGAACCCGGGACCCTGCCAGGCCGATCCGAACTGGACCATCGTCAAGAACATGACCAGCCACCAGAACTCGCTCGGCTACTCCGGGACGAACTCCAAGTACGTGAAGATCATGGATTCGAACTGGTACAACAACGGAGCCGGCATCGTTCCGAACACGCTCGACTCGGAGAAGTTCGAGCCGAGCGGGCAGTTGATCCTGGAGAACAACAACATCTTCTGGAACAACTACAACTACTACTCCGACGGGTCCACGTTCACCACGGTGATCGGCAACGGGAACCCGACCGGTATCGGAATCATGCTGTACGGCACCGACGGCGTCGTGGCCAAGAACAACAACATCTTCGGCAACGAGCAGTGGGGCGCCGCCACGTTCTCCGGCCCGGAGTTGTTCGAAGTCAACGAAGGCGATGACGCCAAGAACATGAACAATCAGTTCATCGACAACAACATGGGCCGCAACGGCGTCGACCCGAACGGCAACTACGACTTCTTCTCGGATGCTTCGGGTGGAGGCAACTGCTGGTCGGGCAACAACTCGTCGACCTTCGCTCCGGGCAACGGCTCGGTCCCGGTCTCGACGATCTACCCCGCCTGCCCGCAGCCGACGGTGATCAACGACGACGTGTCGGCGGTCGACTTCGGCGCCGGGCTGCAAATCAACACGGCCTACCTCAGTCCGCTGGAGCCGTGGAGGGACCTGACCACGATCTTCGGTCTGGCCGAAGTCCGCCCGTCGTCGCTGCAGGAATGCTCGTGGAACATCACCTCGCCGCATCCGTCGTTCAGCGACAACGGCGTCACCTACAAGGAAGAGCGGGCTCTGCCGGTCGGCGACCAGGCATGCCAGGAACTGGAGGATCGCCCGTAGCCCGGGACATCCGTAATCAAGGAGGAAGAAGCTAAATGAGCGCACTATTGAACAAGCGGTTGTCAGGCATCCTGGGTGCGGGGCTGGTGGCGCTGGCCGTGGGGGTGGCCGGCACGCCGGCCGCCGCCGCGACCGCGTCGGGCTCGGCCGACGCCCAGGTCAGCGGCCTGACCAAGAAGCAGAAGAAGAAAAAGAAGAAAGAGCTGAAGAACTGCGACAAGAAGTCGACCAAGAAAAAGGTCAAGAAGTGCAAGAAGCAGGTCAACAAGAAGTACAAGAAGAAGTCCAAGCAGAACGCCAACCAGGGCAAGACCGTGGTGGTGAACCTGTTTGACAACTTCTTCCAGCCGAGTCAGCAGAGCATCAAGGTCAACGACTCGATCAAGTGGAGCTGGAAGAACGTGATCGGCCGCGAAGCCCATAACGTGACCCTGGACAAGGGCCCGAGCGGAGTCAAGCGGGACAGCTTCACCTCCTACACGACCGTCGACCCGGGCTACACGTTCAAACGCACGTTCACCACACCGGGCACCTATGCGTTCGTCTGCACGCTTCACTTCGGCATGACCATGGATGTGAAGGTCTCGAAGTAGAGACCGGTATGGCATGCGGAGATGCGGGCTGATCCTGACAGCGGCGGTCGTGCTGGTCGTGGGAACGACCGGCGCGACCGGTGCGGTCGCCGATTCCTCGGGAACCCATCCCGGTGGGCCGGCGGCCGGGGTCTCCGGCAGCTCCGGCGGGAAGTCGGCGAACAAGGCCAAACGCAGGGCGCTGAAGAGATGCCGCGGGCTCAGGAAGCGCTCCCGGCGGCGGGCCTGCGTCAGGCGCGTGAAGAGGAAGTACGCGGCCCGGAAGCGCGCGGCCACCGGCGAGACCTTCGTGATCGACGTCCGGGACAAGTACTTCAGCCCGGACGCGATCGAGATCGGCCCCGGCGACTCGCTGCTGTGGTACTGGAACCCGGTCAATCACGATGCCCACAACGTGAACCTGGTCGACGGCCCGGCCGGAGTGAAGCGAATCGATTTCGCCACCCCGAGCTCACCGTCGGTCGGTTTCAAGTTCAAGCGGACCTTCACGGTCCCGGGGACCTACCATTTCGCCTGTTCGATCCACCAGCTGATGACGATGACCGTCGAGGTCAGGAAATGAGGAGCGATCATGGGAATTGATCCGATGGACCGGAGGAACTTTCTCGGCGCGGCCGGTGGCGCGCTGCTCTGCACCATCGGCGGCCAGAAGGTGTTCCAGGACAAGCCGACGAACGTCCAGAAGCTGGCCGCGGGAGTCAAGGTGCCGCCGAAAGTGGCGGCCGCCAACCGCAATCCCGGCCTGACCAAGGCGGCCGCGGTGACCGGCAACCGCAAGGAGTACTGGATCGCGGCCGAGCAGCTTCGCTGGAACATCATCCCGGCCAACAAGAACGGGAAGAAGCGGGACCAGATGCTGAACCAGACGATCAGGAAGGGCAAGACCACCTTCAGTGCCTATGGCTATCGTCCTTACACCGCGAACTGGGGTCAGCCGCTGGCCCAGGCGACGATCCCGGGCCCGCTGATCGATGCCACGGTCGGCGACACCGTGGTGGTCCACTTCCGCAACCAGGTCCCGGTCCCGGTGACCATGCACCCGCACGGCCTGTTCTACTCGAACGAGATGGACGGCGCCTACAAGGGCTACTGGACCGATCCGGGCGGGTTCGTCCAGCCCGGACGCGAATTCACCTATGTCTGGGAGTGCCACGAAGGGACCGAGGGGACGTGGTGGTACCACGACCACGGCCCGATCGACCCGATCGGCGTCTACAAGGGCCTGTTCGGACCGCTGCTGATCCGGCCCAAGGACGAGGTCAAGCCCGACCGCGAGTTTTTCATCGCGTTCCACAGCTTCCTGCCGCCGGCGACCGGCCTGACCAGCGGTTTCGACTGCGTCAACGGCAGATCGTTCACCGGCAACACGCCCACTTTCAGCGCCAACGTCGGTGACGACGTGGCGTTCCACGTCTATGCGGTGGACGACAACTTCCACACCTTCCACCTGCACGGCCATCGCTGGGAGGAGCCGGACGGAACGATCGTCGACAACAAGACGCTGGGCCCGGGCGATTCGTTCAAGTTCAGGTTCATCGAAGAGAACCCCGGCCGCTGGCTGTACCACTGCCACGTCTTCTCGCACCTCCACAACGGCATGTCAGGCTGGTACCTGGTCGAGTGAGACGCGTAGCCGCCATAGTGACCGCCATAGCCGGCGCCGCGCTGATCGTTGCGATCGGCGTCGCCCCGGCCCAGGCCGCGAACACCCGGGTCTCGATCCACGAGTTCCAGTGGTCGAAGGACCCCGTTATCGACCTCGGCGAGACCGTGACCTGGGACTGGATCGGCCCCGACACCCTCCACTCGGTGACCGGCCAGCCGAAAAACGCGACGCAGTGGGACTCCGATCCCGGCCGCGTCGAGCCGCACCCGCTCGGCGATACGTTCAGCGTGACCTTCACCGAGCCGGGCGTCTACGAGTTCGAGTGCAAGCTCCACGCATCGGTCCGGGGCACGGTCACCGTGTCGAGCACGCCGGGCGATCCCGATTCGGACCCCGGTCCCCAGGACCCGCTGGCGATCGATATCGAACCGCCCGACTTCAGCGAGGTCTACCTGACCAACACCGTGCTCGGACCCAAGGGCAACGGAACCGCAATGAAGTTCTCGATCAACGAGAAGGGCACGGTCTCGGCCGACTTCTACAAGAAGGTCAAGAAGGGCAAGAAGAAAAAGAAGAAGACGGTCCGGGTCTACGCCGGGTTCCAGGAGTGGTCGAACCACATCGGTTACAACTCGGTGCTGTTCGCCAACCGCACCGGTGACTTCAAGGCGAAGCCCGGCAAGTACGTGGCGCTGGTGAGTGCGACCGACCAGTCGTTCAACACCACTCCGAACACCAAGCTCAAGTTCGAGATAAAGAAGAAAAAGAAGAAGTAGCGGATCCGGCGGTGCTCTCCGGCACGGCGGGTAGGCTTGCCCGGTGCCCAGTTCGCTCGAACGCCGCCACAACCGCCGTCGCCGACACGAGCGGACCCGTCAGGAGCTGATCCAGGCGGCACTCGACCAGGCGGTGGCCGGTTCGTTCAAGGACCTCACGGTCGAAGGAGTGACCCGGGCGGCCGGTGTCTCGCGCAGCGCCTTCTACGTCTACTTCGGCGACAAGGAAGAGCTGCTGCTGGGGGCGCTCGAGGACCTGATCGCCAGCCACCAGAACCGGCTCGGCAATTGCTGGCCGGACGGCGGTGACCCGCGGCGCGGGGTGGAGAAGGCGATCTACGACGTGGCCCGGGTCTTCTCCGACAACTCGGAGCTGCTCGCGCTGGCCTTCGAGACCGCTACCTACGACGAGGAGGTGCGCGAGATCTGGGCGGCGCTTACCGAGTCGGTGACCGACGGCACGGTAGCCCAGATCAAGCGGCTCCAGGCCGATGGGGCGGTCGACGATTCGCTCGATGCCGAGGCTCTGGCCGAGGGCCTGGTGTTGATGACCGAGCGCAGCTTCCAGGTCAACCTGGCCCAGGGCCAACGGCAGCCGGACTCGGTCGCGGCCGACCTGACCAAGGTCTGGTGGGCCGCCCTGTTCGGGGCCGGCGCCGGCAACGGGGGAAACGGATCCTCGCCGCAGGACGGCCCGCCACCGCCCGACGCCGGCGGTACGGATCCGCGGGCCGCGAGTCCGGCCGGAGCGGATTCCTAGAAACTGACCGAAGGGGTCTCGCGTTCGGAAGCGTCGGCGATCTCGAAGAACTCCTTGGCCTGGAAGCCACCCTGGTTGGCCACGATCGAGGCCGGGAACTGCTGGATCTTGGTGTTGTAGCCCTGGACGTTGGAGTTGTAGATCCGGCGGGAGGCCTGGATCTCGTCCTCGAGCTCGGAGAGGTTGCGGCTCAGCTGCTGGAAGTTCTCGGTCGCCTTCAGATCGGGGTAGTTCTCGGCCACCGCGCGCAGGTCGGCCATCGCCCGGGTCAGCGCCGACTCGGTCTTGGCGGTGTCCTCCACTCCGGTCGAGGCCATCGCCTTGGCCCGGGCTTCGGTCACGTTCTCGAACACCTGCTGTTCGTGCGTGGCGTAGCCCTTGACCGTCTCGACCAGGTTGGGGACCAGGTCGTGGCGTCGCTTGAGCTGCACGTCGATCCCGCTCCAGGACTCCTCCACCCGGTTGCGGAACGAGATGATGCCGTTGCGGGTCGAGATGTACCAGAGCACCGCGATCAGGACGATCACAACGACTACGATCAGCGCGATCAGGCCACCGCTCATTATCAGCTCTCCTCGGGGTCGGTTTGGGTCACCGCAGCCATCCTATCCCGGTGCCACGGCAGATAGGGTGGACGGGTTGGCAAACCAGGCTGAACAGTGGGCGGCGATCGTCGCCGGGTACGAGGGAGCCGGCCAGGTCACCTACGAGCCGGTCGGCGGGATCAATCCGGCCGACGGCCCGGTGGCGCTATGCGTCGGCGGCACCAACCGCCTGACCGGGCAGCTCACCGCCGATTTCTGGGGGGCGAGCTGCGACGCCGACGAGGAGGAGGTGGGCCGCCTCTTCGGCAAGAGCGTGGTCCCGACCTCGATCCTGGCCAAGGCCCACATGCCAGACCTGGCCGAGGTGATCGGCGCGTTCAACGTCGAATCGATCGAAGCCCGGCCGGACGAGTACATAAAACAGCGGGTGTCGCGAAAGGTCGAGTTCGAGTCGGTCGCCTTCAACCGCAACTTCCTGGCCACGGTGCCGAAGGAGTACGACCCGGTCGCCCTGCGCGAGCTCTTCTCCCCGGGTTTCCTCGACTGGGTGACCACGATCGACCGCGAGATCGACTTCGGCATAAACGACCGGCAGTTCTGGTTTCTGTGGAGGCTTGCGGAGCGGACCGCCGGCGAGCTGCGGCTGGCCCTGGAAAACGCCGGCGAGCTGTTCAAGCGGATCCACCGTGAGCTGGAGCTGGAGGGATACCACCATTACCCGCCCGGCCCCTGGAACGCCGGGCTCGAGCCCTTTCCGGCCGAGTAGCCCGGCCGGCCTGCTTCAGTCGGGGTAGTCGTCGTCGCCCGGCAGGATTATCCGCGGGTTGTCCTTGTCGCCGATCACCTTGGGCAGGACGACCCGGGTGGCGTTCGGGTCGGATCTGGCCGCTTCCATCGCCGCGGCCGTGTTCGCCGCGGGAACCAGCGCCTCGAGTTGCTTGAGGGTGGGGAAGACGATCGGGAAGCCTTCGTTCTCGGTCTTCTCGACCGCGTCGGCCGGGGTGATCCAGATCGCCTCCGACATCTCGAACTCGTCCGGCTGGACCTCCACACCGGCCGGAGCGGCGGCCAGGAAGAAGTAGGTGTCGAAGCGGACCCTGACTATCTCCGGGGTTACCCAGCGGGCCAGCGGGATCATCTCGGTCCCGGGATCGAGGTCGACCCCCGCCTCTTCGCTCAGTTCCCGGCGGGCGCAGGCGGTTAGCCCCTCCATGCCGTGGCCGTCCTCGGGATCGAGTGAGCCTCCGGGGAACACCCAGACGCTCGGCATGAAATGCGATTCCGGCGATCGCTTCAGGAGCAGCACCTCGAGCGAGCCGTCGGGTTCGGTGTCGCGCAGCAGGATGACCGTGGCCGCCGTACGGGGCCGGCTGGGGACGCCGGTGTTGATCGCTTCCGACGATCCGGGTTCGGGGAACGCGCTCATCGCCTAACCGTACTGCGAACCGTCCCGGTCGGTCCGGTTTGGGTAGTCTGGGCCGGGTGGAAACTGCAACGACACAACTCTGGATCTGCTCGTCGTGCGGCTGGATATATGACCCGGCCGAAGGCGATCCCGACGGCGGCATCCCCAGCGGGACCGTGTTCGAGGACATCCCCGACGACTGGTTCTGCCCGGTCTGCGGGGCCCGCAAGGCCGACTTCGAGCCGTACGAAGGCTGAGCAAGCAGGCGGACCCGCCGTTGGGCCCCGCGCTTCGAGCCGCGGCCGGGCCCTTCGAACCCCGGCCGGGGGCCGGTGGACCAGTAGCGCCGGCGGACCGGTAGCGGCCCGCGAACCGGTCACGGCCCGCGAACCGGTCACGGCCCGCGAACCGGGTCCGATGTTGCTGGACCCTCCGGCTACATCGGACCCGGTTGGGCCGGTCGTGCGCCGACGGCGTGGCCGGCGTTGCGTGCGGCGTTGCGTGATATAGGTCACTTTGGCAACTATTGCACTTGCAAAATGATTGCGAAAGTGGAAGTATCTCGGCATGCCTGAGACGACGTCCACCGCAGCCGGCCCCGACGAGGCCCTCGCCGCCGGGTCGGAACTGGATCCGGAGGTCCGCGAGACCGCGATCCGGGTCGGGGTCCTGATCCGTCGCCTGTTCGCCTACGGCGACGGTGGCCGCTCGCTCCAGGTGGCCGACGAACACGGCCTCTCGTTCATCCAGCTTAAGGCGATGATCAGCCTGAGCGCGGTAGCCACAGACGGCGCGCCCTGCATCCAGGACGTGGCCGAGGACCTCGACGTTTCGATGCCGTCGCTCAGCCGGGCTTTCGACAGCTTGGTCCGCAAGGGCCTGATCTCCCGCTCGGAAGACCCCGATGACCGGCGCCGCCGCCGGATCGAACTGACCGAAGCCGGGACCGGGATCGTCAACGAGTTCATCCACGCCCGGATGGAAGGGGCGCTGCGGTTCGCCGCCAGCCTGGAGCCGGCCGAGCGCGAAGCGCTCGACAGCGCCGTCGGCATGTTGCTCACGCGCGACGACATCGCGCCGATCTACAGACAGCTCGAGGAAATGGATCGCAGTGAGTAGGTACCGGCACCTGATCACCGACGAGAACCGCAAGTGGTGGACCCTGGGCGCGATGTGCCTGGCGCTGTTCATGATCATGCTGGACAACACCGTGGTCAACGTCGCGCTGCCTTCGATCCAGCGCGATCTCGACACCTCGATCTCGGGCCTGGAGTGGATCGTCAACGGGTACACGCTTTCGTTTGCGGTCCTGCTGGTGGTCGGCGGGCGGCTGGGCGACATCTTCGGCCGGCGCAAGATGTTCCTGCTCGGCGTGGTGATCTTCACCCTTTCCTCAGTCACCGCCGGCTTTGCGGTCGACAACCTCTCCCTGATCGCCAGCCGGGTCGTCCAGGGGGCCGGTGCCGCGCTGATGATGCCGGGCACGCTTTCGATCATCACCGACGCATTCCCGCCTTCCGAGCGGGGCAAGGCGATCGGCACCTGGGCCGGGGTGTCGGCGGTTGCGCTGGCGATCGGCCCGGTACTGGGAGGGTTCCTGACCGAGCACGTGGACTGGCGGGCGATCTTCTTCATCAACGTCCCGGTCGGCATCCTGGCGGTCCTGGCGGCGATCTTCGCGGTGCGCGAATCGCGTGATACGACGGTGGGACGCAGGGTCGACGTGCTCGGGGTCGCCGTGCTCACGGTCAGCCTCACCGCCCTCGTCCTGGCGCTGATCGAAGGCAACAACTGGGGCTGGGGTTCGACCGCGATCGTCGGCCTGATCGCCGGATCGGTGGTGGCGTTCGTCCTGTTCGCCGTGGTCGAGCGGCGGGTCACCGCCCCGATCATCGAGTTCGCCCTGTTCAACAGCCGCAACTTCATCGGGGCGGTGACGGTCGCGTTCATAATCTCGTTCGCGATGCTGGGCGTGTTCTTCTTCTTCGCGCTCTACATGCAGAACATCCTGGGCTACTCGCCGCTGGAGGCCGGGATCAGGTTCTTGCCGACCACGCTGGTGATCATGGTGCTGGCGCCGCTGGCCGGCAGGCTCTCAGACCGGATCGGCCCGCGCTGGCCGATGGTGATCGGCATGGCCCTGGTTTCCGTTGCGCTGTACATGCTTTCGACGATCGAGGTCGGAACCACGTTTTCCCACATCCTTCCGGGGTTCGTGTTGCTGGGTGCCGGGATCGGCATGACCATGTCGCCGATGTCGACCGCCGCGATGAACTCGGTCGCCACCGCCAAGGCCGGCGTCGCATCCGGTGTGCTGTCGATGTTCCGCATGGTCGGCGGGACGTTCGGCATCGCAGCGCTGGGGGCGCTGTTCCAGGGCCAGGCCAAGTCGCGGCTGGACCAGACCTTCTCGGGTGCCGGGTTGACCGGGGCCGAGCGCAGCGACTTCGCCCACCAGCTGACCGGCGGGGCTCCGCACGTCGACGGCCTCTCGGCGGCCCAGGCGGCAAAGGTGACCGCGGCCGGGCAGGACGCGTTCGTCTACGGCCTGAGCCACGCCATGGTGCTCTCGCTGTCGGTGGCGATCCTCGGTGTGCTGGTCGCCCTGCTGATGATCCGTGGTCACGGCAAGTCGCATGAAGAAGAGGTGGGGCCGGTCGTCCGGGAAGAGCCGGGCCCGCTGGAAGACGAAGCCGGGGAGCTGGCCGCCCCGGGGTCGGCCGCACCGGTGACCTGAGTCTTCCCGACAGGCCGTGGACCGGGCCCGCTCCCGGCTGCGGCAGGTTTCCGACCCACCGGGTCGGATCAGCCGGCCCGTCGATGCCCGAAGGTACTATTCGGGCAACTCCGCTTCCGCAACCGGGTTCTTACAGGGAGATCAAGTGCGTTCGACCGACAGACCACATCCGTTCAGCCAGGCGCCCGCGCAGGCCGCACTGGTCCTGATCCTGATCGCCGGCCTGCTGGGCGTGGCGGCGGTCGGCGCCCCGCATGCGGCGGGCCGGCAGACCGGCGGGCAGCCGGGCAGCGGCGGGGGGTCGCAGCCGAAGGCGGTTCCGAACAGCACCCTGAAGATCAAGCCACACGGCCTGAGAAAGGGCCGGGCCGGCATCACCTCGATCGTCACCGTGGGCGGCAGCCTCAGCCCGTACCGCAAGGGGCAGAAAGTCCAGGTCTACTTCTTCCACAACGCGAAACGGTTCAGCCTGCGCCGGGTCAGGGTCAAGAAGGGCAAAGGCAACTTCGGCACGTTCCGGACCAGGGTCGCGACCAAGAAGGGCGGGAAGTACGCGGTCCAGGCCAAGTACTTCGGCCAGGCCGGAAGCGACCCGGTCAACCGGGACACGACCGTCCGCAAGTCGTGGAAGGTGCGATTCAGGGGAGTGAGCAAGGGACAGTGTGGACGGTTGGTCCGCGGGTTCCGCAAGGCGCTCAACCGACTCGCCTACGTGCCGTCGAACGGCAAGTGCTTCGACGGCTCGATGGAGCGGGCAGTGCTGGCCTACCGCAAGGCGAACAACCTGAGCCGCAACGCGATCGCCTCGAAGGCGATCGTCAAGAACGTCTTCAACGGAAAGGGTCGCTACCGGGTGCGCAAGCCGGGGCTCGGCGATCACGTCGAGGCGCCGCTGTCGCGCCAGGTGATCGTGTTCGCCGACGGGAACAAGCCGTATGCGATCTTCCCCACCTCCAGCGGCGCGCCGGCCACGCCGACCATCCTCGGCACGTACAGCTTCTACTGGAAGGACCCCGGCTACAACGCCAAAGGCATGTACATGTCGTCGTACTTCATCCGCGGCTATGCGATCCACGGCTACCAGTCGGTGCCCAACTACCCGGCCAGCCACGGCTGCCTGCGCACCTTCATCGCCGACCAGCCGCGGATCTACAACATGACCTACATCGGCCAGAGCATCTACACCTACGGCCGCGGTCGCTCGCTCGACGGCCTCGGCCGGTGGGACACCGGGATCCGGCTCGGACCGGACGCCGAACTCGGCCCGGACCTCGGGCCCACCGGTGGCCTGGACCCCGGATCGTTCACTGGCTGAGGCGGCCGGCCTGAACCGGGAACGGTTTGCAGGCTGAGCCGTCCGCCGGCGTCCCGGGCCGCGGGCCGGCTCGCGGCCTCTACCCGGAAGGGCCCGGCTGTATCCCGCACACAGAGCCGAATTCTGTTCTACGGGGTCGGGATTGCCTGACTGCACCGCCGGCCGATTCCTAATAATGTGGCCGGTGATGAGGACGGCGCACCAATGACTTCACTGGAACTGGCCCGCTGGCAATTCGGCATCGTCACGCTGTACCACTTCATCTTCGTCCCGCTGACCATCGGGCTGGCCTTCTTCACCGCCTGGGCCCAGACCAAGTGGTACCGGACCGACCAGGAGAAGTGGCTCCGCGCGACCCGGTTCTGGGGCAAGCTGATGCTGATCTCGTTCGCGCTCGGGGTGGCGACCGGGATCGTCCAGGAGTTCCAGTTCGGCATGAACTGGTCGGACTACTCCCGTTTCGTCGGTGACATCTTCGGGGCGCCGCTGGCGATGGAGGGCCTGGCCGCGTTCTTCGTCGAATCGACCTTCCTCGGACTGTGGCTGTTCGGTTGGGGGCGGCTCTCCAAGAAGATCCACCTGACCACGATCTGGCTGGTCTCGTTCTCGACCGCCCTTTCGGCCTACTTCATCCTGGCCGCCAACTCCTGGATGCAGCACCCGGTCGGCTACGAGATGGTCGACGGCAAGGCCGAGCTGACTTCGATCTGGGCGGTGATGACCAACAGCACCGCGCTGTACGCGTTCGCTCACACGATCCTCGCCGCGCTGTTGACCGGAGGGATGGTGATCGTCGCGATCTCGGCCTGGCATCTGCTCAGGAGCAACGAGACCGGGGTGTTCGGGTCGTCGATGAAAATGGTCCTGCCGGTGCTGGCGCTGTCCGGGGTGCTGACCCTGGTCGTCGGGCATTTCAACGGCGTGCTGATGACCGAGCAGCAGCCGATGAAGATGGCTGCGGCCGACGCCGTATTCGAGACCGAGGACGGGGTCGGCCTCTCCCTGTTTGCGACCGGTGACATGAAAAGCAATCCCGAGGGGGTCAACCGCAACATCCAGGTCCCGAACCTGCTCTCGTTCATCATGACCGGCAAGCCCCAGTCCGAGGTCGAGGGCGTCAACAACCTCAACGAGGAGTACCAGCAGAAATACGGCCCCGGGGAATACGCCCCGATCGTCGCGGTCGCCTACTGGTCCTGGCGCGTGATGCTGGGCTGTGGCTTCCTGCTGGCCATATTCGGCGTGATCGGCTGGTACCTGGCCCGCAAGGACCGGCTGGAGCAGTCGACCCGTTTCCTCAAAGTGGCGGTGCCGACCGCGTTCCTGCCGTTCGTGGCCAGCGCGGCGGGGTGGATCTTCGCCGAGATGGGCCGGCAGCCATGGGTCGTGTTCGGCCTGCTGAAGACCGAATTCGGTGTGTCGCCCAACGTCAGCTCGACCGAGGTCTGGATCAGCCTGATCGGGCTCACCCTGCTCTACGGGGTCCTCGCGGTGATCGCCGGGAAGGTCTTCTTCAGGGTGGCCGGCCAGGGCCCGAAGACCGAGGATCAAGAGGACGCCGAGCAGCCACATCTCGGGATGGCCTACTGATGGACGAGTACACGACGCTGCAGGTCATCTGGTTCATCCTGATCTCGGTGCTCTGGATCGGGTACTTCGTGCTCGAGGGCTTCGATTTCGGCGTCGGGATCCTGATGAAGCTGATCGGCCGCAACGAACCCGAGAAGAGGGCCATCCTGCATTCGATCGGCCCGGTCTGGGACGGCAACGAGGTCTGGCTGCTGGTCGCCGGTGGCGCCACTTTCGCCGCTTTCCCCGAGTGGTACGCGACCCTGTTCTCCGGCTTCTACATCGCGCTGCTGGTCATCCTGGTGGCCCTGATCGTCCGCAACGTGGCGTTCGAGTTCTGGGGCAAGGGATCGACCGAGGCCTGGCGCAACCGCTGGGAGTGGGGGATCGCGATCGGCAGCCTGGTCCCGGCCCTGCTCTGGGGCGTGGCCTGGGCCAACATCATCGCCGGCGTGCCGATCGACGCCGAGGCCGAGTACACCGGCACCTTCTTCACCCTGCTCAATCCCTACGCGTTACTGGGTGGGCTGGCCACCCTTTCGATCTTCTTCGCCCACGGGGCGCTGTTCCTCGAGCTCCGGACCGAAGGCGAGATCAGGGAACGGGCCCGTTCGGTCGCCGTGCGGGCGACGATCGCCGCGGCCGCGATATCGGCGGTCTTCCTGGCCTGGACCC
The DNA here is from genome assembly GCA_020438295.1 of Solirubrobacterales bacterium. Classification (GTDB taxonomy): domain Bacteria; phylum Actinomycetota; class Thermoleophilia; order Solirubrobacterales; family 70-9; genus 67-14. The sequence goes on from JAGQUV010000012.1 coordinate 24,332, forward strand.
TGGCCGAGCAGAGTCCGCTCGACGTGGGTTCGGCGATCTGCGCCGTGTTGGCCGTGATCGGGCTGCTGGCCGCGATCTTCTACGCGCGGCAGTCCCCTGGACGCGCGTTCGGAGGGACCTGTGCCGCGATCGCGTTCTTCTTCATCGCCCTGTTCATCGACCTGTTCCCGAACACGATGGTCTCCAGCACCAGCCCGGACTTCGACATGACCCTCAACTTCTCCAGCTCGTCCGACTACACGCTGACCGTGATGACCGTGGTCGCGGTGCTGCTGGTTCCCGTGGTGCTGCTCTACCAGGGCTGGACCTACTGGGTATTCCGTCGCCGGCTCTCGGCCGAGGACTTCGGCGACGTGCGGACTCCGCTGGACCTGCTCGACCAGCGCAAGAAGGAGGTCGGCGATGGCCCCGGCCCAGGGCCGGGCACCGGGCGCGAGTCGTCGGGCCCGTGACACGCAGCGCCGCCTGGCGCGCTCGAGCAGGACCGCACGCAACCACCTGATCGTCACGGTCGGGCTGGGCCTGGCGACGACACTGCTGATCATCGCGCAGGCCACCCTGCTGGCCAAGGTGATCGCCGGGGTCTTCCTCGGTGGCGACGACCTGGCCGACGTCGCCGGGCTGCTCGGCTGGCTGGTGGCGATCTCGGTCGCCCGAGGACTGGTCGGTGCCGGGTTCGAGTCCAGCGGCCGGTTCGGCGCCTCGAAGGTGATGGCCGAGCTGAGGTCCCGGCTGGCCGAGCACCTGCTGCTGAGCAGGCCGGGAGGACTGCAGCGGGAAAGCTCCGGCGAGCTGGTCACCTCGGCGGTCGACGGGGTCGAGGCGCTCGAGAACTACTTCGCCCGCTACCAGCCACAGCTGGTGCTGGCGGTCACGGTCCCGGTCGCGATCCTGGTCTGGGTGGTGCCGTACGACTGGAAAGCGGCTGCGATCCTGGGGGTGACCGCGCCGCTGATCCCGCTGTTCATGATCCTGATCGGCCGGCTGACCGAGAACCGCACCCGGGACCGCTGGCAGCTGATGTCACGGCTCAGCGCCCACTTCGTCGACATAGTCGGCGGCCTCGAGACGCTCCGGGCCAACGGTCGCGCCGGTTCCCAGGCCGATTCGATCGCCCGGGTCGGCGAGCAGTACCGGCGGGAGACGATGGGGGTTCTGCGGATCGGGTTCCTCTCGGCCCTGGTCCTCGAGCTGCTGGCGATGGTGGCGGTGGCGATGGTGGCGGTGACCATCGGGGTCCAGCTGGCCGGCGGGCACATGACCCTGGTGGCCGGCCTGACCATCCTGCTGCTGGCCCCGGAGTTCTACATGCCGCTACGCCAGCTCGGGAACCAGTTCCATGCCAGCGTCGACGGCATGGCGGCGGCCGAGCGGGTGTTCGAGGTGCTCGACCAGCCGGCCTCGGTCGAGGCTCCGCCGGCCCCGTCACCGGCGCCCGATCCGGCCCGGGGCCCGATCGAGTTCAGCCGGGTCGGGTTCGGATACGAAGGCCGGGCCACGCTCTTCACCGATCTCGACCTGGTCATCGAGCCGGGCGAGACGGTCGCCATGGTGGGGCCGAGCGGGGGTGGCAAGAGCACCCTGATCTCGTTGCTGCTGCGGACGGCCGAACCGGCCGGCGGCGCGATCAGCTGCGACGGGGTCGACCTGTCCGAGGTCGACCCCCGGGCCTGGCGCCGCCGGTTGACCTGGGTTCCCCAACGACCGACCATCTTCGCCGGGACGGTGGCCGAGAACCTGCGGCTGTTCGATCCGGATGCGGAAACGGAAGCGCTGCGCGAAGCGGTCCGCATGACCGGCCTCGAGCAACTGGTCGAGCAGCTTCCGGACGGGCTCTCGACCGTGGTCGGTGAGGGCGGCCGGGGGCTGTCGGTCGGGCAGTGCCAGAGGATCGCCGTAGCCCGTGCCCTGCTCAGCCCCGCGCCGCTGGTCGTGTTCGACGAACCGACCGCCCACCTCGACGGTGAGACCGAGCGCAGGGTGGTCGCCGCGCTCGACCGGCTCACCGCCGGGCGGACCGCGCTGGTCGTCTCGCACCGGGACCGCCCGGTGCTTTCGGCCGACCGGGTCCTGCGGCTCCGCGACGGTTCGCTGAGCGAGGTCCGGCCCGATCTGAAAGGGGCAACGGCGTGATCGCCGCCAGGCTGGGCCGGACCGCGATCGGCCGAGCGGCCCTGGAGACGAGGAGCCGGTGGAAGACCTTTGCGCTGTCGGTGGTGCTGGGCGCCGCCACCGTGCTGGCCGCCGTGGGGCTGCTCACCGCGTCCGGCTACCTGATCAGCCGGGCGGCCGAGAGGCCGGAGATCCTGTCGCTCACGGTGGCGATCGTGGCGGTGCGTTTCTTCGGTATCTCGAGGGCCCTGCTGCGCTACGGCGAAAGGCTCGCCTCGCACGACCTGGCCTTCCGGACTCTCACCGATCTGCGCAGCAGGTTCTTCGACCGGCTCGTCCCGCTGGTCCCCGGTGGCATCGACCAGGCCCGCAAAGGCGACCTGCTCAGCCGATTCGTCGGCGACGTCGATCGCCTCCAGGACCTGTACCTGCGCGGGCTGGCACCGCCGCTGATCGCGATCGTCTCCAGCCTCGTTTGCGTGGCGATCGCCGCGGTGATACTCCCGGTGGCCGGCCTGGCCCTGGCCGTGATGCTGCTGCTCGGCGCGATCGCCTCACCGGCGCTGACCCGATGGGCGAGCCGGACGGCCGGCCGCAGGCAGGCAGCGGCCAGGTCCGGACTCTCGGTCGATCTCCTGGAGATCGCCAACGGCGGGGCCGAGATCGCGGTTGCCGGCCGCGAGGACGACTGGCTCGAGCGGGTCGACGGCTCGAACCGGGAGGTGGCCCGCCTGCAGCGGCGGGACGCCGTCAACGGCGGCCTGGCAGTGGGCCTGACCACCTTCCTTTCGGTCGCCGCCGCGGTCGCGGTCACCGCGGCCGCGATCCCGGCTGTCGCCGACGGACAGGTGAACGGCGTGCTGCTGGCCGCGCTGGCCCTGCTCGCGATGGCTTCGTTCGAGGCGATATTGCCGCTCGGCCAGGCCGCGGCCGGCATCGACGCCTGCGGCGAAGCCGCCTCGCGACTGGAGGAGATCACCGGCCGTCGCCCTCCGGTGGCCGAACCGGCCGCGCCGCAGCCGCTCCCCCCGGGCGGGGTGCTCAGGTTTGAGCGGGTCGGCTTCTCCTACGGTTCCGGGGCGGCGGACCGGTCGGATGGTGCCGCGCCGGTGCTGGCCGACCTGGATTTCGAGTTCGGCCAGGGGGAAGCGGTGGCCCTGACCGGCCCCAGCGGCATCGGCAAGAGCACGCTGGCCGAGCTGATGGTCCGTTTCCGCGATCCGACCGCGGGCCGCATAACGCTCGGTGGGGTCGACCTACGCGAGTTCGACGGGGCAGCGCTACGGGAGGCCGTAAGGCTGGCGCCCCAGGACGCCTACCTGTTCGACTCGACGATCAGACAGAACGTGGCGATCGGGCGCGCCGGGGTGGACGGAGAGCGCATCGTCGCGGCACTCGGCGAGGCCGGGCTCGAGGACTGGATCAACGAGCTGCCCGACGGGATCGATACTTTCGTCGGCGAGGGTGGCGCCCGGGTGTCCGGTGGCCAGCGTCAGCGGATCGCGGCCGCCAGGGTCTTCATCTCGCGGGCGAGGTTCCTGGTCTTCGACGAGCCGACCGCCCACATCGATCCCGATGGAGCGGCGGCGCTGGAGCGACGGCTGGCCGGCCGGGCCGGCTCCGGTTGCGGCGTACTAGTGGTTACCCACGAGATCTCCGACCCGGGCAATTTCGACCGGGTGCTTGAACTCGACCGGGGTGTGGTGCGGGAGCTTCGCCCGGGCTGACCGGGACGGGCACCGCCCTATGATCGGGATGTGCCGAAGGCCGGTGACAGGTCCGAGAACCGGAACGCGGACCCGGGCCCGGGGGACCGGTTCCCTGCCGGCCGCGCCCGGTCGAGGCGCCGGGTCCGGCGGTCCCGGATCACGGTGGCCGCGATCGGCCTGCTGGCCGGCCTCGCGCTGATCGCCGGCCTGATCGCCGGTTCGGGTTCGAACGGGTTCCCGTTCCTCCCGGCCGACGAGAGCGACGGCGGGCCGGCCGCCGGAGGTCCAGGCGGCGGAGCGGCAGCGGTCGTGGCGCCCGGGAACGAACTGCCCCGGGGCCTGCTGGCCGGACAGCGCATCGTGGCCGGTTTCGAAGGGACCTCGGTTCCGGCGCCTCTGGGCAAAGCGATCAGGCGCGGCAGGATCGGCGGAGTGATCCTGTTCGCCGACAACCTCGGTTCGCGAGCGGCAATCCGCTCGCTCACCGCCCGACTTCAGCAGATCGGGCGCCCGCCGGCCCTCCGCGACTATCCGCTCGCGATCATGACCGACCAGGAGGGTGGGCTGGTGAGGCGACTTTCCGGTGCTCCGGAGGCCTCGGCGGCGACCATCGGCCGGCGCGGCCCTGCGTATTCGCGCCGACAGGGACGGCGGACCGGGCGGAACCTGGCCGATGCCGGCATCAACATCGACCTGGCCCCGGTCCTCGACGTCGCCCGGCCCGGCGGGGAAATCGCCGAGACGTACCGTGGGTTCGGTGACACCGCCGACCGGGTGGAGCGTACGGCGGTGCCGTTCGCCCAGGGGCTGCAGAGCACCGGGACGGCGGCCGCGGCACAGCACTTTCCCGGCCTCGGCTCGGCCTCGTTGAGCACCGACGAAGCCGCGTACAGGATCGAGCTACCGAAACGGGAGATCCGCCGGATCGACCAGAGGCCGTACGAGGCCTTCATCGACAGCGGCGGGAAGCTGGTGATGGTGAGCAACGCCATCTATCCGGCGTTCGGGCCGAATCCGGCCGCCTTCGAGCAAGCGATCGTCACCGGCGAGCTGCGCCGACGGCTCGGTTTTCGCGGGGTGGCGATCACCGACGCGCTGGGGACGGTCGCCGCCCGCAGCTATGGAGGTCCCGAACGGGTCGCGGTCGCCGCCGCCCGGGCCGGCTCCGACCTGCTGCTGTTCCCCGACTACGGAGAGGCACTGAGCGCCGAACGGGCCCTGGCCGAACGGTTCCGCTCCGGTCGACTCGAGCGAAAGGCGTTCCGCAGGTCGGTCAGCCGGATCCTCCGCCTGCGGTCCGGCCTGAGGCGCTAGCGTCCGGTCCAGCGGGGCTTGCGCTTCTCGCCGAACGCGGTGATCCCCTCGAGGAAGTCGTCGGAGACGAAGCAGGACTGCCGGAGCTCGACCAGCTCCTCCTCCTGCTCTGCGCTGAGCAGCGGGTTGGCCACGATCGTGGCGATCGCCCGCTTGTTGCCGCTGGTCGAAAGCGGCGCGTTGGCGGCGATCGTTCGGGCGAGCTCGATCGATTCCGGCCCGATCTCGGCGTCCGGGACGACCCGGTTCACCAGGTTGATCGCCTCGGCCCGGGTCGCATCGATGTTGTCCCCTGTAAAGAACAGCTCCCGGGTGCGGGGCGCCCCGACCGTCTCGATGAACCGGGCCAGCCCGGTGTGGCCATAGATCAGGCCGAGCTTGGCCGGCGGCATGCCGAGTTTGGCGCCGGCCGCGCAGATCCTGAGGTCGCAGGTGATCGCCAGCTCCAGGCCCCCGCCCATGCAGTGCCCGTTCAGCGCCGCCACGGTCGGCCACGGGTAGGCGTCGAGCGCCTCGAGCGCGGCTGTGAACGGGTGTGCCACCAGGGCTTCTGCGTCGCGCTCGAAGCTCTCGTCGGCGATCGAGCCGATGTCGTACCCGGCCGAGAAGACGGGATCGGCTCCGGTGATGACCAGGCAGCGGACCTCGATCCCGCGGTCGAGCCTCGGCAGGGTCGAGCTGATCGCATCCAGGACTTCGTGGTCGAGCGCGTTCCTCTTGCCCGGGTTGGAGATGGTCAGCCGGGCGACCGCCTCGGCCGGGAAATCGACCAGCAGCTTGTCGGTGCCGGTCTCGATCGCCTCGGCCGCGGTCGGCCCCTCGCCGTTCGACCCCGGATCAACCCCGCTCATGGCCAGATTCCGCCCAGCTACTACTCGAGGATGATGAGGACGTCGCCCTCGTTGACCGAATCACCTTCGGCGCACTTGATTTCCTTGACTACGCCGTCATCCTCCGACTCGACCGGGATCTCCATCTTCATCGACTCGAGGATTATCACCTCGTCGTCCTCGCTGACCGTGTCCCCGACCTCGACCTCGATCTTCCAGACATTTCCCGTGATGTGAGCTTCGATGTTCGGCATAGGTCAGGGACTTTATTCCAACCGGAGCCCGCCGAGCGGTCCGAGTCCCGCTCCCTGGGCGCCCGCCCGGCTTCGCCGCTGGGAACGCCGGTAGGGTCAGATCCGGATGGCTTCCGGTGGAGACAGCGGAGCGGGCGCGGCCGACAGCGAGAAGCTGGCCGTCCTCGTGGCCGCCCGCAACGAGGCGGACGTGATCGGGGACACGCTCGAGTCACTCAGGCTGGCCTTTCCCGGTGCCTCGTTCTGGGTCGCCGACGACGCCTCGGGTGACGGCACGGGGGACATCGCGATGGCTGCCGGCGCCCAGCTGGTCCGGCGGGGCCGAAGCCACGGCAAGGGCGGCAACATGACCGCCTGTGCCGAAGCGATGCTGAGCGCCGCCGAGGATCCGGACACGGTCCTGCTCTGCGACGCCGACCTGGGCAGCTCAGCCGGGCAGCTCGGCCGGCTGGTCGAGGCGGTGGAATCGGATGAGTGTGACCTGGCCGTGGCCACGTTCGCAAAGAGGGTCGGCGGGGGCTTCGGGATCGCGCTGCGGTTTTCCGGCTGGGTGATCCGCAAGCGGTGTGGCGCCACGCCGGCGGCGCCGATCTCGGGGCAACGGGCGATGGGGATCGAGGTCCTGCGGGCGGTGCTGCCGTTCGCCCCGAACTACGGGATGGAGACCGGGATGACCATCGATGCGGTCCGGGCCGGCTACCGGCTGCGCGAGTACGAGCTCGAGCTCGCCCACCGGGCCACCGGGCGCACGATCGGCGGCTTCATCCACCGCTTCCGCCAGCTGGTCGACTTCGCCCGGGTCTACATCACGAGACGATGATTCTGGCGATCGATCAGGGAACCACCGGCTCGACCTCGTTCGTCTTCGACGACACGGGAAGAGTGGTGGGACGGGGTTACGCCGAGTTCGGCCAGCACTTCCCGAACCCGGGCTGGGTCGAGCACGACGCCGCTGAGATCTGGGACGTGACCCGAACCGTCGCCCGCAGGGCGCTGGCCGGAGCCGGAGTCGACGGCCGCCAGCTCGACGCGATCGGCATCACCAACCAGCGCGAGACCGTGGTCGGTTGGGATCCGGCCTCCGGCCGTCCGATCCACCACGCGCTGGTCTGGCAGGACCGCCGCGGCGCCGGACGCTGCGACCAGCTCAAAGCGGCGGGCCACGAGCCACTGGTCCGCGAGCGGACCGGCCTGGTGCTGGATCCGTACTTCTCGGCGACCAAGATCGAGTGGCTGCTGGACAACGTCGAACGAGCCGCCGGGGCGAAATTCGGCACGGTCGATTCCTGGCTTGCCTACAAACTCTGCGGCGAGCACGTGACCGACCTCTCGAACGCGGCCCGTACGATGCTGTTCGACATCGGGAAGCGACGGTGGGACCCGGAACTGTGCGAGCTGTTCGGCGTCGACCCCGGGTCACTGCCGACCGCCCTGCCCTCGGCGGGGCTGTTCGGGACCACGACCGAGTTTGGCGGAGAGGTCCCGGTGACCGGGATCGCCGGCGACCAGCAGGCGGCGCTTTTCGGACAGGCATGCGACCGGCCCGGCGCGGCCAAGAACACTTACGGCACCGGGAGCTTCGTCCTGCTCAACGCCGGCACCGGCCTGCCCAACCCGGACCCGGGGCTGCTGGCCACGATCGCCTGGGGGATCGGCGACCAGGTCACCTATGCCCTCGAGGCCTCGATATTCGTCACCGGGGCGGCGGTCCAGTGGCTGCGCGACGGCCTCGGGATCATCGAGAGCGCGGCCGAGACCGAGGCGCTCGCCGCCTCGCTGGACGGCAACGACGGCGTCTACTTCGTCCCGGCGCTGACCGGGCTGGGCTCACCCTGGTGGGACCCGTACGCGCGGGGGACGGTGGTCGGCCTGACCAGGGGCAGTGGCCGGGCCCACCTCGCCCGGGCCGCACTGGAGGCGATCGCCTACCAGACCGTCGACGCGGTCAGGGCCCAGGAGGAGTCGACCGGCCGGCGGCTGGAAGCGCTCAAGGCCGACGGCGGCGCGGTGGCCAACCGCTGGCTGATGCAGTTCCAGGCCGACCTGCTCGGCGTTCCGGTGGTCGTCCCCCAGATCCCCGAGACCACCGCGCTCGGGGCCGCCTATCTGGCCGGGATCGGAGCCGGGGTCTGGCAGCGCGACGAGATCCCCGGCATGTGGGAGGCGAGCCGGACCTACGAGCCGAAGATGGACCGCGACCGGGCGGCCGAGCTGCTCGACCAGTGGCACCGGGCGCTCGAGCGCTCCCGCGGCTGGGTCCGCGAATGACCGGGCCGGTCGGCGAGTAACCGGGCGCCACCGGCGGGGTTGTTCGGCTGATGGCCGACATCAAGCCGCAGGTCTACAAGGACACCCGTCCCGCCGAGTATTTCGACCAGTTCCACGAGCGCGCCCGGACCAGGGATCCCGACGCGATCTACGAGGTCGTCCGAGCCGCGCTCACCCCGGTGGCGATGGGGCTCTACCGGACCCGCGCGATCGGGACCGGGAACGTACCGTCGGAAGGCCCGGTACTGCTGGCCCCGAACCACTTCAGCCAGATGGACCACTTCTTCGCCGGCGTCTACCTGCGCCGGAAGATCCGGTTCATGGCCAAGTCACAGCTGTTCGGCCCGCCCGGGCTGACCTGGATCTACCGCCACGGCGGGGTCTTTCCGATCCGGCGCGGCCACGCCGACATCGAGGCGTTCAGGACGGTCGAAGCGATTTTCGAGCGCGGTGGGGCGGTACTGGTATACGCCGAGGGCGGCCGCTCGCGGTCCGGCGGGCTCGGCCGGCCCCGGCCCGGGATCGGCAAGATCGCGCTCGAGTCCGGGGTCCCGGTGGTGCCGATCGCCATTCACGGCTCCGGTTCGGTGCGCAAGTGGAAGAAGCTGGCCTTTCCCAAGGTAACGGTCCAGTACGGCGAGCCGATCACCTTCCCGGTCGACCCCAGGCCCGACCGCAAGCAGCAGATGGCGGCTTCGAACACCATCTTCGACCAGGTCAAGTCGATGTACGCGGCGCTCGAAGAAAAGGGCCGCCGGGCGGTCAAGCGGGACCTCGGGGAGCAGCCGTCGGCCGCGGCCGAGCCGTCGCCCCGATAGCGGGGCCGGGGCCGGCCCGGGTTCAGCTGTACCGGTCCGGGATGCTCTCGTAAAAGCCCGGGTCGTGCCCCGGGGTCATGACCGCCTCCGGGTACTGCCGGTGGAACAGCCGGATCTCCTGGAGGCTCCGGCGGAAGTTGTGCGGGTCGGCCATCAGCCCGGGCAGGTCGGATCCCTCTTCCAGCTGTTCGGAACGGTAGACCGCGTCGCCGCAGATCACCATGTCCCGGTCCTTCAGCCGTACGATCACCGACTGGTGGCCCGGTGTGTGTCCCGGCGTCGAGGCGAGTCGGATCGAGCCGTCGCCGAACAGGTCGATCGTCCGGCCGAAGCTCGCGTACGAGTGGACCTGCTCGCCTTCGAATTCGACCGTCCTGAAGTCGAACGTGTAGTCGAACTGCTGGCGGCGATAGCCCTTGAATAAGGGAAACAGGCCGGAGGTCGCAGTGCGCCATTCGTCGGCGGTCACGAGCAGGGTCGAGTTGGGGAAGTCGGCGATCGCCGACGCGTGGTCGACGTGCAGGTGGGTGAGGATGACCAGCCTTATCGCGGCCGGATCGACCCCCTTTGCCCTCAGCTGCGCCGGGACATCCTCGCCCGGCTCGAGTGCGGGCTTCAGGAACCAGCTGCCCATCCGACCGAGGTTCTCGGTCGGATCGGACGCGATCGAGGGATGCAGCCCGGTGTCGACCAGGATCGGCCCGGCCTTGGGATGGCGGATCAGGAAGGCCGGCACCGGGAGTCGGGGCTGCTCCTGGTTGGCCTCCCTGAGCAGTCTCAGGGTGCCGACCCGGCCGATCGGGCTCGAGCCGATGATCGCGGGCGCGCCCAGCGTCCCGGTGACCATCGGCTCGACGGTCGCGGTCAGGCCGGGGCCACCGCCGGCCAGCGGTGTCTCGAGCGGGCGAGTTTCAGCGTGCACGGTCAACGGCCCGACCTTACATTGACCGCCGCGACGGTAGGGTTTGCCGCGACCGATGGGCGAATCCATACGATCCCGGATATTCAGAGATGACCTGCTCCGCGACCGGGTGGTGGTGATTTCCGGTGCCGGGACCGGGCTGGGGCGGGAGACTGCGCTGGAGATGATCCGGCTCGGGGCGAAGGTGGCCGGCTGCGGCCGGCGGACCGAGCCGCTGGAGGAGACGGCCGGGCTCGCGGACGGCCTCCCCGGCAGCTTCGAGTTCGAGGCGCTGGACATCCGCGACGATCAGGGCGTGGACTCGTTCATCGAACGGGTAGTCGCCAGGCACGAGCGGATCGACACCCTGGTCAACAACGCCGGGGGGCAGTTCCTCAGCCCGGCCGAGGCGATCACCCCGAAAGGCTTTCGGACGGTGATCGACCTGAATGTGACCGGGACCTGGCTGATGACCCACGCGGCGGCGACCAGGGCATTCATCCCGCAGGGCGGCGGGACCGTGCTAAGCGTCACCCTCTCGCCGCACAACGGCATGCCGGGCATGGTCCACTCCGGAGCCGCTCGGGCCGCGGTCGAGAACATGACCCGCACCCTGGCCACCGAGTGGTCCCGGTTCGGGATCCGCACCTGCGCGGTCGCGGCCGGCCAGTTCGCGACCGACACGTTCGTCAACAAGTACCCGAAGGAGATCGTCGAATCGATCCACCGCACGATCCCGCTGGGAAGGGTCGGGGAATCGGAGGAAATGGCCTGGTTGCTCGCCTATCTGGCCAGCGACGCCGGAGCGTTCCACTCCGGCTCGGTGATTACCCTCGACGGCGGTCGCGACAACTGGTTCGGGCCCTGGCCGCCGCCGGCGATCACGGGAGAAGGCGGCGAGCCGCCGGCCGAGGCCCGCACCAAGTAGCCCGGCCCGGTCCGTCGGTGACGAGCCGGGCCGGAACGACCTGGATCAGTTGGTCATGCCGCCGAACTGACCGCCGGTCACGTTCAGGACCTGGCCGTGGACGTAGTCGGCCAGGTTGGAGGCCAGGAACATGACCGGGCCCGCCGCCTCGTCCGGGCTTGCCGGACGGCCGATCGGGATGATCATCGCGGCCATCGCCCTGGTCTGCTCGGGGATACCAAGCTGGATCTCCTCGCCGCCCGGTCCCTCGAGCTTCTCGGCACTCTCCTTGGCCGCGGTGAGCCGGGTCTCGACGAAGCCGAACGCGACCGCGTTGACGTTAATCTTGAACTGGCCCCACTCCTTGGCCAGCGACTTGGTCAGCCCGACCACGGCCGACTTGCCGGCCGAGTAGTTGACCTGGCCGGCGTTGCCCATGGTCCCTGAGATCGAGGAGATGTTGATCAGCTTGCGGAAGTACTCCTCTCCGTTCGCCGCTTCGGCCTTGGCGGCCTCGCGCCAGTGGGGGGCGAGCGCCCGGGCCACCCTGAACGGCACCACCGTGTGGATGTCGAGCATCGCCTGGAACTGTTCGTCACCCATCTTGTGGGCGACTCCGTCCCAGGTGTAGCCGGCGTTGTTGACCACGATGTCGATCGAGCCGAACGCGTCCCGGGCGGTGGCGACCAGCTTGTCGGCCGCGTCCGCCTCGGTCAGGTCGCCGGCGAATACGGCGGTCTCGCCGTCGATCTCGGAGGCTGCCTGTTCGGCGGCGTCGGCGTCGAGATCGTTGATCAGCACGCTGGCGCCGTTGGCGGCGAACAACTCGGCGGTTGCGCGGCCGATGCCCCGGGCCGAACCGGTGACGATCGCTTTCTTACCTTCCAGAAGTCCCATCGGTGAAAAGCTCCTTGTTGTTTGTGGGCGCCGGCCGTCTGATCGCCGGTGCCTGACCTGAGCCGCACTATATGGCCGGCGATTGCCGGCCGCGGTAAGCCCGGTCGCCGCTCGGACCGTCTCAGGAGACGGTCCGGGCCAGCCAGTCGAAGACCCGGTCATGGTAGAGACGGCGGGCCAGTCCCTCGCAGTGGCCGCCGGCTCCTTCCGCATCGCTGAAGCGGACCAGCTCCCCGGGGCCGGAAACCGCTTCCGCAAGGCGCGGCGCGGCGGCCGAGATCGGGTCGGACTCGTTGATCGTGACCAGGGTCGGGCAGCCGATGTCCCCGGCGACCGGGGAGAGCTCGAACTCGCACATCCGGGCGAAGAAATCGAACAGCGTCTCGGTGCCGGTCACCCACAGCCCGCGGTCGATCAGCCGCCAGCGCAGCATCGGGTCGGCCGATTCGCTTCGCAACCGTTGCTCCAGCTCGTCGATCTTCGAGCGCTCGACCTCGGGAAACCGCCCCTTTTCCTCGTCGGAGAGCGGCAGGCCGGCGATCACCGCGTCCCGCTGGTCCCATTGGCCGGGATCGGCCACCAGGGCGGCCAGCCGGTCACTGAAGAACGCGGCCGCCCGCGGGGCCAGAAAGCCGCCCAGGCTCCAGCCGGTCAGCACGATCTTGCCGGGGTCGACCTCGTCTATCGCCTCTACGTGATCGAGGATCGGGCCGACCACGGTCTCCCAGTCCGGTCGCAGCGGCAGGCCGTCGCGGATCAGGTTGCGCCCCTGGCCCGGCCCGTCGACCCCGATCCAGTTGTACCCGCGGGCGGTCGCGGCCGGCCCGTTGGAGAAATACATCTCGTGCACGTTCGAGTCGAAGCCGTTAACCTGCAGGATGGTCGGCCTCGGCCCGGGATCGCCGTCCGGGGTGGCGATGTAGCCGGGCAGCGAACCGCCCTCGAACGGCACCTCGATCGGGCGCAGGTTCCCAGCCCCCAGGTCGGCCGCGCTGGCGAAAGCCTGCTCCTCGGCCTCGAACGAGATCCGCAACCGCTCGTCGACCGGCGAGCCGAAAAGCGGGCAGTAGGAGATCCGGTAGTAGGTGGAGGCGCGCAGCAGCGCGTCGCGCGCACTGACCGGGTCGCCTTCAACCGCCGAGACCCGGCCCGCGTCGTCGAGGTGCTGGGCCACGGTGTTCCAGGCGTCGTGCCACTGGTCCGGCCCGCCGCCGCCGGTCGCCGCGACCGCCGCCCGGCACTCGCCGATCTCCGCTCCGCCGTAGTCGACCAGCGCCAACGCCCTCGCCGCCATCTCTTCCCACATCGGGTTGTCGCTCAGCATCGGCATCGGCGCCATCCTATCGCCGGCCGCTTTCCACTTGTGGCCGCTACGGGCCGGCCGCGCTTTCCACTCGTGGCCACCACGGGCCGGCAGCAGCCGGAGAACGCCGTACGGACACCGGTGATCCAGGCTGTCCCCCCTCCACGGGGGTCAATCTGGATCACCGCGACCCGCGGACGCGGCATCGGCGCCCCGGTGGATGCGGGGTCGGCACCGGGTGGACGCGGGGTCGGCGCCCGGGGAGTCGGGAGGCGGTATCTTCATCCCGTCCGTCCAGACGATCGGAGGCGAGTCGGTTGAAAGTGATCCTCGGTTTCAAAGAGTTCATCACCCGGGGCAACGTGGTGGACCTGGCCGTCGCGGTGGTCATCGGGGCGGCGTTCGGCGCGCTGGTCGACTCGCTGGTTTCCGACCTGCTGACCCCGATCATTGCGGCGATCATCGGCGAGCCCGATTTCTCCGACCTGGCCTTCACGATCAACGGATCCCGGTTCGCCTACGGCAACTTCATCAACGCTCTGATCGCCTTCCTCTCGATCGCCGCGGCGGTCTACTTCTTCGTGGTCGCCCCGATGAACAGGTTCAGGGACGGCAAGGAAGAGACGACCCGGGAGTGCCCGGAGTGCCTCTCGGAGATCCCGCTGGCCGCCCGTCGCTGCGCTCACTGCACGAGCGAGGTCAGTCCAGCCTGAACGAACCGTGCGGTCCGGGCCCCGAGGTTCGGTCAGCCGGGCTCAGCCGGTACGGCATTGGTACAGCGTAGGTACGGCGTTGATACAGCGCGGTCGGTCGTTGGGCCTAGAGACCGTATGAGCGGCCGATCACCTCGAGCATGATCTCGTCGGTCCCGGCGCCGATCCGGTTCAGCCGCATGTCGCGGTAGTGGCGCTCGATCTCGTATTCCTTCATGTAGCCCCAGCCGCCGTGGATCTGGATGCACTCGTCGCCGATCTCACAGGCCATCCGGGACGAGAGCAGTTTGGCCATCGAGATCTCGCGGACCGGGTACCCGCCGTTGTTGATCTGCCAGGCGACCGAGTAGGTGAACTGCTTCGAGCTCTCGATCTTGGTCGCCATCTCGGCGAACTTGTGGCGGATCGCCTGGAACTTGCCGATCGGCCGGCCGAAGGCCTGACGGTCCCGGGCGTACTCGAGCGTGGTCTCGAACAGGCGCTCGGCGCCGGCGTTCGAGCCGGCCGCGGCGACCAGCCGCTCGCCCTGGAGCTCCCAGCTGATGTGGTAGAAGCCCTTGCCGAGCTGGCCGAGCAGGGAGTCGGCCGGCACCCGCATGTCTTCGAACGCGAGCTCGCCGGTGTCGGACGCGTGCATGCCCATCTTCTCGAGGTTCTGGGCGACCGAGAAGCCGGGCAGGTCGTTTCCGTCCTCGTCGCGGATGTCGATCAGCAGGAGGCTGATGCCTTCGTGCCCGGCATCGGGGTCGGTCTTGACCACCAGCACCATGAAGTCGGCCCGGGCGGCGTTGGTGATGAAGGTCTTGGACCCGTTGATCACGTATTCGTCGCCGTCGAGCACGGCGGTCGTGCGGATCCCGGCCACGTCCGAACCCGCTCCCGGCTCGGTGATCCCGAGCGCCCCGATCCTGGTCCCCTGGATGCCGGGTACCAGGTAGCGCTGCTTCTGTTCCTCGGTGCCGAGCAGGTGGATCGGCGGGAGGACCATGTCGGTCTGGACGGCGAAGCCCATGCCGAGCCCGCCCGAGCCGGAATAGCTCAACGCCTCTGCCCTGACCAGTGAGTAGAAGTAGTCGCCACCCTGCCCGCCGTACTCCTCGGGGAAGCAGAGGCCGAGGTATCCGAGCTCGCCGGCCCGTCGCATCGCCTCGTCCGGCCACTTGGTGTCCTCCCACTCGTTGCGGTGGGGGTGGAGCTCCTTCTTGACCCAGGCCTCCATCGAGGCGCGCAGGTCTTCGTGTTCGTCGGTGAAGATCGGGCTCTTCTGGCCGGTCTCGTGGTCGGGCTTGATGACGGTTTCGGTCATGTCTATGCGCTCCTCGTTAGAAATTGGCGGTCGTGCCGGCCCATGCCCTTGCCCGGGCCATCGCCGGTTCGCGACAAAGTAGAGAGTAACACTTCTCACTCCCTAGTTACTGGTATGGTTGGCGACCATGACCGGACCCAGCCATGGCTTTGAGAAGATCCAGTACGAGGTCGCCGACCACGTGGCGACGATCACCCTCGACGACCCCGATACCCGCAACGCCCTTTCTGACCAACTGCTCGGCGAGCTGGTCGCCGCGCTCCGGTCGGCGCGCGACGACGACGCGGTCCGGGTGGTCGTCCTGGCCTCCTCGCACGAGAAGGTCTTCTCGGCCGGCGGCAATCTGGCCGCGTTCGGCAGCGAGTCGAACGCGGTCGAGAAGTTCGACGGGGCCGACCTGTTCATCGAGTCGTTCCGGCTGCTCGGTCAGCTCGGCAAGCCCTCGATCGTCGCCGCCAGGGGTCACGTACTGGCCGGCTCGCTCGGTCTGGCCCTGGCCTGCGACCTGATCGTGGCTTCCGACGAGGCGACCTTCGGCACGCCCGAGATCACGGTCGGGCTGTTCCCGTTCATGATCATGGCCCTGATCTACCGCAGCGTCGGTCGCAAGAAGACCAACGAGATGCTGCTGCTGGGCGAGCGGCTCACCGCCGACGACGCAAGAGAGGCCGGGATCGTCAACCGAGTGGTCCCGGGGCGCGAGTTCGACGGCGTGGTGGCCGATTGGGCCGCCATGCTGGCCGCCAAGTCGCCGCTGATCATGCGGATGGGCAAGGACGCGATGTGGCGCCAGATGGACATGGACCTGGCCGACGCGCTCGACTACCTGCGGTCGCAGCTGGCGATCGAGCTGTCCAGTGAAGACGCGATCGAGGGCGTCAAGGCCTTCTTCGAAAAACGCGAACCGGAATGGAAGGGCCGCTGATGAGCGACGGACAGGACAACGGCGGTTCGGGCGCCGCCGATCGGGACGAAGCGGACGAGCCGGTCGACAAGCTGCCCGGCACGGCCCCGCTGACCGAGCTGACCGAACAACTCCACGAGCGGCGCGCGAGGGCGAAGCTGGGAGGTGGCCTGGAGAAGGTCAAGCTCCAGCACGAGCGCGGCAAGCTGACCGCCCGTGAGCGGCTCGACCTGCTGGTCGACCCCGGCACCTTCACCGAGATCGGGATTCAGGGAAGGCCGCACTTCTCGCACCCGTCGATGAAGGGCAAGGAGGCTCCGGCCGACGGGGTGATCACCGGCTGGGGTGACGTGGACGGCCGGACCTGCGCGATCGTCGCCTACGACTTCACGGTGATGGCCGGCTCAATGGGGCAGACCGGCGAGACCAAGGTTTCCCGGATGCGCGAGATGGCCAAGCAGAAGCGCATGCCGCTGATCTGGCTGCTGGATTCGGCCGGGGGGCGGATCCAGGAAGCGGCCGGCTCGCTGTTTGCCGGGACCGGCCACCTGTTCCGCGAAGAGGTGGAGATGTCGGGCCTGGTCCCGATGGTCGCCGCGATGATGGGCCCCTGCGCGGCCGGGACCGCCTACATCCCGGGGCTGTCCGATTTCGTGCCGATGGTGGTCGGGCAGGGCGCGATGGCGCTGGCCGGATCCCACCTGGTCAAGGCGGTGACCGGAGAAGACATCGACATCGAGGACCTCGGCGGGGCGAAGGTCCACTGCCGCAAATCGGGGGTCGGCGACCTCGAGGTCAAGGACGACCCGGAGTGCATCGAGGCGGTCAAGAAGTACCTCTCCTACTTCCCTTCCAACTGCGAACAGAAGCCGCCCGAGATCGAGACCGCCGACCCGGTCGACCGCGGATCGGACCGTCTGCTCGAGCTGATCCCGGAGTCACCGCGGACGCCGTACGACATGTACGAAGTGATCTCCGAAATCGTCGACGACGGCGACTACTTCGAGATCAAGCCGAAGTTCGCCCGGTCGCTGATCACCTGCTTCGCCCGCTTCGGCGGGCAGCCGGTCGGCGTCGTGGCCAACCAGCCGAAGCAGCTGGGCGGCATCCTCGACGTGGATTCGGCCGACAAGGCGGCCCGCTTCATCAACCTCTGCGACGCCTTCTCGATACCGCTGGTCTTCCTGCAGGACGTGCCCGGGTTCATGGTCGGCTCGAAGGTCGAGCAGCAGGGCATCATCCGCCACGGGGCGAAGATGCTGTACGCGGTATCGCGGGCGACCGTGCCGAAGATCACGGTCCTGGTCCGCAAGGCCTACGGCGCCGGCTACTACGTGATGTGCGGCCGGGCCTACGAGCCTGACCTGATCGTCGCCTGGCCCGGGGCCGAGATCTCGGTCATGGGGCCGGAGGGGGCGGTCAACATCATCGGCCGCTCGGCGATCGAGGCGGCCGACGACCCGGAGGCGACCCGCGAGGCGATGCTGAACGCGGTCCGCCAGCAGATCGACCCGTACATCGCGGCCGGCAACGCGATGATCGACGACATCATCGACCCGCGGGAGACCAGGCCGACGATCATCAACGGGTTGCGGATGTCCAGGGACAAGCACGTCGACCGCCCCTGGAAGAAGCACGGGGTGATGCCGGTCTGAGCCAGACGACCGATCGGAAGCCAAGCAGATGAGAGGTGGAGCAGATGAGTAGCGAGACGATCGAGGTGGTACTGCAGCACGAGCACCCGCCCAGCGCCGGGATGCTGACCTTCGACGGCGCGGTGGTCGAGATCTTCGGGTTCGGGCTGGACCGGTCGGTCCGGCTGCACATCCGGCAGATCGCCGGGGTCGAGCTGAACGAGGAGGGTGGGGTGTTCGCGGCCCCGTGCCTCCGCTTCGAGGGACGGCTGGGGTCGGAGGGCTGGACCCAGGTGATCGACCCGGCCGAGGCGGACTGGGCGCCACTCGAGCGGTTCGCCGCGGCCGTCGAGGCGGCCGTCCCGGGCGCCGCGGAGGACGACGTATGAGCCGGTTCGAAGACCCGGTGATCATCAGCAACTCGATCTCGGGCGTGATCGCCAATCGGGACCAGTGCCCGGCGATCCCGTACACCCCGGACGAGTACGCGGCCGAGGCCCGGCGGGCGGTCGACGAGGGTGCCTCGCAGATCCACATCCACGCCCGGACCCCGGATGGCACCCCGTCGTACGAGATCGAGGACTTCCGGGCGATAACCGACGCGATCCGGGTCGAGGTCGGTGACGTGATCATCAACTACTCGACCGGTGCGCTCGGGGTCCCGATCAGCAAGCGGATCGAGTACCTGCGCGAGCTGAAGCCGGACGTCGCCGCGCTCAACATGAGCTCGATGAACTACGCCAAGTACTCCCGCCGGCGAAAGGACTTCGTGTTCAAGGCGGTGTTCGAGAACAGCTTCGACACGATCATCGAGTTCATCACGGCGATGAACGAGATCGGCATCCAGCCCGAGCACGAATGCTTCGACGCCGGGCACGTCGCCAACCTCGATCCGCTGATCGACATGGGCCTGCTCGACGGGCCGCTCCAGATCTCGTTGGTCATGGGCGTCACCGGCGGGATCAGACCGACCCCGCGCAACGTCGAGGTGATGGCAGACCAGATCCCCGGGGGCTCGGAAGGTCCGAACAACTGGCAGACGATCGGGATATCCCGGGACCAGTGGAAGCTGCTCGGCGCGGCGGTCGTGCTCGGTGGCAACGTCCGAGCCGGGGTCGAGGACAACCTTTACCTGCCCGACGGCTCGATGGCCCGGTCCAACGGGGACCTGGTCGGCAAGGCCCGACAAATTGTCGAGGATGCCGGCCGCAGGGTCGCGACCGTGGCCGAGGCGCGCGAACTGTTGGGCCTGGCGAAGGGCTGAGTTGAACGCGGTCGTGACAGGCGAGGCGGACCGGACCGGGCCGCTCGACGGGACCACCGTGCTCGACCTGACCCGGTTGCTGCCGGGCGGGTTCTGCTCACAACTCCTGGCCGACTTCGGGGCCGACGTGATCAAGGTCGAGGACACCGGTGCCGGCGACTACATCCGGCATGCGCCGCCGTTCTACGGACCCGCCGATGCCGGTGGCGGGGACGGTGGACCGGCCGGTGCCGGGGAGGCCGAGGACCGGCTCAACGCCTCCGGCACCCGCTCGGCGCTGTACCTCTCGCTCAACCGGGGCAAGCGCTCGATCCGGCTCGACCTCAAGAGCGACGGCGGCCGCGATGCCTTCCTCCGGCTGGCCGAGACGGCCGACGTCATTCTCGACGGTAACCGCCCCGGGGTCGTGGCCCGGCTGGGCATCGACTACGAGAGCGTGAGGGAGCTGAACCCCGGGATCGTCTACTGCGCGATCACCGGCTACGGCCAGGACGGTCCCAACCGGGACCGCGCCGGCCACGACATCGACTACCTGGCGGCAACCGGAATGCTGGGGCTGACCGGCCGGGCCGGCGGGCCGGCGATCCAGCCGGCCGGCCAGGTCGGCGACATCGGCGGCGGGGCGCTGCCGGCCGCGTTCGGGGTGATGGCGGCGCTGTTCGAGAAGCAGAAGAGCGGGCTCGGCCAGATGGTCGACATCTCGATGACCGACGGCGCGCTGTCCTGGCTGGCGATGGTCGCCGGGCGCCATTTCGCCGACGGCTCGGTGCCGAAACGGGGCGAACTGGAGCTGGCCGGCGGGCTGGTCTGCTACCTGACCTACGAGGCGGCCGACGGCTGGGTCGCCTGCGGTGCGCTCGAGGTCAAGTTCTGGCGGGCCTTCTGCGAAGGGGTGGGCAGGCCCGAGCTTTTCGAGGCCCAGTTCGAGCGACCGGGCGGCCCCGGATGGGAGCAGGTCGCCGAAATCTTCCGCAGTCGGACCAGGGCCGAGTGGAAGGAGTTCAACGACCGGCACGACTGCTGCATCGAGCCGATCCTCGACCTCGACGAGGCGCTCGAATCCGAGCTGTTCGCGAAGCGGGGGATGGTGGTCGAGATCGACCAGCCCGGGATCGGCCCGGTCCGTCAGCTGGGTAATCCGGTCAAGCTTTCCGAGACCCCGGCGAACGACACCCGGCCCGCGCCGGCGATTGGTGCCGACACCGCCGACGTGCTGTCCGAGGCGGGGTTGTCGGAACCGGAAATCGCCGCACTTTTCGAATCGGGCGAGGTGGCCGGGCCGGGCGTTGGTTCCGGTGAAGCGGAGTTCCGGGCATGAGCACGGTCGAACAGGAGACGGCCGACCGGCCGGAGGCCGTGGAGAACCTGCTCAGGATGTCGGAGCTGGTCGAGGCCTCCGGCGTACCGGGCGCGACGATCAAGCACTACCTTCGCGAGGGCCTTCTGCCGGACCCGGTGAAGACCAGCCGGAACATGGCCTACTACCTGCCGGAGACGGTCGAGCGGATCGGATTGATCAAGCGGCTCCAGGAGGAGCGCTACATGCCGCTCAAGGCGATCCGCTCGGTGCTGGACGAAGAGGGGCAGGAGCGGGCCCGGGCGCTGCTCGAGGTCGAGGACCGGATCCTCGAGAGGGCGCTGGCCAGGGAGCGGACCAGGACCAGCGCAGCCGAGGTCAGGAAGACCTACGGCGTGCCCGACGAGGTGCTCGACCGGCTGGCCGAGATCGAGGTCTTACGGCCGAACTCGAAGGGTTACTCGCCCTCGGACGTGACCATCATCGAGGCGATCTCGCGATTCAGGGCCAGCGGCTACGACGAGAAGATCGGCTTCACCGTCTACGACACGCTGCGCTACAAGCGGGCGCTGGAGGAACTGGTCAGGGAGGAGGTCGACGTGCTGATGGAGCGGCTCGAAGGCGAGATGCCGCCGGACCGGGCGGTCGAGCTGATCGAAGCCGGGGTGGAGCCGCTGCGCGATCTGATTGCCGCCATCCACACCCGGCTGATGGTCGAAGAGGTGGAACGCCGCCGCTAAGCGCCCCGCGGGTCAATGACCCAGGGCGATCCCGTGGACGACCCCGGCCCCGGCGCGGTGGCCTTCACAGATCGCAGCGGCGACCGAAGGGGCGCCCTGGGTGGCGATGTCGCCGGCGGCGAACAGCCCGGGGACGCTGGTCTGCTGCAGAAGATCGACCTTCAGCGGGTCGACGATGAACGGGGCCGGCTGCTCGACCACTTCGGCCCCGAGCTGGTCGGCCAGGTCGGACCGGTGGCGCATGGTGACCGGGACCAGCACCGAGTCGAACTCGACCTCGCTGCCGTCGGCGAAGCCCACCGCCCGCAGTGACCCGTTCTCGGTCAGCAGCCGTTCCACGGGGGCCGAGACGACCGGGAGACCCGCGGCCTCGATGGTCGACTCCTGTTCACCGTCAAGACCGCCACCGTTGGTCAGCACGGTGACCCGGTCGCTCCACAGCCGGATCAGCCTCGCCCGCATCGCGTCGGCGGGGTTCTCGACGATCACCGCGATGCGGCCCTCGCGCGCCTCCCAACCGTGGCAGAAAGGACAGTGGAATACGTCAGTTCCCCAGAGTTCGGCCACCCCGGGCAGGTCCGGGTACTCGTAGTCCATGCCGGTGGCGAGAATCACGTTCGCGGCCGAGATCCCGGCACGGTCGGCGGTGGTCAGGCTGAAGCCGTGGTCGGCGCGCTCCGCGGTCACCACCGAACCGTCGATCCGTTCCACTGTCGCGTGCCGGTCCACCTCGTCGGCCGCCTCGCTGTAGAAGCGGGACGGAACGGTGCCGTTGTTCCCGAGCAGGCCGCCGATCCCGTGATCAGGGCGGTTGCTCTGCCGGCCGGCGTCGACCACCAGGGTGGCCCGGCGGGCCCGGCCCATCACCAGTGCGGCGCTCAGGCCGGCGGCTCCGCCGCCGATCACCACGCATTCGAAGTCCGGGTCCATGAGCGCTTACGCGACCGGCGGTCAGGCGTGACCGTGCGGGACGCTTTCCTCCCGCTTGTCGCCGGCGGTCTCGAACTCGAACGTCCCCCTGGTCACCGAGACGATCTGCTCGGCCAGCCTGGCGCCGTCGGCCCGGTCGACCGGGGTCGCGGTTATCCGCAGCACGACCTCATCCCGGTCGACCTCGTCCAGCCAGATCGACGGCTGCCGCCGGATCGGGACCGTGATCGCCTGGCTGAGCATCTCCTGCACGTGGCGCGGGGTGACGTGGCTGTCGAAGCGGGCCTTGATGTCGATCCCGGGAGGTTCGCGCAGTGGCACCACGGTCAGGCTGAGCAGCATGTTGTTGGGGATCAGCGTGCGCTCGTTGTCATCGAGCACGGTCGTGTAGAACAGCCCGATCGAGCTGACCGTGCCTTCGAGGGCGTCGGCGACCCCGATCCCGGACAGCCGGACCCGCTGGCCGACCTGGAACGGCCGGGTCGCCTGGATCACGACGCCGGCGAAGATGTTCCCCAGGGTCTGC
>JAGQUV010000148.1 GCA_020438295.1 Solirubrobacterales bacterium
CGGCGGTCCGCGGGAACACCGGCTGACCAGATGGCGAACAACCGCGTTCGTCACTTGGCGTGCGTTTCGGAGTTGGTAGTGTCGGGGTCAGCAGCAGGTGCAAGTTCCAGCAGGTGTGACGCCCGCGGAGTTTGTGATCCAACGGCGGTTCTTCTTGCGACGGGACAACCACTCACGCAAGTCGGAGCGACGGTGTCACCGCATCTGATGCGGGCCGTCGAGGTGGCGGCTCACGCCCCGACGAAGGAGTAACGAGCAACATGGCTCAGGGCACCGTGAAGTGGTTCAGCGCCGAGAAGGGCTTCGGCTTCATCTCCCAGGCGGACGACAGCGCCGACGTGTTCGTGCACTGGTCGGCCATCCAGAGCCAGGGCTACAAGACCCTGGAGGAGAACCAGCAGGTCGAGTTCGACGTGACGCAGGGCCCGAAGGGTCCGCAGGCGGAGAACGTCCGGCCGCTGTGACCGCGTCCTGACGGCGGTGTCGCGACGCCTCGTCAAGACCTTCGACGGAGCCCTACCACACGGGTGGGGCTCCGTTGCCTTTTGTGATCCGTGTTGCGAAAGTGGCAGCAGAAATGGCCCCAACGTGCCAGCATGACT
>JAGQUV010000149.1 GCA_020438295.1 Solirubrobacterales bacterium
CTTGCCGATCACGCTCGCAGCAGCCTTGTTCTTGGAGCCCTTCAGCCCCTCGCGCAGGTCCTTCTGCACCGTCGAAGCAGAAGCCAGAACGGTGCCGCCGTCAGCGGCGATGACCTGTGCGTACAGGTGCTGGTCCGTGCGATGAACGCTCAGGCGCGGCATTCCCAACTGTTTGATGTGAGCACGGCTCTTGCGAGCGCGGCGCTGACGCGCAATCTTCTTTTCCATCACTAATGCTCTCCGCTGCGAAGCAGGCTTAGGCCTTCTTCGCTTCCTTCAGTTGAATCTTCTCGCCGCTGTAGCGCACGCCCTTGCCCTTGTAGGGCTCCGGCGGACGGAAGCTGCGCACCTTGGCGGCAACCTGGCCGACCAGCTGCTTGTCCGAACCCTTGATCAGCACTTCGGTCTGCGTCGGGGTTTCAATGGTGATCCCATCCGGCGCGGTAAACACGGTCGGGTGAGACTTACCCAGGGTCAGGTTGAGATCACGACCCTGCGCGGAGGCTCGGTAGCCGACCCCAACCAGTTCCAGCTTGCGCTGGAAACCTTCGCTGACGCCAGTGACACTGTTCGCCAACAGGGCGCGCATGGTTCCGGCCA
>JAGQUV010000150.1 GCA_020438295.1 Solirubrobacterales bacterium
TTCGACCTCGACGGCAGCGGCCGCGCCACGAAGCTGCGCCTCGGCAGCGAGGTGGACATGGAGACCCCCGGCGCCTGACCGGCGGCATCCGCCACTCCCACCGATCATCGCCGTCCTCGTGACGGCACCCGAACCGCCCGGCCCGCAGGGGCCGGGTTTTTCGTTTCGGGGTCGCGCGTTCCTAAACTTGACGCCAGGTACAACGACGTGCCGCGTCCCCCCGAGGAGTGACCCTGAGATGACCGCGACCACGAGCAATTCCCGTCTCCAGCAGTGGGTGGCCGACTGGGCAGCCGTGCTCCAGCCCGCCGACATCTACTGGTGCGACGGCTCGGCCGAGGAGTACGACCGGCTGTGCCAGCAGCTCGTGGACAGTGGCACGTTCACCAAGCTGGACGAGGCCAAGCGCCCGAACAGCTACTGGGCGCACAGCGACCCCGGCGACGTGGCCCGCGTGGAGGACCGCACCTTCATCTGCTCGGCCCGCGAGGAAGACGCCGGCCCGAACAACAACTGGCGCGACCCGGCCGAGATGCGCGCCGAGCTCACCGGCCTCTACACCGGGGCGATGAAGGGCCGCACCATGTACGTGG
>JAGQUV010000151.1 GCA_020438295.1 Solirubrobacterales bacterium
GACTGGAACGTCATCTTCCTGCTCTTCGGGATGATGATGATCGTCGGGGTGATCAAGACCACCGGCCTGTTCGAGGCACTGGCGATCTACGCCGCCAAGCGCGCCCGCGGCCGGCCCTACCCGTTGATGGTGATCCTCGCCGTCATCACCGCGGTGGCCTCCGCGCTGCTCGACAACGTCACGACGGTCCTGCTCATCGCGCCGGTGACCTTCCTCGTCTGCGAGCGCCTCGAGCTCAAGGTCACGCCGTTCCTCATCGCGGAGGTGCTCGCGTCCAACACCGGCGGCATGGCCACGCTGATCGGCGACCCGCCGAACATCATCATCGGCAGCCGCGCCGGGCTCAGCTTCAACGACTTCCTGCTGAACCTCGCACCGCTCGCCGTGATCATGACGATCGTGCTGGTGCTGATGATGCGGTTCATGTTCCGCGACTCCTTCACCTTCAATCCCGACCGGGTCTCGGAGGTGATGGCGTTGTCCGAACGCGACGCGATCCGCGACCGGACCCTGATGTGGCAGAGCCTGGCCGTGCTGGCCCTGGTGCTCGCGGGGTTCACCCTGCACTCCGTCTTCCACTACGAGCCGTCGGT
>JAGQUV010000152.1 GCA_020438295.1 Solirubrobacterales bacterium
GTCGCTATGAAGTTTTCTTCACCGAATACTTCACTACAGATCGCCCTCAAATTGCTCGCCTCATTATCGTCGAGGCTCACAAAGATAATTCCATCATCACGCAAGAGGTCTCTGGCGAGCTTCAGTCTCGGATACATCATGTTCAGCCAGTCAGTGTGAAACCGCCCGCTGGCTTCGGTATTGCTGCTAATTCTCTGCCCACCTTCTACCTGTCCAGTCAACTCCAGATAGTTCTTGATGTTGTCCTGAAAATTGTCCGGGTACACAAAGTCCTTGCCGGTGTTGTACGGCGGGTCGATGTAGATCAGCTTGACCTTGCCGGCATAGCTCTTTTGCAGCAGCTTGAGCACTTCCAGGTTGTCGCCCTCGATCATCAGGTTCTGGGTGGTCTCCCAGTCCACGCTCTCTTCCGGGCAGGGGCGTAGCGTTCCGGTGCTGGGGGTCAAGGCAATCTGGCGAGCGCGGCGCTTGCCGTGCCAGTTGAGGCCGTACTTCTCGTCGGCGTCGGTCACGCTGGCATCGCCCACCAGCGCCTTGAGCACATCCACATTGACCGCCACGCCGTTTGCGCCTTCGGTGATCAGTTCCGGGAA
>JAGQUV010000153.1 GCA_020438295.1 Solirubrobacterales bacterium
TGACCCCGATTCAGGGGAAGGTCCGGGACTCAAGCTCTGGTCCTCCGGATGGATCTGCATGATTGAGCTGTGGGGCGTACCCAAGGTTGTGGCCGAGTACATGAACGAGGGAAACTCAGCCAGGAACATCGCCACATACCAAGAGAACGTTCGCCGGGGACGACGCGTACGGTCGGAACCGGCTGGAGACTCCGAGGCCGACTGACACCCACGGCGGCAGCCGTCTGACCGGCAGTCAGCGAAACCGAAGGTCACAGGTTCGAATCCTGTCGGGCGCGCTCTCCGAAGGCGGTTGATTCCGCTCAACGGTGCGGAGACCTGTGGTGCTGATGAAATCTGCCTGAATCGGTCGAAACCACCGTTCCTGT
Source organism: Solirubrobacterales bacterium (assembly GCA_020438295.1). Taxonomy (GTDB): domain Bacteria; phylum Actinomycetota; class Thermoleophilia; order Solirubrobacterales; family 70-9; genus 67-14. The sequence continues at coordinate 369 of JAGQUV010000153.1, forward strand.
TCTCAAGCTGATTAGGACTATCGCTCAAACAAGCCCGCGGGTTGGTCAAAGCTTGGCACGGTCCACCCGCGCATTCAGAGCGGGACATTGTTAAGGCAAACCCATTCCGTCTCCGGCTTCCGGCAAGATGAACCTTGATGAATGAGGATGCCCTGTGAACCGTCGACTGGAGGTCCCGCTGGCGCAGGGCGTGGAAAGGCGCCCGGCCGCCGTGAAGGAGTT
>JAGQUV010000154.1 GCA_020438295.1 Solirubrobacterales bacterium
CTTCACCACGCTCACCGCGTCCACCTGAACCTCCTGCACCCGCATGCCGTATCGGCCACGGAGATTCCCGCCGCCACAACAAGAGTCGGGTCGGCCGATCAAAAAGTTCCGCACTTATCGCGGAGATTCGCGGGTAAGATCCCCGCCGTGGATAGCCGTTATCTGAGACCGACGGCGCTGTTGAACTTCGACAATCCCCGGCTGCGGGAGATCTTGGCGCGCCACAACTGGGAAACAGTGCCCGAGCACGAACGGATCGGCGCCGTCTACGAGTTCGTGCGCGACGAGATTCCGTTCGGTTACAACAGTTCTGACGACCTTCCGGCATCAGCAGTGCTGGCCGACGGATATGGGCAGTGCAACACCAAGACAACACTGCTGATGGCACTGTTGCGCGGCAGCGGCGTCGGATGCCGCCTCCACGGAGCCACCATCGACAAGGAACTCCAGCACGGCGTCATGGTCCGCCCACTCTACTGGTTCGCGCCCGCCAGCATCATCCACACCTGGGCCGAAGTGCTCGTCGGCGGTCGCTTGGTGGGCCTGGAGGGGGTGATCCTCGACGCGGCGTACCTGTCCGGTG
>JAGQUV010000155.1 GCA_020438295.1 Solirubrobacterales bacterium
GGGCCGCATTTCCGGGCCATGGCGCCTTGCGGTGGCGCATCCGCTCACCTATCCTCCGCTGTCGGCCCCGCGACCGCGGGGATGTTGTTGAGTGCCGAGCGGAGGATCAGCGGCCGTCGTGAAGACCCTGAGTGCAAAATCCGGAACCGTCGAACGTCAATGGTGGATCGTTGACGCGGACGGCCAGAACCTGGGTCGCCTCGCGACCGTCATCGCCGAGACCCTCCGTGGCAAGCGCAGCCCCTGGTACACCCCGCACGCCGACACCGGCGACTTCGTGGTCGTGGTGAACGCCGAGAAGATCGCCGTCACCGGGAAGAAGCGCGAGGAGAAGCGCTACTACCGCCACTCCGGCTACCCCGGCGGCATCAAGTCCCGCACCCTGGCCGAGCAGCTCGAGCGCGGTCCCGAAGAAGTGCTGCGGATGGCCGTGCGCGGCATGCTCCCCAAGAATCGTCTCGCCCGGAAGCAACTGCTGAAGCTGAAGGTCTACGCCGGCACCGAGCATCCTCACGAGGCACAGAACCCGCAGCCGCTGCGGCTCACCCGAACCGCGGAGGTCACCGCATGAAGAC
>JAGQUV010000156.1 GCA_020438295.1 Solirubrobacterales bacterium
TGGCCGGTCTGCCGCGCTGGCGATTGCGGCGCCGGAAACGCCGCTCAGTCAAAGCCGCGATCCCAGCGGTTGCGGCCTTTGGCGCAAATGGTGCCCAGGGTACCCAACCCGTGTTGCGGGTTGATGACCTGCGCGTGGTCTTTGAGACCCAAGCCGGCATTGGCGCGGCGGTTGACGGCGTCTCCTTTACTTTGCGGCCAGGGGAGCGCATGGGCCTGGTCGGCGAATCGGGCTGCGGCAAGACAACCATGGCGTCGGCGCTGATGTCGATGATCCGTTCGCCGGGCTATATCGATGGCGGGACCGTTGTGCTGGCTGGGGAGGATCTGTTGACCTTGCGCGAGCCCGAGATGCGGCGACGGCGGCTCAAGGAGATCGCGCTCATGCCGCAGGCCGCAATGAACTCATTGAATCCAGTGATGCGCATCCGCGACCAGTTAACCGATGCCATTCTCGCGCACGAACCACAGACTTCACAGCAGGAATTGGCAACCATCGTGACCACGGCGCTCGAGAAGGTCGGCTTGCCTGCCTCGGTTGCAGATCGCTATCCCCACCAATTGAGCGG
>JAGQUV010000157.1 GCA_020438295.1 Solirubrobacterales bacterium
CCCCTGCGCACCTGTTCGAGGGCCTGGTCGCCGTCGGCGGCCTCGGCGACGGTGAACCCCGCGTCGCTCAGGTACATCCGCAGGAGCCGCCGGATGGCCCGTTCGTCGTCGACGACGAGGATGTGGCCCTTGCTTGCCATACCCCCGAGTATTGCAGCGGGGCCGGGTGCCGCGACGGGCCGATGGTGAACGCGCGGTCAAGAGTCACCCCCGGCGAGGGTTGCGCACCGGCGCCCCGACGCCTACCGTTCCGGGACGCTGGCGGGATAGCTCAGTTGGTAGAGCACACGACTGAAAATCGTGGTGTCCCCAGTTCGAGTCTGGGTCCCGCCACTTTCCTTCTGGCCCGCAGATCGCGGGGTCTTCTGGCTCGGCAGTCCCGCGGGCTTGGGGACCCGGTTTACCATGCGGGTCGTCCTGAATGTGTTGCGGGACGCCTGAGACGTTTCGGGCTCGGTCTACCGAATCAGGTCGTAGACGGGGAGCTCGGAACAACCATCGGTGACATTGCGTCGGCCGAAGGCCAGATACCCAATTGTTCGGTTCGACGAACTAGAATTCGTCCCG
>JAGQUV010000013.1 GCA_020438295.1 Solirubrobacterales bacterium
CTCTGGTGGGTGGCCCGGCACGAAGTCGGCCTCGAGCCGGTCCTCCTGTTCCGGGCCTTCGACATCAGCTTCGACATCGGTCCGGTGCTCTACTTCGTGCTGGTCTTCCTGGTGATCGCCGGTTCCACCAACGGGGTCAATCTGACCGACGGGCTCGACGGGCTAGCCGCGGGCTCGAGCGCGATCGTCCTGCTCACCTACACCGCGATCACCTTCGTCACCGCCGGGCAGCAGGATCTGGCGTTGTTCGCGATCTGCCTGGTCGGCGGCTGCGTAGGGTTCCTCTGGTTCAACGCCTTCCCAGCGACGATCTTCATGGGCGATACCGGGTCGCTCGGGCTGGGCGGCGCGATCGGCGCCCTGGCCGTGATGACCCAGACCGAGGTTCTGTTGATCGTGATCGGTGGGATCTTCGTGATCGAAGCGCTCTCGGTGCTGGTCCAGGTCTTCAGCTTCAAGGCGTTCGGCCGGCGAGTCCTGCTGATGGCGCCGCTCCACCACCATTTCGAGATGATGGCCTGGTCGGAGACCAAGATCATGCTCCGTTTCTGGATCATCGCAGCGGTGTTCAGCGGAGTCGGTTTCGCGATCTACCAGCAGTCAATAGGGAGCTGACCGCGGGGCGGAAAAGCGGCCTGCCGTTACAGGGACTCGGGCCCGCAGGTAGAAGGATGAAAGGTGGAATACGTCCACTCATCCAAGCACCGGCCGCCGCCACCGCGAGGCCCGTATCTGGTGGTCGGGCTGGCCCGTTCCGGGGTTGCGGCGGCGCTGGCCCTGGCCGCGCGTGGCGAGTCGGTATTCGGGGTCGATTCCGGCAGTCCCGAGGGCCTGGATGACCTGGTTCGGGCCGGGGTCGGTTTCGATACCGAGACGCAGGGCCTGGCCCGCCTCGATGGTGTCGCGACCGTAATCAAGAGCCCCGGCGTTCCGTCCGGGGCGAAAGTCATTGTCGAAGCACGCCGGCGCGGCCTCACCGTGGTCGGCGAGCTGGAACTGGGTTGGCGCCTGGTTGACGCTCCGATGATTGCGATTACAGGTACCAACGGCAAGACGACAACCACCGAACTGGCGGCCCACCTCTACCGACAGGCGGGGAAACCGGTGGCGGCGGCCGGCAACGTCGGCGCGCCGCTCTGCGACCTCGCCCTCGGCGACCATCCGGGCGGCCTGACCGTGATCTGCGAATGCTCGAGCTTCCAGCTCGAGGACTCCGAGCAGTTCTCGCCCGAGTGCGCGGTCTTCCTCAACCTGAGCCCGGATCACCTGGACCGCCACGGCGACCTCGACCGCTACGAGGCCGCCAAGCTCAACATCTTTCGCAACCAGATCGCCGGAGACGTGGCGGTTCTGAACGCGGCCGATCCCCGGCTGCGGGAGCTGGAGCCACCCGGCGATGCCGCCGTGGTCAGGTTCCTGCCGGCCCCCGGCCGGGCTCGGCCGGGGGCGGTCGAGCTGACCCTCGAAGACGGAGAGATCCGACTCGACGGCACTCCGGTCGTCGCCGTTTCCGACCTGCGCATCCTCGGTCCGCACAACATCGCCAACGCGATGGCCGCTGCCGCGGCGGCGATCAGCATGGGGCTGCCCAGGCGAGCGGTGGCAGAAGGCCTGAAGAGCTTCGCCGGGCTTCCCCACCGACTCGAACCGGTTGCCGAAGTCGGCGGGGTCGCTTTCGTGAATGACTCCAAGGCGACAAACGTCGAAGCCACGTCGACCGCGCTCGGGTCGTTCGAACTCGGTGTGCACCTGATCCTCGGCGGCAGCCTGAAGGGCGAGCCGTTCGACGGCCTGGTGCCGGCCGTGGGCAGGCACTGCCGGGCGGTTTACCTGATCGGCGAGACCGAGGACGAGCTTTCCCGGGTGCTGTCCCCGGTGGACGGGGTCGATCTGCACCGGTCGGGAGATCTCGAGACGGCCTTTGCCGAAGCCGCCGCGGCGGCGGAACCGGGGGAGACTGTGCTGCTCTCGCCGGCCTGCGCCAGCTTCGACCAGTTCACTGATTACGAAGCGCGGGGCAACCGGTTCCGGGACCTGGTCGAGGACCATCGTGGCCGGTAAGCGGCGGGACAAGTCCCGCCGGTCGTCGGGCAAGCGGCAGGAACAGACCTCGGTTGAGTACAACCTGCTGCTGACCGCCACCTTGATCCTGCTCGCGATCGGTGCGGTGATGGTCTTCTCGGCCAGCTCGACGACCAGGATCCTCAGCAACGGTGGCCTTTCCGACAGCGCCCACTATCTCCAGATGACCCTCGCGGTCAGCGTGGTCGGGTTGCTGCTCATGCGTTTCATGATCAAGCGGAACCTGAGCGTGGTCAGGAACGCCACCCCGCTGATCATGTTTCTCGCCCTCGGCGGGCTGGCCGCGGTCCTGGTAGCCGGCACCGCGATCAACGGTACCCGGGGCTGGTTCGCGGCCGGCCCGATACAGGTCCAGCCGGCCGAGTTCCTGAAACTCGCCCTGGTCCTGTACGGCGCCCACCTGTTCGCCGACCGGCCCGATCGCCTGCGTTCGGTTCGCGATATGGCTCCGTACCTGCTGATGACTGCGGCCGCCTGCGGGTTGGTGATGATGCAGCCGGACATGGGCACCGCGATGGTCGCCGTCTTCGCGGTCGGCATAACCCTGTTCGCGGCCGGCGCCAGGGTCCGGGACCTCGCCCTGCTGGGCGGGGGCATGGCCGGCCTGGCAATGCTCATGGCCCTGGTCGCGCCGTATCGGCGCGACCGGCTGCTCACCTTCCTGAACCCCGAACACGATGTGGCCGGCAACGGGTTTCAGGTGATCCAGGCCAAGATCGCGATCGGCTCGGGTGGGCTCGACGGGGTCGGGATAGGCAACGGCGTACAGAAGGCGTTCTACCTGCCCGAAGCCCACACCGACATGATCTCGGCGGTGCTGGGCGAAGAGTTCGGGTTTCTCGGCATGGTCGTGCTACTCGCCGTGTACGGCCTGCTCGGCTACGCCGGTTTCCGCATCGCCCGGTCGGCCAAGGACGACTACGGCCGCATCCTCGCCTCGGGTCTGACCGGGCTGATCCTGATCCAGGCGAGCCTGAACCTGTACGCGGTCATGGGCATGGCCCCGCTCACCGGGGTTCCGCTGCCGTTGATCTCCTACGGCAACAACAGCCTGATCGTGAGCCTGGTGGCGATCGGGCTGATCCTCAACGTTGCCCGCGGAGGCAGGGCGGCCACGGTGGGCATCCCGCGGACCTCGTCCGGTCGCGGCAGGACTGCGAAACTGCGTCTGGTCAAAGGCCAGAACGAGAAAACACGAAATCGAAAGACAGGAACCGTTGCCCAGAGTCGTCATAGCGGCGGGCGGAACGGCAGGGCACGTGGTACCGGCCGTAGCCGTAGCCGACGAGCTTCGAGATAAAGGGGCCGAGGTCTCGTTCCTGGGCGCGAGAGGTCGGCTGGAGGCCGAGCTGGTGCCGGGAGCCGGCTACGAGATCGACCTTCTGGATCTGTCCGGGATCGACCGCCATAATCCGCTCAAGGCGGCCCTGGCCGCGGCCAGAGCGGCAGCCGCGGTGCCAAGGGCCAGGCGGCGGCTGTCCGAGCGCAGTGCCGACGTGGTGGTCGGAGGCGGCGGCTTCGTCGCCGGGCCGGCCGGTCTGGCCGCCCGCATCATGGGAATCCCGCTGGTGCTGACCGAAGCCGACCGGCACCTCGGGTTGGCGAACCGGCTGCTCGCCCGGGGCGCCGACCGGGTCTGTCTCGCGTTCGATATCGAAGGCGTAGAGGGCGACCAGTTCCTGGTCACAGGCAGGCCGGTCAACCGGGCCGTGCTGGAAGCCGACCGGGACCGCGCGCGGTCCCGGTTCGGAATCGAAGCGGGGCGGCGCTGTCTGTTGGTCATGGGCGGCAGCCTCGGTGCGAGAACGATCAACCGGGCCGCGATCGAGGCGTTCGCGGAGCGCCCCGGGAGGGACTTCGAGGTGGTCCACGTGGCCGGAAGTCGTGATTATCCGGAGCTGCGCCAGCGCCTAAACGAGGCCACAAACGGCGCCGGCTACACCCTGCTCGAGTACGAGCCGGACATGGGTGACGGCCTGGCCGCGTGCGACCTGGTGCTTGCCCGTTCCGGCGGCTCGGTCTTCGAACTGACCGCCCGCGGCCGGCCGTCGATCCTGGTTCCGTATCCGCACGCGACCGGTGACCACCAGACGGCAAACGCCGAGTGGCTGGCCGAGGCGGGGGCGGCCGAAGTGCTCGCCGACGCCGATCTGACCGCGGAGGTGGCGATGGCGAAGGTGGGCGCCCTGCTCGGCGACGAGGCTCGCCTGGCTGCGATGGCGGCCGCGGCCCAGTCACTGGCGCGGCCCGGGGCCGCCGCGGCGATCGCCGACGAAGTCCTGTCTGCGGCGGGGGGGACGCAGTGACCGGCGCCGGGTGGGATGAGCGGAGGCTCCACTTCATCGGGATCGGCGGTGCCGGGATGAGCGGGCTGGCCGCGGTATGCCATCAGCTCGGGGCGAAGGTGACCGGCAGCGACCGGTCTCCCTCGAGCTACATCGATCGTCTCGCCCGGACCGGGGTCCGGCCGGTGATCGGTCACGACGAAAACAACCTGCCCGACCGGTGTGAAGTGGTGGTCTCGACCGCGATCGACGACGGTAACCCCGAGCTCGCGAAGGCACGGCAGCGCGGTAGCAGGATCCTGCACCGCTCGGCGCTGCTCGCCGAGCTCTGCGCCGCGAAGCGCACGATCGCGGTCGCCGGTACGCACGGCAAGACGACCACCACCGGAATGCTGATCTGGGCGATGCGGGAGCTGGAACGGGATCCGGCCTTTTTCATCGGTGGCGAGCTACCCGGGGTCGGAATCGACGGAGAGCCGGCCAACAGTGGCTGGGGAGAGGGCGAGTGGGCGATCGTCGAAGCCGACGAATCGGATGGAAGCTTCCTGGCGCTCGATCCCGAAATCGCAGTCGTGACCAACATCGAGATGGATCACCATTCCCGCTGGGCCGGGCTGGCCGAGCTGCGGGCCGCTTTCGTCGAGTTCGCATCAAAGGCTTCCGCCGTGGTCTATCCCGAATCCGACCGCGATCTGGGGGCCGGCCTGAACGGTCCCAGGCCGACCACGTTCGACCACTCCAAGCCCGGCCCGGCCGAGCTGCCGCTGTTGGTCCCCGGCGAACACAACCTGCTGGACGCCCGGGCCGCGCTCGCCGCGCTGCTGACCGCCGGGGAAGAAGAAGAGCCGGCCGCACGCACGCTCCAGCGGTTCCCCGGGGTCAGGCGCCGGCTCGAGTTCAAGGGCAAGCGAAACGGAGCCCGAATCTACGACGACTATGCGCATCACCCGACCGAAGTCAGGGCGGCGCTTTCGGCTCTGCGAGGTCTCGGCCCGGAGCGCTTGATCGCGGTCTTCCAGCCCCACCTTTACTCGCGGACCAAGGTGTTCAGCGAGGCATTCGGAAACGCACTCGCGCTGGCCGACGAAATCGTGGTACTCGACGTCTACCCGGCCCGCGAACAGCCGGTCGGGCCGCTCGAGGGGGTTAGCGGGCTGGACGTCCTGAGGGCCGCGGCAGACCGGTCCGGCGGAGCGACGGTCTGGTGGGCGGCCGACGCGGGGGCCGCCGAGGAGATCGCGCTGCAACGGCTGGGCCCGGACCGGATCCTGGTCACGGTCGGGGCCGGGGACATCACCCGGCTCTCCGACCGGCTGGTGGACGGAAAGGGGCCGGGCGGTGGCTGAGGGGACCTCGCTGAAACAGACCGCCGAGATGGTCAAGGTCCGCGCCAGGAGGCGCCGGCGTGCCGCTTACACGATTTCGGTCGTGCTGGCGCTGGGGCTCGTCCTGGCGGCCGGCTACCAGTTCTGGCTGCGCGACCTCTCGCTCTTCGAGATCCGCGACCTCAATGTCCAGGGAGTCACGACCGGTAGCCGGGAAGGCGATGAGATCACCGCCGCGGTAGAGCGGGCGGCCGGCCAGATGACCACGCTTCATCTCGACCCGGACCTGCTGGCCGGCGAACTGGCCGGCTTTCCCAGGGTCGAGTCCGCGAAAATCGATGCGGACTTCCCCAATGCGGCGACCGCGACGGTTCGCCTCAAGTCGGATGGTTCGGTTCTCGGTTCGGGCCGGGACGCGCTGTTGGTCGCCACAGATGGAACCGTGCTCGGCCAGGCCGGTGAGGCTGAGGACGAGCTACCGGCGATTGCCGACGGCGAGCGGCCGGACGGAGACCGGCTCGAGGGCCCGGCACTCGCCCAGGCACTTGTCCTGGGAGCGGCCCCGGACGAGATTCGCTCGTTCGTCGACCGCAGCAAGTTCGGTGGAAACGGGGTAGAGGTGACCCTCTCGAACGGGCTCGTGCTGGTCTTCGGAGACGCTACGGCGATTGACCAGAAGTGGCGTGCCGCCGCTTCCGTGATCGCCGATCCGGAGCTCGGCGGGGCGAGTTATGTAGATCTGAGTGTTCCGCGCAGGCCGGCGGTGGGGACCGGCGACGACCTTGGGGGAGGGTAGGAGAACGGCGATCGGGCGAACCGGGCGGGGACCTCGACCGTCGACCGGCAGGCCTGCGCAAACCGCTCCGGTTCTGACGATACGACTGCCCCGCGGCACAAGGGCCGCGTTTCAAGGTTAACCGTAATGCACAGCTTGAGGGTTGGCAAACAGTAAACTCAGGGTTGAGAGTTTGCGTTTGCAGGATGCCGTTCGGCCCGTTGACAGATCGGCATTTATGCCCTACCTTGAGCGCAATTTCCGAGAACCGGGCAGCCGCGCTAACCCTGAAGCGATGCTGCAGGCTCACTCAGGAGGCTTCAACTCAGACTCTCGAGATGCGTTCCGGTTTCAACTAACGCTTCAAATCAGGAAACCAGGCTCAACTCAAACGAAGATTTCGGATCGGGAGTATGGAAACCACATACCTGGCAGTAATCAAGGTCGTCGGATGCGGCGGCGGCGGAACGAATGCAGTCAGCCGAATGGTCGACGCCGGCGTACGCGGAGTCGAGTTCATCGCGGTTAACACAGACGCCCAGGCCCTCCAGGCCTGCGATGCCGACATGAAGATCTCGATCGGCCAGGAGCTGACCCGCGGGCTCGGTGCCGGCGGTCGCCCGGAGGTGGGAGCCGGGGCGGCGGCGGAGACCCGGGACGAAATCAAGGAGGCACTCAAGGGTGCCGACATGGTGTTCGTGACCGCCGGCGAAGGCGGAGGCACGGGTACGGGCTCGGCCCCGGTGATCGCCGAAATCGCCAAGGAGGAGATCGGCGCGCTGACGGTGGGGGCCGTTACCAAGCCGTTCGAGTTCGAGGGCAAGAAGCGGATGCAGCAGGCGATGGAAGGCATCGAGAAGCTGCGCAACCACGTCGACACGCTGATCATCGTGCCCAACGAGAAGCTGCTGCACGCGGTGGAGCGCCGAACCAGCGTGCTCGACGCGTTCAAGATGGCCGACGACATCCTCCGTCAAGGGGTCCAGGGGATCACTGACCTGATCACGATCCCGGGACTGATCAACCTCGACTTCGCCGACGTGCGCACGATCATGTCCGACGCGGGTCGGGCGCTGCTCGGGATCGGCATGGGAAGCGGACCGGACCGGGCGATGATCGCCGCCGAGAAGGCCATCTCGTCACCGCTTCTGGAAACTCCGATGGATGGGGCACGCTCGATCCTGCTCTCGGTAACCGGCGGGGACGACCTCTCGCTGATCGAGGTCTCGGAAGCCGCCAAGGCCGTCGGAGAGGCCGCCCACCCGGATGCCAACATCATCTTCGGCGCCAACGTGGACGAAGACCTCGACGACCAGATCTGGATCACCGTCGTCGCGACCCGGTTTGACAGCAAGTCCGGGCCCGGGCGCAAGCAGTCGTCGCTGAGGTCGGCCGACTCCGGTCGCGAGAGGACCCGCGAGCGGTCCGGCGGGCCGAGCGAAAGCTCGCTGCCCTCGGTCGGCGGCAGTGACGTCCCCGAATTCCTTTCCTGAGCCGTGAGCCCGCGGGGGGTGGTCGCCGCCGGGCACCCCTTGACCGCTGAGGCCGGGGCCGCGATCCTGCGTGAGGGTGGCAATGCGGTCGACGCCGCGGTGGCGGCGGTCGTCGCGTCGTTCCCGGTCGAGAGTGCCCTGACCGGGCTCGGGGCCGGGGGGTTCATGGTCGTGAAGGGGCCGGACTGCGACGCGGTCGTGATCGACTTCTTCGTCGCCGCGCCGGGGCAGGGTGGGCATGAGCTCGGCGAGGAACTGGTACCGGTCCCGGTCCACTTCGATGCCAGCACCACCCAGATCTTCAATGCCGGGGCGGCCTCTTGCGGGGTCCCGGGAACGGCTGCCGGGCTGGAGATGGCGCTCGACCGGTTCGGTTCGGTGCCGATGGACGAGCTGGTCGGCGCCGGGGTCGGCCTGGCCCGTGAGGGATCGCCGCTGAACAGCCAACAGGCCTACGTCCTGCGGATCCTGGAACCGATCTACACGGCGACCGCCGAGGCGAGGGCGATCTACGCCCCCGAAGGCCGCATCCTGCGGGAGGGCGAGACCCTGCGCAACCCGGACCTCGCCGAAGCGCTCGAGCGGTTCGGCGCCGAAGGGGCGGAGTCCATCTATGCGGGCGAGGTCCCGGAGGCGGTGGAAGACTACGTCTGCTCGAGGGGAGGGGTGCTCTCGGCCGCCGACATGAACTCGTACCGGGCGATCCCGCGCGAGCCGGTCGGGGCCCGGTACCTAGGTCACGAGATACTGACCAACCCGCCGCCGTCGGCCGGCGGGATCCTGATCGCCTACTGCCTGGCCCTGCTGGAGCGGCTGGGGACCGATCCGGGCCCGGTCGAGCTCGCCGAAGTGATGGACGCGGCCAACGGGGCCCGGGGGGAAGAATTCGCCACGAACCTGGCGCGGCCGGGATTCGCGCAGGAGTTCCTGGCCGAAGATTCGCTGCGACGGGCGCTGGAACGGCCCGACCGGCTGGGCTCTACGACCCATCTCGCGGCGATGGACGAAGCCGGGCTGTGTGCGTCGGTCACCTGCTCGAACGGAACCGGCTCCGGGATGGTCGTGCCGGGGACCGGTATACACCTGAACAACATGCTGGGAGAAGAGGACCTCAACCCGCTCGGGTTTCACCGGGCCGCTCCGGGGACCCGGGTCAGCTCGATGATGTCGCCGACCCTGGTCCTCAGCGGGGGCGAGGTCGTCGCCGGCCTGGGCAGCGCCGGTTCCAACAGGATCCGGTCGGCGATCCTCCAGACCACGTTGAACCTGCTGACCGGGAAGCTGGACCCGCAGCAGGCGGTCGATGCCCCCCGGATTCACCTCGAAGGCGGGCTGCTGCAGGCCGAACCGGGGGTCGACCCGACAGCGCTCGGGCGGCTCGAGGAACGCGGCCAGCAGGTCTTCCGGTGGTCCGAGCGGAATCTCTTCTTCGGCGGGGTACAGGTGGTTACCCGCGATCCCGCGAGCGGCCGGCTCGGCGGCGGCGGCGACCCGCGCCGCGGTGGGTCGGTGGCTTATGCCTGACCGGCCCGATTTCGAAGCCGAGGGCATGCTCGAAGGGCTCGAGGGCGATGCCAGGACGGCCCGGCTGCGGCTGCTCGAACAGCTCTACAGTGAGGGGATCGGCCTGGAAACCCTGCGGGCCGAGGTGAAGGCCAAGCGGCTGCCGCTGCTGCCGGCCGATATCGCGATCGGGCGGGAGACCGGCCAGATGACCGCGCGGGAGATCGCCGCGCAGTCGGATCTGGAGGTCGAGCAGCTTCAGGGCCTGATCACCGCGCTCGGCTTCCCCAAGCCCGACCCCGACCAGCGGACCTTCGGCCCCGAAGACCTCGAGGCGGCCCAGCGCTTCCGACGGTTCCTCGATGCCGGGATACCGCCCGACCGCCTGCTTGCGGTCAGCCGGAGGGTCGGCAGCGCCGCCGCCCAGATGGCGCAGGCCCATCGCGAGCTGATCGCCGACGGCTTGATCGATCCCGAGGCCGATGAGTACGACGCAGCGCTCAGCTTGCGCGAGGCGGCGACGGACCTGATGCCACTGGGTGAGGATGCGGCCGTTTACGCTCTCAGGGCCCACCTTCTCGACCAGTTGCGGGGCGACGTGATCGCGGCGACCGAGCCGGGCTGGTTCGGCACCGGTCGTTCGACCGAGGTCTCGATCTGCTTCGCCGACCTGGTCGGGTTCACCCGGCTGGGCGAGCGTTCCGAGCTGGAGCGGCTGGGCTCGGTCGCCAAGCTGCTCGAATCGGTGGCGATCGAGGTGATAAATCCCGAGGTGCGCCTGGTCAAGCTGATCGGCGATGCGGCGATGCTGGTCTCGACCGACGGGGCGGCCCTGATGGATGCCGCGGTCAGATTCGTCGACGTCGGTCGTGACGCGGGAGAGGAGTTGCCGGCGCTCAGGGTCGGCGTCGCCCGCGGCCATGCCATCCCGCAGGGAGGCGACTGGTTCGGGCATCCGGTCAACCTGGCCAGCCGGATAACCGAGGTGGCCCGGCCCGACAGCGTCCTGGCCGAGTCTTCGGCGGTGCGGGCGGCCGGCGACGGCTTCCGCTTCTCGAAAGTCGGCGAGCACCGTTTCAAAGGGCTGAAGAAGCCGGTCAGGCTGTTCCGCGTCCGCAACCGCGACGAGCCCCGCTGGCGGGACCGCTGACGGGAACGGGCCGGTCAGGCCGCTTTGCCGGCCGAGAGGAGCAGGTTGTAGAACAGCTCCGGAGGTAGGTGGGGCTCGAGAACCCGCGAGTCGATCTTCTGTACCGACAGGTAGCTCCGAAACGCGAAGTGCCGCCACCACCGGGGGACGGTCTCGGGTTCGGCCGTCGCCTCCATCGAGCGGGTAACCCAGCCCCAGAGGTTCGCGACCAGTTCCTCGCCCCGGACCCTGGTTGAAGTGAAGCCGGCCCTCAGGGTCATCGCCCTGAGCTCATCGGGTGAGAACGAGTGCACGTCCACTTCGGGCTCCAGGCTGTATTCGTCGTCGGCCTTCTGCTGTTCGCTGTGCTCGAGGGGGCGGGCCCGGATCAGGCGCCGCCAGGCCGGTGCGGCCACGGAGCCGGCCAGTTTCGGCAACATCGCCAGCCGGTCGCCGTGGCGGGACGGTTCCCCGCAGAAGACGATCAGGCCGCCCGGCCGCAGGACCCGGAAGAACTCGGCGAACGCCCGGTCGAGGTCCGGTATGTGGTGGAGCACCGCGTGTCCGAGCACCAGGTCGAAGCTGGCGTCGTCGAACGGCAGCACCTCGGCCTCGCAGACGGCGGTTCGAACCGGGACCGCGAGGCGTTCGGCCGTCTCCGAGAGGGAGGAGAGCATGCCGGGCGAGATGTCGCTGGCGGTCACGTTTTGGATCAGCCCCCCGGCGGCCAGGTTGAGCGAGAAGTAGCCGGTCCCGGCGCCGATCTCGAGCGCATCGCCGAACGGACGGTCCGGGAGGTACCCGAGCGCCTTGTTCACTTTCGACTCGACCTGCCTCCGGCCGTTCCGGCCGAAGTCGATCCCCCACTTTTCGTCGTAGCTCCCGGCGGCGGCGTCGTGATACCGGGTGTTGACGTCCTTTATGTGGTCCGGCGTGGCCGACGGGGAAGCGGGCATGGCGGCGAAAGATAGGGAAGAATCGATGCCGTTGACCGGCACGTATACCCAGTCAGACCAACCCGAAGGGGTTCCACCGCTCGATCTGACCGGTGAGCGGACCCTGCCCGACGTGCCCCAGGAGAACTACTGGTATCGTCGCCACCTGGCCGTCTACCAGTGGATTGCCGATCGGGTCGAAGGGCTCGAGGTGGCCGACCTCGCCTGTGGCGAAGGCTACGGTTCGGCCGTGCTCGCGACCCGTGCGCTCGAGGTGGTCGGGGTAGATGCCAATCCCGAGGCGTTCGAGCACGCCAGGGCCCGCTACAGCTCGGACAACCTCACCTTCCGGCGCGAGCTGGTGGAGAGTTTCGACCAGGTGCGGGACGCGATCGTCTTCCTGCAGACGATCGAGCACATCCGGGATCCGCGCCCCTTGCTCGAGCGATTCGCCCGGCTGGCCCCGGTCGCTTACATCTCGACCCCGAACCTGCTCACCCTGGCGCCCGAGGGGGCCGAGAAGTCGGACAACCCCTGGCACATCAGGGAATACCGGCTGGAGGAATACCGGGCCCTGCTGGAGCCGCATTACGCGACCGTCGAGATCCTCGGCCTGTCCCACGCCAGAAAGCTGAAATGGCACGAACTGGCGCTGTCGCTCGGGTGGGACCGGGTGCACAAGGGCCTCGGCATCAGCCAGGCCTTCTACGACCGTTTCACTCCTTCGATTGCCGCTTCCGACTTCAGGCTCAGCAACCACAACCTCGAAAGCGCGCTGGACTTCATCGCCATCTGTCATGTCTGAACACGGCGGGCGGCCCGGCCCGGCCGATCCGGTCGGCGACCTCGCGATCGTGCTCCATTCGCACATGCCGTACGTCGCGGGGTTCGGCACATACCCGTTCGGCGAGGAGTGGCTTTTCGACGCGGTGGTCAGGTCCTACCTGCCGGTGCTGGAGACCGCCCGCGACCTGACCGTCACGGTGACGCCGGTCCTGGCCGACCAGCTGGAGACAGATGAGGTAGCCGACCGGCTGCGCGAGTTCCTGGTCGATCACCGGATCGGCGCGGCCCGGCGCGACTTCGAATCGGTCGAGCCGGAGTTCCGCGATGCAGCCCAGGCTGAGTTACAGCGCTACTCGCGGGCGCTCGAGATGCTCGACCGGCACGGCGGGCGGCCGCTGGACGCGTTTCGCCTGGCCGCAGAGTCGGGCCGGATCTGCCTGGCCGGCTCGGCCGCGACCCACGCCCTGCTGCCGCTGATGGCCACCCGCGCCGGGACCGACCTGCAGATCGAGGCCGGGGTCAGGTCGCACCGGCGGCGGTTTGGCTGGCACCGGGGCTTCTGGCTGCCCGAATGCGCGTACGTGCCGGGGCTGGAGTGGGACCTCGCCAATCACGGAGTCGGCTGGTTCTGCGTCGACCAGAGTCGCTACCAGAGTGGCGACCAAGCGCTGGCCCCGATTGCCACCGCCGCCGGCCCGGTCGCGTTCGGGATCGACTGGCCGTCGGTCTCGCGCGTCTGGGACCTGGACGGCTACCCGTCCTGGCCCGGCTATCAGGACTTCCACCGCCTCTCGGTCAACGGCATGCATATCTTCCGGATTGACGGAGGGCCGTACGACCGCGGGGCGGCCGCCGAGCAGGCATCGGAGCAGGCCGACCGATTCGTCGGGTACGCGGCCGAGCGGCTCACCTCATACCGCGAACGAACCGGGGAGCGGGGGACCCTGGTCTTCGCGGTGGACTGCGAACTGCTCGGCCACTGGTGGTCCGACGGGCCGCTGTGGCTCGAGCAGGTGCTCGACCGGGCCGCCGGCGGCGGCCTCCGGCTGGTCACGCTCGAGCAGGCGGCGGCAGGCGGAGGATTTCGCGAGGGCGAACTCCGGGCCTCGACCTGGGGTGAGCAGAAGGACTTCCGGACCTGGGACGCCCCCGCGGTCGACGACCTGACCTGGGCGGCCCGGCGGCTGGAGCTGCGGGTGGCCGAGGCGATCGCCGACGGCCTCGATCGCGAGCGGGCCGAGCGGGCCGTGCGGGAGCTGATGCTGGTCCAGTCCAGCGACTGGGCCTTCCTCGACAGCCGGCGCGAGGCCGGTGACTACGCGTTCGACCGGGCCACGCAGCATGCCCGGAACGCGCTTGAATCCCTACAATCGCGGTCTGAAGAGACGCTCGATCCGCGAATCCGCTCACTGGCGCCGGATTTGAGCCTGACCCCGATGCTTATCCCCTAGACAGAGAATTCAGTTCTCGAGGTAAGAACCCGGCCCCTGAATGTCCCAGCCCCGCGTCCTGATCCTCTCCTGGGAGTACCCGCCGCTGATCGAGGGCGGGCTGGCACGCCACGTGCGAAAGCTGTCCGAGGCCCTGGTCGAGCTCGATCTGGAGGTCCACGTGCTGACCAGGGGCGGAGACCAGGCCACGGTGGAGGAGCAGATGGCCGGGGTCCAGATCCACCGGATAGTTGAGCCGGAGCGTCCGACCGACCTGGCCGAGTTCGTGACCTGGGTCGAGCGGATGAACTCCGACATGCTGGCCGCCGGGGTCGAGCTCGGCGACCGGTTCGAGTTCGACCTGGTTCACGGTCACGATTGGCTGGTCGCCGGCGCCTGCGATCACCTGGCCCGGCGCTTCGGGACGCCGTTGGTGACCACGATCCACGCCACCGAGTACGGCCGTCACCAGGGCTGGGTCGAGAACCACCCCCAGTCGCATATTCACGGGGTGGAGCGATGGATCTCGAACCGCTCCGACCGGGTGATCGCCTGCTCGCATTTCATGCGGGAGCAGATCGCCGACATCTTCGCGGTGAGCGAAGAGCGGATCACGGTCATTCCCAACGGGATCGACCCCGACGACATGCCGGTTGAGGACCGGGACGAACTGGCCCGGCTGCGCTCCGAGTTCGCCGCGCCCGACCAGAGCCTGGTGTTGCTGATCGGCCGCCTGGTCTACGAGAAGGGCTTCCAGCTCGCGCTCGAGGCGATGCCCCGGGTGATCGAGGCGGTGCCGAACACCCGTTTCCTGGTCGCCGGCTCGGGTACCCACGAGGCCGAACTGCACCGCCAGGCGGAGGAACTCGGGCTGATGGAGCACGGCACGTTCCTCGGCTGGATCGGCGACGACGTCCTTCACTCGCTCTACCGGATCGCCGAGCTGACCGTGGTCCCTTCGATCTACGAACCGTTCGGGCTGGTTGCGCTGGAGGCGATGGCGTCCGAATGCCCCTGCATCGCGGCCGACACCGGTGGCCTGCGCGAGGTGGTCCCGGTCGACGGAGCCGGCCTGCGCTTCCGGGCGAGCGATCCCGAGCACCTGGCCGAAGCGGCCATCCAGGTCCTCAGCGACCGCAACCTCAGCCGGCGGATGGTCGAGGAAGGGCTCGACCACATCCAGCTGTTCGACTGGTCGGACGTCGCCCGGCAGACGCTGGCCCTGTACGGCGAGCTGACGCCGCTGGCCGACCGGGCCTGAGCGATCCCGGTTGCCCCGAGCCGTGCGTTGCGCCGTGCGAAGTCGCCGTCGCTAGCGGCCCGTCGGCGTGGCGCCCTCCGGGATCTCCATGACCCCCGGGCTGCCCGGCTCGGGTTCGACCGGGTCCGGCCAGGTCATCTGCTGCGGGGCATCGCGCATCCGGAGGACCCTGGCCGGCACGCCGCCGACCACGGCGTTGGCCGGGACGTCCTTGGTCACCACCGCGTTGGTGCCGATCACCGAGTTGTCGCCGACCCGGACCCCGCGTAGCACGCAGGCCCCGTAGCCGATCCAGACGTTCGAGCCGACGCGCACCTCCTCGGTGTAGATGCCCTGGTGGCGGATCGGCCGCTCGGTCTCGACCACCCCGTGGTCGAAGTCGATGAACATGGTGCGATCGGCGACCACGCATTCGGCGCCGAACCGTACGCTCTTGTAGGCCGAGATCGTGCACTCCTGGCCCAGCACGGTCTTGGCCCCGATCTCTACCGTGCCTTCGTGGCAGCGGATCTTCGTGCCATGCCCGATCCAGACGAACCTGCCGAAACGGATCGAGGCTTTGCGGCCGGTCTGGAGCCGGAGACCGGGCCCGAGGAACAGCGGACCGTCGGTCTGCCAGCGGTGGCCGGACCCGGTCAGCAGTCGCCGCCAAAGGTACCGCCAGAAAAGCAGCGCGTACTTGGGCCGGAGCATGCCGTTGCGGGCGAAGAATGAGATCGAGCGGATCAAGTCCGGTCGCACTTTATTGGCCGGCGGCCGGGCCGGCGCCGGCACCGCTGCCGCGGGACCGGCGCGACCGGGCCACGTCCCGCCCCAGGTTCTAGACTGGCGCAAGCGATGAACGAGACGTCCGCCACCCTGTCACCCCTGGCCGAACGGCTGGTCGCCGGGGAAAAGCGCGCCCTCGCCCGGGCGATAACCCTGATCGAATCGGACGATCCGGCCGGGTGGGACCTGGTTCGCGAGGTATACCCGAGGACCGGGAACGCACGGATCACCGGGTTCACCGGACCGCCCGGAGTGGGCAAGAGCACGCTGATCGGCGCGCTGACCGGGGAACTGCGGAAGCTGGACCGCCAGGTCGCGGTGCTCTCGATCGACCCGTCCAGCCCGTTCACCGAGGGAGCGCTGCTGGGTGACCGGATCAGGCTGACCGAGCACTTCCTCGACGACCGGGTCTTCATCCGCTCGATGGCTTCCCGCGGCGCGCTTGGCGGCCTGTCGGAAGCGGCCCTGCAGGCGGCCCTGGTCATGGATGCTTCGGGCAAGGACGACGTACTGATCGAGACCGTAGGGGTCGGCCAGGGAGAGATCGACATCGTCGACCACGCCGACACCATCGTGCTCGCCCTGATGCCCGGGTCCGGCGACTCGATCCAGGCCCTGAAGGCCGGAATCATGGAAATCCCGGACATCATCGTGATCAACAAGGCGGATCACCCGATGACCGACACGATGGTCCGCGAGGTCCGGGGTGCGCTCTCCCTGGCCGACAGCCGGGACCGGTGGGAGGTGCCGATCCTGCGGACCGAGGCGGCCAGGGGGGAGGGTGTGGGAGAGCTGGCGGCCAAGGTGGCCGAGCACCGGGAGTTCATCGAGGCTGAGGGCACGCTGGCCGAGAGGCGGGCCCGCAACCTGAAGAGCGAAGTGCTGGGAATTGCCACAGCCCGCCTCCGCCGACGCCTGGAGGCGGCGATCGACGATGATCCCGGTGTGGCCGAGCTGCTGGAACGCGTAGTCAGCCGGGAACTGGACCCGGCATCGGCCGCGGCCGAACTTCTGGAAGGAGAAATCGATGTCTGAATCAGAAACGTCCGGGGAATCGGGCGCCCCGGGCAAAGCGGAGATCCTCGAGCAGGGGGCGGCCCCGACGGAGGGCGGCTCCGTCCAGCCCTCGCTCGACGACGTGAAGCAGTGGGTCGGCTACCGGGTCGATGAGATATCGGGCCAGGGCGTGGCCAAGGTCGAGGGCGTCCTGGTCGACCAGGAGACCGGCGAGCCGGCCTGGCTGCTGGCCAAGCTGGGCCGGTTCGGCAAGGTGGTGCCGATCTCGATCCGCGAGTGCGCGGCCGCGGCCGGCAAGGTCTGGGTTCCGTACGACCGCGAAGTGATCCGCGAGGCTCCGGCGATCGACCCCACGCTCCCGCTCAACCGCGAGCAGGAGCGTCAGGTGCTCGACCACTACGGGATTCCCGAGACGGTCGGCCGGGGAGCCGAGATCGTCTCACGCCCGGCCGGGGCGGTCACCTCACAGGCGCCGGCCGCCCCGCCGGCGCCCCCGCCGCCGCCCGCCTAGTACCACTACCTCCTGACCGGGCCGGCGCCGCCCGGCTCGATCCGGCACGGGACCCCCGGCCCCGTGCGAGCGGGGCACGGGGCTAGCAGCCGAGCGCCCTGGCGATCACCATCTGCTGGACCTCGTCGGTCCCTTCGCCGATGGTCAGGATCTTGGCGTCACGGTAGAAGCGGCAGACCGGGTACTCCTCGATGAATCCGTATCCGCCGTGGATCTGGACCGCCTCTTCGGCCGAGCGCACCGCCAGGCGGCCGGTGATCAGCTTCGCCTGGGCCGCGGTCAGGGTGAAGTTCTCACCGCGGTCCTTCTCGATCGCGGCCCGGTAGGTGAGCAGGCGGGCCGCCTCGAGCTGGGCCGAGATGTCGGCGATCTTGGCCTGGATCGACTGGAACTTGGAGATCGACCGGCCGAACGCCTGTCGCTCCTTCGCGTATCTGAGCGCCTCGTCGAGCGCCCCCTGGGCGACCCCGACCGACATCGCGGCAACGCCGATCCGGCCGCCGTCGAGGATCTGCAGGAACTGCCTGAAGCCCTGCCCTTCCGGGCCGAGCAGGTTCGACTCGGGCACCCTCGCGTCGTCGAAGGTCAGCGGATGGGTGTCGGATGCGTTCCATCCCATCTTGCGGTAGGCCTCGCCGATCTCGTAGCCGTCGGTCCCGTTGGGCACGATGATGTTGGAGATCTCGGGGCCGCCTTCGCCCTGGCCGGTCACCGCGGTGATCGTCACGCAGCCCGATATGTCGGTGCCCGAGTTGGTGATGAACTGCTTGGAACCGTTGATCACCCAGTCGCCGTCGTCGCGCACGGCCCGGGTCCTTGTATTGCCCGCGTCGGAGCCGGCCTCCGGCTCGGTCAGGCCGAACGCCGCCAGCTTCTTGCCGGCGCAGAGGTCGGGTAGCCATTCGGCCTTCTGCTCGTCCGAACCCCAGTTGTAGATCGGGGTGGTGCCGAGCGAGATGTGGGCGGCCATCGTGATCGCCACCGAGGAGTCGATCCGGGCCAGCTCTTCGACCGCCAGCGCGTAGGAGAGTATGTCGGCCCCGCCGCCGCCGTACTGCTCGGGGAACGGGATCCCCATCAAGCCCAGGTCGGCCATCCGGGAGACGATCTCGTACGGGAACGACTTGGTCCGGTCGAGTTCCTCGGCCACCGGGGCGACCTCGTTTCGGGCGAAATCCCTGACCGTGTCGCGGAGCAGGCGCTGTTCATCATTCAGGTCGAAGTCCATGGCGGGGGACGTTACCCCGCAAGGGACCCCGACGTCAGGCCGGGCCTGGAATCGACTCGGCGTCGCGAACCTCGAGTTCGCGCCCGCACTTCTGGCAGATCCGCCGGTCGTTGACCGTTCCCCCGCATTCCTTGTGGACGATCAGGCGGGGGGGACCGGTCTCGGGCTCACAGTACTTGTCGCCCCAGCCGAGGTAGGCCATCAGGACCGGCCAGAGGTCGAGCCCCTTCTCGGTCAGGAAGTACTCGTACCGATCGGGACCGGTCTGGTATCGCCGTCGCTCGACGATATCGGCCTCGATCAGCCGGTTGAGTCGTTTGGTCAGCACGTTCCGGGCGATCCCGAGCGATTCCTGCATCTGGTCGAAACGACGCCTGCCCCGCAGGATGTCGCGGATGATCAGCAGCGACCAGCGCTCGCCTACGACCTCGAGCGAAGCCGCGATCGAGCAGTGCTGACCCGGGTAGTCGTGGTAGAGCACGGAGCGATTGTCGCACGCCGGGTTGCGTGAAGCAACTGTGAGGTCGATCACAGTGGGTTGCATAAAGAAACTCTAATGGCTATGTTCGGCTCATCCGGTCGTTTCGTGAAGAAACTGACCACTCAATCCGAAGAGAGCGAGACAGGATGAACAAACAGAACCGACAGCAACCGGCAAGCTGGACCAGACCCCGCAGGATCGACCTGAGCCTTCAGGAGATCATCGCCGACCTCCGTTACCCCGACAGTTCACGGGGGGAGCCGAGCCGGCGGACGGCAAGCCGGCGGCGGGCCCTCTCCAGCTGACCCCGGACGAAGGCCGCCTATCGAACTTGCCCGGCCGATACCGGAGGCGACCCGGGAACGTGCCCCGCCCGGCAGGATCCGGACGGAACCGCCGCCCGGGGGCTTCCGCGTATCGGGCCTGGCGAGGTCGCCGATCCGGGCCGGGTCTACTGGTTCAGCCGGCGGGCGAGCGCGACCAGCAGATGAACCCCGAACCCGGTCGGGCCCTTGCCCCAGTACTCACGCCCGGTGTCCCAGGCGGTCCCGGCGATATCGACATGGGCCCACGGTTTGCCTTCGGTGAATTCCTCGAGGAACGAGCCGGCGTAGATCGTGCCGGCCTTGCGTTCGGCCGAAGCGTTTACCAGGTCGGTGATCGAGCCCTTGGTCAGCTGCTTGTACTCGTCATGGAGCGGCAGCCGCCAGACCAGCTCGCCGCTCGACTCGCCGGCCGCGGTCAGCTCGTCGGCCAGGTCGTCGTCGTTCGAGATCAGCGCCGCATAGGTCGAGCCGAGGCCGATCACGACCGCGCCGGTCAGCGTGGCCAGGTCGACCATCCGGTCTGCTCCCTCGCGGGCGCAATGGACCAGTGCGTCGGCCAGGATCAGGCGGCCCTCGGCATCGGTGTTGGTCACCTCGACCGTCTTGCCGTTCAGCTGGGTGATGATGTCACCCGGTTTGAGCGCGGTGCCGGACGGCATGTTCTCGGTCGCCGGCAGGACCGCGATCAGCTCGATCCCGAGGCCGAGTTCGGCGATCGCGGCGACCGCTTCGAGCACCGCGGCGCCGCCCGACATGTCCATTTTCATCTCGTGCATGCCGGCCGACGGCTTGATCGAGATGCCGCCGGTGTCGAAGGTCACCGACTTGCCGACCAGGCCGAGCGTCCCGCCGGAACCCCCACCGCGGTAGCGCAAGGTGATCAGCCGCGGTTCGACGTCCTCACCTCCCCTGGCCACCGCTTCGAGCCCGCCCATGCCGGCGGCGATGATCCCGTCGCGGTCGAGGACCTCGGCCGTCACCGCGTCGTGGTCGGCGGCGATCTCTTCCGCCCGTTCGGCCAGGAAGGCCGGCGTCGCCACGTTGGCCGGCAGGCTCTGGAGGTAGCGGGCCCGGTTGCCGGCGTTGCCCACGGCCTCGCCCACGGTCACCGCTTCGGCGATGTCGGCCGGGCTGCTGACCTCGATCGACTTGAGCTCCGGCGGCGCAGCCGCCCCGTCGGATCCGGTCCTGAACCGGTCGAAATCGAACGAGGCGAACGTGGCCCCCTCGATCAGGGCGGCGGCGATCACCCCGGGGTCGTCGACCTCCGGCAGCAGCCAAGCCAGCGCCTCGCCCTTGACCGCCTTGAGCGCCGCCTGCGAGACGGCGCCGGCCACCCGGGCCCGTTCCGCGGTGAACTCCGCACGGTCGCCGAGCCCGATGATCGCCACGCGTTCCGGCTTGCCCGGGTAGACCGTGACCCGCGACTTGAACTCGCCGCTCGCGTCGCCGGCACCGGGCACGCTTCCCAGCGGTTCGCCAAGCGCTTCGTCTTCGAACAGGCCGACCGCGACCAGATCGGCGTCGAGTTCGGACAGGGCAACATCGGTCGGGTAGGCCTTCATGATGGTCAGTCTAGATATCCGGTCGGGACCGTTCCGGGCGGGGGCGGTCGGTATCGTCCCTGTTCGAGTCACCTGGTCCGATTCCAGTCACCAAGTCCAATTCCGCGAAGAAGGAAAGGCGGCAGATGCCCCGCACAGTGATCATTTCCACCGCCCGCACCCCGTTCGGCAAGATGGGTGGCGGCCTGGCCCCGGTCGACGCGACCGATCTCGGCGGCACCGTGATCGCGGCCGCGCTCGAGCGGGCCGACGTCTCCCCCGACCAGGTCGAGCTGGTCAGCTTCGGCCAGGTGATCCAGGCCGGCCAGGGGCAGATTCCGTCCCGTCAGGCCCAGATCAAGGGCGGGATCCCGAGGGAGGTCCCTTCGGAGACCGTGAACAAGGTCTGCGCGTCGGGGATGAAGGCGGTCGGACTGGTCGACCAGGCGATCCGCGCCGGTGATATCGAAGTCGGCGTGGCAGGTGGCATGGAATCGATGAGCAACGCCCCTTACCTGCTGCCCGGCGCCCGGTTCGGGTTCCGGATGGGCGATGTCTCCTCGATCGACTCGATGACCCACGACGGCCTGACCAACCCGTTCACCGACCAGCAGATGATCAATGAGGCCAGCCAGGTCTCGAACGAACTCGGGGTCGAGCGGGAGGAGATGGACCGCTTTGCCGCCCGCTCGCACCAGCTTGCCGACCGGGCTCGGTCTTCGGGAGTCTTCGAAGAGGAGATCGTGCCGGTCACGGTCAAGGGTCGCAAGGGCGACACCGTGGTCGACACCGACGAGGCGATCCGGCCGGAAACGACGCCCGAGAGCCTTGCCAAGCTGCGCCCGGTCGGTGGTGACGACGCCACCCACACGGCCGGGAACGCTCCGGGAGTCAACGACGGCGCCGGTGCGATCGTGCTGGCCTCGGAGGACTGGGCGAAAGAGAACGGCAAGCAGATCCTGGGCACGATCGTCGGCTACGGCCAGGTCGGCGACGACTACGCCTACCTGGCGAAGACCCCCGCGCTGGCCGCCAAGGCCGGTCTCGAGAAGATGGGCAGGACGGCCGACGAGGTCGATCTGTGGGAGGTCAACGAGGCGTTCGCCTCGGTCGCGCTGAACACGGTCGAAATGCTCGGCGTCGACGAGGACAAGGTCAACGTCAACGGCGGCGCGATCGCGCTCGGGCACCCGATCGGCGCTTCCGGCGCGCGGCTGGTCGGGACCCTGGTCCGCGAGCTTAAGCGCCGCGGCGGCGGCCTGGGCTGTGCCGCGATCTGTTCCGGCGGCGGCCAGGGCGACGCGATCTTCATCGAGGTATAGGAACAGGTATAGGAATCGAAATCGCTTCGCTTCGCTGTGCGATTTCGATTTCAAAGCCTCGGCGACCGGGTGGGCGTATCCGCTACGAATCGCCTCACATCGAGGATTGACTCAATTGAGTGAAGCGGCGTTCTTCGATCTGGACAAAACCCTGATGGCGGGGTCGAGCGGGATGCAGTTCGCCCGGATCGCCCGTCGCCGGGGGATCGTGTCCCGGCGGCAGGTCGTCAAGTGGGGCCGCGACCACCTGCGCTACCGGCTCAAGGGCGCGACCGACGAGGAGACCGTCCAGCTGCTGCGAGTGGCCCGGGAATCGATCGCCGAGGTCAGCGCGACCGAGATCTCGCGGATGTGGCCCGAGGTGCTGGCCGGCATCCTGCCCCGGATCTACCCGGAAATGCTGGCCGAGGTCTACCGCCACCAGGACGCCGGCCGCAAGGTGTTCATCATCAGCGCGGCCGGGGCCGACATGGTCGGGTCGCTGGCCCGGGTGCTGGGGATGGACGGCGGCGTGGGGACCCGGTACCTGGTCAATGGGGACGGGGTCTACACCGGTGAAATGGACGGGCCGTTCGTCTATGGGCCGGGCAAGGTGACCGCGATCAAGGACCTGGCCCGGGAGTTCGACCTCGACCTGGACGACTCCTGGGCCTACTCGGATTCGTTGTCCGACCTGCCGATGCTGGCCGCGGTGGGCAACCCGGTCGCGGTCAACCCCGACGCCGGGCTTCTGGCCGAGGCGAAAGAGCACGGCTGGCAGGTCATGCGATTCGAGCGGCTCGGTCGCAACCTGGCCGTGGCCGGCACGGTCGGCGGGGCGATCCTTCTGGGCGGGCTGGGCAGCTACCTCTCCAGACGGCGCTGAACGGGGCTCCATGCCCTACTATCGGGCGCAGGTCATGGAGCCAAATTCGACAACCCCGGCCGAGCCGGCCGCGTCCGACCCGGCTGAGCGGACGACCGAGAGCGCCGACCGGGAATTCACCACGATGTCGGGGATACCGGTCCGGCCCCGTTACGGGCCGGAAGACCTCCGGGGCGACGCCGAGCTGAAGATCGGCGAGCCGGGCAGCTACCCGTTCACCCGCGGGCCGTACGAGTCGATGTACCGCGGTCGCAACTGGACCATGCGCCAGTTCGCCGGGTTCGGGACGGTCGAGGAGACCAACGAGCGCTTCCACTACCTGCTCGAACACGGCCAGACCGGGCTCTCGACTGCGTTCGACATGCCGACCCTGATGGGGTACGACTCCGACCACGCCCGCTCGCTCGGCGAGGTCGGGCGGGAGGGGGTGGCGGTCGACACGCTCGACGACATGGAGGCGCTGTTCGACGGGATCCCGCTGGGCGAGGTCTCGACCTCGATGACCATCAACGCCCCGGCGGCGATACTCCTGGCCTTCTACGTACTGGTCGGCGAGCGCCAGGGTGTTCCCTCGCAGAAGCTCGCCGGGACCATCCAGACCGACATCCTCAAGGAGTACATCGCCCAGAAGGAATGGTGTTTCCCGGTCGAACCGGCGATGCGGCTGGTCACCGACATGGTCGAGTACTGCACCGACGAGATGCCGCGCTGGCACCCGATCTCGATCTCCGGCTACCACATCCGCGAAGCCGGGGCGACCGCCGCCCAGGAGCTCGCCTTCACCCTGAAGGACGGATTCACCTACGTCGAGCGGGCGATCGAGCGGGGTATCGAGGTGGACTCGTTCGCTCCGCGGCTCTCGTTCTTCTTCAACGCCCACATCGACTTTTTCGAGGAGATCGCCAAGTACCGGGCTGCCCGCCGGATCTGGGCACGGGAGCTGAAGGAGACCTACGGCGCGAAGAAGCCCGAGTCGATGCGGCTGCGCTTCCACACCCAGACCGCCGGGGTGTCGCTGACTGCGCAGCAGCCGCTGAACAACATCGTGCGGACCGCGATCGAGGCGCTGGCCGGAGTGATGGGCGGAACCCAGTCGCTGCACACCAATTCGTTCGACGAAGCGCTTGCGCTGCCGACCGAAGAGGCGGTCCGGGTGGCGCTCAGGACCCAGCAGATCATCAGCCACGAGACCGGGGTGACCAACACCGCCGACCCGCTGGGCGGCTCCTGGTTCGTAGAGAACCTGACCGACGAGCTCGAGGCCGAGGCCTACCGATACTTCGAGCGGATCGACGAACTCGGCGGCATGGTCGAAGCGATCCGCCGCAACTACCCGCAGCGCGAGATCGCCGAGTCGGCGTTCGAGTTCCAGCGCCAGCTCGACGACGGCGAATTCACGATCGTCGGGGTCAACCGGTACCAGACCGAAGAGGAGGAGGTCCCGCTGCACAGGGTCGACCCCGCGCTGGAGCAGAAACAGATCGAGCGGCTGGCCAGGACCCGCGCGGCCCGCGATTCGGGCGAGGTCGAGGCGACGCTCACCGAGCTCAGGCGGGTGGCCGCGAGCGACGACTGCAACCTGATGTACCCGATTCTCGAGGCGGCCCGGGCCCGCGTGACCGAAGGCGAGATGATCGCGGCCCTGCAGGAAGTGTTCGGCACCTATACGGAGACCCCGGTCTTCTAGCTATGAATCCGGGCCGGAGAGCGGGGATCGACCGGTGAGCGCGGTGGCGGAGCCGTCTACCGGGCGCAGGATCAGGGTCGTGGTCGCCAAGCCCGGCCTCGACGGCCACGACCGCGGGGCGAAGATCATCGCCCGGGCGCTGCGCGATGCCGGTATGGAGGTGATCTACACCGGGCTCCACCAGACCCCGGAACAGATCACCGAGACGGCGCTTCAGGAGGATGCCGACGCGATCGGCGTCTCGATCCTGTCCGGGGCACACATGACCCTGGTCCCGAAGATCGTCGAGCTGCTCGGTGAGCAGGGGATCGACGACGTGCTGCTGACCGTGGGCGGCACGATCCCGGCCGATGACATCGCCGAGCTGAAGCGGCTCGGGGTGGACGGCGTGTTCACCCCGGGGACCGGGGTCGAACAGATCGTCGAGTACATCCGGACCGGGGTGGGAGAGCGCCGCCGCGGCCAGGTCTGAGCCTCGGCCGCGTCTGCGGCACGGTCAGCGGCCCTGACCTTCCCGGATGCCGCAGAGCGTCTCCAGCACCAACCGGCCGATCGTCTCGAGGTCGTAGCCGCCCTCCTGGACGACCACTACCGGCAGGCCGGACTCGCCGATCAGCTCGCCGGCACGGCGGTACGCAGACGCGGTGACATCGAACGGGCTCTCCGGGTCGGACGCCGCGGCATCGACCCCGAGCGCGAGCACGATCGCGCGTGGCTTCCCGTCCAGGGCCCAGCCGATCAGGCCTTCGACCGCGGTCAGCCACCCCGGGTCACCGGTGCCCGGGGCGAGTGGCAGGTTGCGGTTGCCGCCGCGGCCCGCCCCGGTCCCCTGCTCCGAAGCGAAGCCCACGAAATGGGGAAACCAGCCGGCGCCCGGATCGACGTGGACCGAGCCGGTCAGGACGGCCGGGTCCCCGTAGAAGATCTGCTGGCTCCCGTTGCCGTGGTGGGCGTCGATGTCGACGATCGCCACCGGTTTTCCGATCGATTCGTGGAGACCGGCGGCAGCGACCGCGGCGTTGTTCAGGTAGCAGGAACCACCGAACACGGACCGGGCGGCGTGGTGGCCGGGAGGGCGGGTGCAGGCGTAGGCGACCGGTTCGCCTCCGGCGACCAGGTCGGCCGCGGTCAGCGCGACGTCGATCGCAGCCCGGGCCGCCTCCCAGGTCCCGGGGCCGACCAGGGTCATCGTGTCGAAGCAGAAGAGGCCGGCCCGGGCGCTCACCGCGGGCGGCTCCGTGGGCTCTATCCCCCCGGTCAGGCCCGGGTGCGGGAACAGGTACGGGACGACCCTGTTCTGGCCGGGATCCAGCTCCAGGCCGGCCGCTTGCCAATCGGACCAGGCCCGGGCCAGGTATTCAAGCAGGGCCGGGTCGTGGATCGTTTCCAGCAGCCGGTCCGGATGCGGCTCGGCCTCGACCTCGCGGGCGCCGGCTCCGGCCAGGGCCGCCCGGATCCCCACGGCCCGCTCGGCCAGTTCGGTCCCGGGAGTCTTGACCCCCACCCAGACCTCGCCCCCCGGTTCGTGTTTCAGGCAGGCATCGCTCCAGACAAAGGGCAATTGTTCGAGCTCGCTTGACATACGGTCCACCCGCGTCTAGCCTAACGATCGTTCATGAAGTTCGAGGGGATCGGGTTGAGGATATTTCTATGATCGAGCGGCGGTTCGGATGTGATCGGGTGATCGAACCCGCACGATCGCTGCCACAGTCGGCGGCGCGGCTCGAGCCGTCGGGACCGGTCAGGTCCCACGAGTTCGAGATCGCGGTCGAACGGCTCTGTCTCGACTCGACTTCGTTCAGGAACATCCGGGAGCGGAGCGGGGAAGACCCGGATGCGATGGCCCACCGGATCGTCGAGATCGTCGGGTTCAGGGGAAAGATGCACAATCCCGAGACCGATTCCGGCGGAGTCGCCCTGGGCACGGTGACCGCGGTCGGCGACGACTTCACCGACCCGCCCCAGGTCGGCGATCGGATCGTCACCCTCGCCTCGCTCACCCTGACCCCGCTGCGGATCGACCAGGTGACCAACCTCGATCCGGACCTGGCCCAGGTAGAGGTCTCCGGGACGGCGTATGTGAACGACAGCGCCCCGTGGGGGCCGTTGCCCGACGACCTGCCGCTGGCCACCGCGCTCGAGGTCTACGACGTCTACGGTGCCGGATCGCACGTCCGCAACCTGGCCCCGGCCGAGGGGACGGTCTGCGTGCTCGGCGCCGGCCATGGCGGCAAGCTGGCCATGGCCGCCGCGTGCGACGCGATGCCGGACGGGACCGTGGTCGGGGTGGACGTCGACGCGGCATCGATCGAGCGGCTGGCCGAACTCGGGCTCTGCGACATCGCGGTCACTACCGACCTGACCGATCCGATCGGTGCGCTGGAGGACTACCGCGGGGCCGGCGGCGAGCCGGCCGACCTGACCGTGGTGGTGGTCAATGCCACCGGTTGCGAGTCGGCTGCGATCGTGCTCACCCGCGAGGGCGGCACGGTGCTGTTCTTCTCGATGGCGACCAACTTCTCGACCGCGGCGCTGACGGCTGACGGCCTCGGTACTGACCTCCGCATGCTGATCGGCAGCGGCTACACCCCCGACATGGGGTCCTACTCGCTCGACCTGCTCCGCCGCAGCCCGGCGCTGCGGGAGGCCTTCGGGGTCGAGGCCGGGAGCCCCGCATGAACGCGGTCAAGAGCCATGAGGTGCAGCTTCGCTGGCGGGACTTCGACGGCCTCGGGCACGTCAACCACCCGGTCGTGCTGACCTATCTCGAGGAGGGCCGTGACGCCTTCCTCGAGAGCTGTGAGATCGGCCGGGTCGACTACGTGGTCGGGCGGTGCTCGGTGACCTTCCGCAAGGAGATCAGGCTGGAGTCGGATTCGGTGACGGTCGAATGCGGGGTGCGGGAACTCGGCAACTCGAGCTTCACCACCAGCGAGCGGATCATCGACGACCGGGGCGAGGTGGCGGTCGAGGCCGAGTTCGGGCTGGTCATGTGGGACCCGGCCCTGCCGGGCTCGAGGCCGATCACCCGGCGCGAACGGTCGGCCCTGATGCCTGCCGGTGAGCGGGAGGTCGACCGTGGGTAGCTGGGACAGCGATCCGGTGGTCCTGACCGTGGCGGTCACCGGGGCCGACGTCTTCCGCGAGAACAACCCCAACATCCCGTACACAACCGCCGAGATCGCCGAGTCCAGCGTCGAGGCGGGGAAGGCCGGGGCGACCGTGGTCCACCTGCACGTCCGCGAGGACGACGGCACCCCGAGCGGCCGCCCCGAGCTGTTCGAAGACGTGATCGGCCGGATCCGCCGCGACAGCGACCTGCTGACCATGGTCTCGACCGGCGGCAGCAACGAGATGACGATCGACGAGCGGACCACCGGCCTCGAAGCCCGGCCCGACATCTCCGGGGTCGAGTCGGGCTCGATGAACTTCGGCGAGGAGACCTTCATCACGCCGCCGCCGGCCGGGAAGGGAATCGTCGCCAAGGCGCTGGACTACGGGATCGCGCTCGAGGTCGAGTGCTTCGACGTCGGCCACGTGGTCAGCGCTGTCCGCTGGATCGAGCAGGGGATCCTGCCGGGACCGCTGCGGATCAACCTGGTCTTCGGGGTTCCCGGCGGCATCGACGCCTCGCCCGAGGCGCTCGACGCGATGCTGCGGCCGCTGCCGGGCGATGCCTTCTGGACCGTGACCTGCATCGGCCGCCACCACCGGCGGATGATCGGACTGGCCCTGCTCAAAGGGGCTCCCGGGATCAGGACAGGGCTGGAGGACGTCGCCTACATCAGCCGCGGGGTCCACGCGCCGTCCAACGCGGCCCTGGTCGAAATGGCGGTCGACCTTGCCGGGACACTCGGCCGCGAGGTCGCCAACTCTGAGCAGACCCGGGAGCTGCTCGGCCTTGGCTGAGAAACCGACAGCCGCACCGGACACGGCCGCGCCGGCGCCGCCGGTCGACGGGCCCGTGCCCGAAGGCGACTCCGACACCCGCCGCGGGCCGGAGACCAGGGAGGCGATCGACCTGGCCGCGATCGAGCTGTTCGCCAACCGCGGCTACCACGCCACCTCGATGCGGGCGATCGCGTCGGCCGCCGGGATCCAGCCGGCCGCGATCTACCACTGGTACGAAAGCAAGGAGGCGATCCTGATCGGCCTGCAGGACGACTTCATGGAAGAGCTGACCGAAGCGGTAGAGGCGGCGGTGGACCGGGTCGAAACCCCGGCCGCGAAGCTCGCCGCAGCGGTCAGGGAGCACGTCGTCTTCCACGGGCTCCACGCCCGGGCCGCGTTCGTCACCGACAGCGAGATCCGTGCGCTGACCGACGACCCGCGCCGGACCCTGATCGCCAAGCGCGACGACTACCAGGAGAGGTTTCGGTCGCTGATAGAGGCCGGGGTCGACGACGGGACGCTCAAGACCTCGGAGGACCGGGTGGCGACCTACGCGATCCTGCTCCAGTGCACCGGGGTCGCCCTCTGGTTCGATCCGCGCGGCCCGCTCAGCCTGGACCGGGTGGCCGACCTGCACGTCGAGCTGGTCCTCGGCTCGCTCGGGGCCTCGCCGGAGCTGATCGCCGGGGTGCTGGCCGAACTGCACGACGGCGAACAGGGCGAAAGGAAGGCCGCGTGAGCCGGGTCAAGCCCCCCGCCCTGCCCGAGAAGGCGACCATCGCCGTGGTCGCCCCAGCCAGCCCGCTGCAGACTCGCTCGGAGATCGAGCAGGCGACCGAGTACTTCGAATCGCGCGGCCACCGGGTGATTTTCGGCCCAAACCACCGCAACGTCCACGGCTACCTGGCCGGCACCGACGCCGAGCGGGCGGAGGACCTCCAGTGGGCGCTGAGCGAGCCGGGGATCGACATGGTGCACGCGCTGGGCGGGGGTTACGGCGCGGCCCGTCTGCACGACCTGATCGACTGGGATGCGATCGGCGATCCCCGGATCGTGTGCGGCTTCAGCGACATCACCGGGCTCCATCTGGCCCTGGCCGCGCACGCCGGCTGGGTCACGTTCTACGGACCGAACTTCGTCCGCTTCACCCGCAAGAAGCACGAGTTGACCGCCAGTACCGAGACCTGGTTCCATCGCGCCTTCCAGGCCGAGCCGCTGGGCGAGGTTTTCGAGGATCCGGACGACCCTTACGTGCTGACCGTAGGGGGCGGGGTGGCCGAGGGCACCCTGACCGGAGGATGCCTGACCCTGCTCTCGGCCAGCATCGGCACACCGTACGAAGTCGAGACCGACGGCTGCGTGGTGATGGCCGAGGACCTCAACACCGATCCGTACCTGATCGACACGCTTCTGAACCACCTGATTCGGGCCGGCAAGCTCGACAACGCGGCCGGGTTCGTGTTCGGGACCGACGTCAACCTGCTCCCGCCCAAGCCGCCCGAGGGCCCCGAATCGATGCTCTCGATCGAGGAACTACTGGACGAGCTGATCGCGCCGCTGGGGATCCCGGCGATCGCAAACGTACCGGTCGGGCACGGCAAGAACATGGCGACGATGCCGCTCGGCGCGAAGGTGCGTCTGGATGGCGACAACAAGACTCTCGAAGTGACCGAGCCGGCAGTCAAGCCGGCCGGAATTAAACCAGGAGGAAGACAGTGATCAAGTGGAAGAGTTTGGGGACGCTGGCCGGGCTGGTGCTTGCCGCGCTGGCCTTGATGTTCGGTACCACCTCGATGGCGCAGGCGGCCGACGAAGGCGGGGGCGACGACATCCTCAAGATCGGCTGGGCCCAGGACCCCCAGACGCTGAACCCGTTCGTCGGGCTCGACGAGGAGGACTTCACGATCTGGGCGATCAACTGGGACCTGCTGGTCAACTTCGACCCGGTCGACCTCTCGCCCTCACCCGGCATCGCCGAGAGCTGGGAGGTCTCCGACGACAAGAAGACCATCACCTTCAAGCTGCCCGAAGGGCACAAATGGTCGGACGGCGAGCCGGTCACGTCGGAAGACGTCAAGTGGACCCTGGAGAACCTGGCGACCGAGGGTGAGCTGTTCACCAGCTACACCAACAACGTCACCTCGATCGAGACCCCGGACCCCCAGACCGTGGTGATCAAGACCAAGAAGCCGGACGCCCGGATCATCGGTGGGCTGCTGATCTACATCCTTCCCGAGCACATCTGGGGCAAGGTCCCGAAGGACGAACTGACCACCACCTACCAGCCGAGTCTGCCGCTGGTCGGTACCGGCCCGTTCATCGTGACCGAGTTCGACCGGGGCCGGATCATCGAGATGGACCGGAACCCGGAGTTCGCGGGGGACAAACCGAAACTCGACCAGATCCAGTTCATCAAGTACGGCAACCAGGACGCGGTGGAGCGCGCCCTGCAGCTGGGCGAGATCGACGTAGACCCGGAAGTCTCGGCGGCGACCTTCGACAACCTGGCCGACAAGCCCGACATCGGGGTGGTCAAGAGCCCGTCCCCGTCGTTCACCGAGCTGGCCTTCAACGTCTGCCCGGAGTCCGAGTGCCCCGACGCCGAGTTCAACCCGGCGATCCAGGACAAGGCGGTCCGCCAGGCGATCGCCTACTCGGTCGACCGGGAGAAGATCAACGAGATCGCCAACCGCGGCACCTCGTTCGTCGCCAACGGCCTGCTGCCGTCCTACTACCAGGACTTCTACCAGGAGCCGGAGCAGACCTACCCGTTCGATCCGGAGAAGGCCAACCAGATCCTCGACGATGCCGGTTACACCCGCGAGGGCGACGGTATCCGCTCGAAGGACGGTGACGAGCTCTCGTTCAATCTCTACGTTCGCTCGGAGTCGCCGTCCAACATCCAGGCGGCGAAGCTGGTCGCCGAGATGGCCCGTGAGGTGGGGATCGAGTTCAAGGTCGAGGTGGTCAGCGTCGACAAGCTGACCGAGCTGACCATCCGCCAGGAAAACGGCAAGCCGGCGCCGGCGTTCGACAGCTTCATCTGGGGCTGGGGTGGTGATGCCTATGACCCGAGCTTCCTGCTCAGCCTGATGACTACCGGTGAGATCGGCGGTTCGTCGGACGCCTTCTACTCGAATCCCGAGTACGACAAGTTGTTCGAGGAACAGGCCGGCTCGTTCGACACCGAAGAGCGCAAGGACACGATCAGGCAGATGATCGACCTGCTTCAGGAGGACGTGCCGTACCTGGTGCTATCCGAGGATCCCAACCTGCAGGCCTACCGCACCGACCGACTCGGCGAGGTGGACGTGGCCTGCCCCGAGGGGGACGGCGACCTGTTCTGTGAGCAGGCCGGCTACGAGCCGCTGCTCAGCCTGACCACGACCGGGGGCTCGGACGGTTCGTCGGACGATGATGGCGGTGGCGGCTCTGGCGTCCTGATCGCGATCATCGCGGTGGTCGTGATCGCCGGTGTCGCCTTCCTGGTGATCCGTTCCCGCCGGCGCGGGGGCGAAGCGCTCGAGGAGGACGAGCCGGCCGAGGGCGAGGAGCCGATGGAGGAGCCGGAGGAGCCCGAAGAGCCCGCCGAGGACGAGAAGTAGGAGCCGGGAACGATCCGGACAGCGAGTGAGGAGAACCCCGTGAGCCGGTCCAGGAGCGCCAGCAGATGAGTGCGCGCTGGCTCACGGGGAAGGTGGCCGCGGCCATTCTCACGCTGGTGTTCGTGGTCATCTTCAACTTCTTCCTGTTCCGGGTGATGGGTGACCCGACCACCCAGCTCGCCCGCCTGCCCCAGTCGACCCCGGACGAGATCGAGAAGCTGAAGGCCGACTACGGTCTGGACAAGCCGCTCCTCGGGCAGTTCGCCGACAACGTCGGCGACACGGTCCGCGGCGATCTCGGGATCAGCCAGAAGTCGCGGCAGCCGGTGGTCGACGAGATCCTGGATGCCCTGCCGTGGACCCTGTTGCTGGTCGGGACCGGGACCCTGATCGCGACCCTGCTCGGGAGCTGGATGGGGGTGATTGCCGCCACGCGGCGCGGACAAAAGACCGATGACGCGATGCTCGGCTTCAGCATGTTCACCTACGCCTCGCCGGAGTACTGGATCGGAATCATCCTGATCCTGGTATTCGCGGTCTGGATACCGATCTTACCGTCGGGCCTCCAGGTCACGCCGGGGGTCGAGTTCTCAAGTTGGCTGGCCGAGGCGGCCGATGTCGCCGAGCATCTGATCCTGCCGGCCACGGCGATGACCCTGATGCTGCTGGGTCAGTACTTCCTGATCATGCGTTCCTCGATGGTCGACGTCCTGACCGAGGACTTCATCACCGTGAAGAGGGCGACCGGGCAGCGCTGGGACCGGGTGGTCCGCAAGCACGCGGTCCCGAACGCCCTGCTGCCGCTGGTCACGCTCTCGGCGATCCAGTTTGGAGCCGTGGTCGGCGGAGCGATCACGATCGAGACGATCTTCTCCTGGCCCGGCCTGGGCGAGCTGACCTTCCAGGCGATCAACGACAAGGACTTCCCGGTGCTCCAGGGGACCTTCCTGATCTTCTCGTTCGGGGTGATCCTGGCCAACCTGCTGGCCGACATCCTCTACTTCTACCTCGACCCGAGGGTGCAGACGAAATGAGGGAGAGCGGCGCACTCAAACTGCTGACCGACACCTGGCGGGGCCGGTTCGGGGTGGCGGTCATCCTGGTCGCCGTGTTCGTCTCGATCTTCGGGACGCTGATCGCCCCGTACGAACCCGAGGCCTCCAGCCTCGACGTGCTGCAGCCACCCAGCCTCGACCACTGGCTCGGCACCACCGAGAGCGGGGCCGACGTCTTCTCGCAGCTGCTGGTCGGAACCCGGGTCTCGGTTCTGGTCGGATTCGCCGCGGCGATCATCTCGGCCGTGCTCGGTTCGATGGTCGGCATCGCCAGCGGCTACTTCGGTGGCTGGACCGACCGCATCCTCGACGCACTGGAGAACTGGTTCCTGGTGATCCCGACCCTGCCGCTGATGATCGTGCTGGCCCGGCTGCTCGATCCCTCGCTGATCGTGCTGATCGCGGTGATCGGCTTCACCTCCTGGGCCGGGACCGGGCGGATCGTCCGGGCCCAGGTCCTGACCCTGCGCGAGCGCTCGTTCGTCGAGCGGGCCCGGGCGCTCGGAGCCGGCGACGGTTACATCATCAGGACCCACATCCTGCCGAACACGCTGCCGCTGATCTTTGCCAGCACGGTGCTGATCATCGCGGTGGCGATCCTGTCCGAGGCGGCGCTCGCCTTCCTCGGTCTCGGTGATCCGACCCGGATCTCCTGGGGCACGATGCTGCAGAACGCGTTCGATTCGGGCGCCCCGAGCGCCGGGGCCTGGTGGTACGTGATCCCGCCCGGGCTCTGCATCACGCTGCTGGTGCTGGCCGTCTCGCTGCTCGGCTTCCTCTACGAGGAATACATCAACCCCCGGCTCAGGCGGGAATCGTGAGCGTACGGCACGGAGCGCACTCATGAGCCTGCTAGAGGTCAAAGACCTGACGGTCACCCACCGCGGCAAGCCGATCGTCGACGGGGTCGACTTCGAGCTGAACAGGGGCGAGTCACTGGCCCTGGCCGGCGAGTCGGGCTGCGGCAAGACGACCACGGCCCTGGCCCTGATGAAGATGCTGCCAGAGGGCCTCAAGCAGAAGGGCGGGATCGTGCTGCGCCCGCCCGGGGTCGAAGACCCGATCAACGTGCACCGCCGGACCGAGACCGGCATGCAGGTGGTTCGCTGGCGCCACATCTCGCTGGTCTTCCAGGGGGCGATGAACGCGCTCGACCCGGTCCAGCACATCGACGATCAGATCGGCGAGGTGATCCGCCTACATGAGCGCAAGGTGACCGGCAAGCAGGTCAAGGCGCGAATCGACGACCTGCTGGTCACGGTCGGCCTCACCGCGAAACTCGGCAAGCGCTACCCGCACCAGCTTTCCGGAGGCCAGCGCCAGCGGGTGATGATCGCACTCGCCCTTGCCTGCCGTCCCTCGCTGGTGATCGCCGACGAACCGACCACGGCGCTCGACGTGGTCATGCAGGCCCAGGTCCTGCAGCTGCTCGAAAGCCTGCGCGAGGAACTCGATCTCTCGCTGATCCTGATCTCACATGACCTCGGCGTGCTGGCCGAGACCTGCGACCGGATCGCCGTGATGTACGCGGGCCGGATCGTCGAGATCGGCTCGGTCGAGACGGTCTTCTCGAACCCTCAGCACCCCTACACCAAGCGCCTGCTGGATTCGCTGCCGGTGATCGGCGGCAGACGCGGGCTGGCCCCGCCGATCCCCGGCGGGCCGCCCGACCCCGGCGACCCGCCGGGGGGCTGCGCCTTCCATCCGCGCTGCCCGTATTCGACCGACAGGTGCCTCGAAGACCCGCCCCCGGTCGAGGTCGGTCCCGACCACCTGGCGGCCTGCCACTTCTCGCCCTGGTCGAGCTGGCCCGAGGTCGAGCCGCAGAAGGTGAGGGTGGACGCGTGAGCGACGGGGTGAAGACGACGGCGGTGGATCCGAGCGCCGGTGAAGACCTGATGGCGGTCGAGGACCTGTCGGTCCACTTCAGGCAGCGGCGCAAGGTCGCCCGGGCACTGGATGGGGTCTCGCTCGAGTGGCGCCGCGGCGAGGTGCTCGGCGTGGTCGGCGAATCCGGCTGCGGCAAGTCGACCCTGGCCCGGGCGATGCTCGGCCTGCAGGAGACGGCCGGGGGAGAGGTCACCCTGCACGGCAACGAGGCCACCGGCAAGAAGGGATTGGCCGAGCTCCGCCGGCGGATCCAGATGATCTTCCAGGATCCGTACCAGACGCTCAATCCCCGCCAGCGGGTCAGGGCGATCGTCACCGAACCGCTGATCGTCCAGAACGTGGACAGGTCCGAGCACACCGAGCGGGTCCGCCGGGCGCTCGGCGACGTCGGCATGGACCCGGACCGTTTCCTCGACCGCTATCCGCACCAGCTGTCGGGCGGGCAGCGCCAGCGGGTGGCGATCGCCGCCGCGCTGGTGCTCGAGCCAGAAGGCCTGATCTGCGACGAGCCGGTCTCGATGCTCGACGCCTCGGTCCGCTCGCAGATCCTGGCGGTGCTGCTGGAACTTCAGCAGCGCCGCAATCTGGCGCTGATCTTCATCACCCACGACCTCAGCCTGGCCTGGTCGCTGTGCGACCGGATTGCGGTGATGTACCTGGGGCGGATCGTCGAGCAGGGCACCGCGGTCGACGTGATTGAAAGCCCGAAACACCCGTACACGCAGGCGCTGGTCACGGCGGTACCGGTTCCCACCGCAAAAGGACGGGAAGATCGTGAGCTGTTGAAGGGCGAGCTCCCCGACTCGACCAGGGTCCCGGCCGGCTGCCGCTTCAACCCGCGCTGTCCCCGCCGCTTCGAGCCCTGCGACAAGGTAGATCCGACCCTGATCGACGTCGGCACGTCAGGTCACAAGGCCGCCTGCCTGCTCTACGACCCGGCCGCCGCCGAGGGGGGCGCCCCCGCCCCCGGATACTCCGATACCTCCGGAGAACCCGGTTGAGCGGCGAGCGCTGGCGGAAGGTCGCGGGACCGGTCGGCCATGTCCCGACCGGTGAGAAGAACGCGATCACCGACGTCCCCGGCGTCAGGGTCGGCCACGCCCAGGCCGGCAGTGGCCAGCGCTCCGGGGTGACCGTGGTGGCCCCGCCGTTCCTGCCCACCCCGGCCGCGACCGCGACCGTCAACGGGGTCGGCGAGCTGACCGCCAAGCTCGAGATCGAGGAACGCGGGGTGATGGAGACCCCGGTCTACCTCTGCGGCTCGCACGCGATCGGGACCGTGCTGCAGGCGGCGATCTCCGCCTCCGGCCGCGGTCCCGAGCACATCGTGCTGCCGGTGGTGGGGGAGTGCGACGACGGCGAGATGGCCGACTCGCGCACGGTCACCGCCGACGACGTCGAGACCGCCCGTCGCAACCTGGGCGAGCAGGTCGCTGAGGGCTCGGTCGGAGCCGGAACCGGGATGACCTGCTTCGACTTCCCCGGCGGCATCGGCTCCGCATCCAGGAAGGTCGGTGACCACCACGTGGGAGTTCTGCTGCTCTGCAACTTCGGCGACCGCGAGTACCTCGACCTGCCGGGCCTCAGGCTCGACCAGGCCGACCGGAAAGCGGACTCGCAGGGCTCCTGCATCGCGGTCTGCGCGACCGATGCCCCGATGACCCCGCACCAGCTACGCCGTCTGGCGCTCCGGCCCCTGCTCGGCCTGGTCAGGGCCGGGTCGTACGGCGGCGAGGGCTCGGGCGAGATCGGCATCGCATTCTCGACCGCGGCGCCCGACGACTCCGGCTCGACCCCCGAACGGCCGGCCGCGGGCGGCGGAATCCCCTGGCAGCAGATGAACCCCTATCTGGTCGCCGGCTGGGAGGCCGGCTGGGAGGCGGTCTACAACTGCCTTCTCGCCGCGCGCCCGGCCGAGCGCCTCGACGGATCAATGCAGGACCGGTTCCCGGTAGAGCGGGTCCGGGCCGCCGCATCGAGGGCGATCGCGGCCCCGGACGGCGAAAACGGATGACCGTCCCCGATCGAGCGCTTCCGCCGCAGGCGCCCCGCCCGGTCCGGGATGACCTCGAAGCAGAGGTCGTCCAACTGACCTCGGACCTGATCCGGATCGACACCTCAAATCCGCCGGGCAACGAGACGCCGGCCGCCGAGCTGGTCGCCGGATACCTCGGCGCGGCCGGGATCGAGACGGAGCTGGCCGGTCCCGACCCGGACCGGCTCAACCTGATCGCCCGGATCCGGGGCAGCGGTGAAGGACCCTCGATCATGCTGATGGGCCACACCGACGTGGTCCCGGCGCCGACGGAGAACTGGACCGTGAACCCGTTCGATGCGGTCCTCCGCGACGGCCACCTGGTCGGCCGCGGAGCGGTTGACATGAAGGACGAGCTGGCCGCCCGGGCCGTGGCGATGGCCGCGTTCGCCCGGAGCGGTGCCCGGCCGAAGGGCGACATCGTGCTGGTTGCCGAGTCCGACGAGGAGCGCAACGTCTCCGACGTCGGCATGTCCTGGCTGGTCCGGGAGCGCCCCGAACTGAAGAGCGATTTCGCCCTGAACGAGAGCGGAGGATCGCTGCTCGAGCTGGCCGACGGCGGCCGGGCGGTCACGGTCTCGGTCGGGGAGAAGCTGGTCACCTCATTGCGGATCCGGGTACACGGCCGGGCCGGTCACGCCTCGGTTCCGGATCGCGACAAGAACACCCTCCGGGCCGCCTCTACCGTGGTCGAGCGGCTGTTCGCATGTGAGGTCCCGGTGATCGTTTCCGACTCGGTTCGCCGGTCACTGGATGCGCTGGGGGCCCCGGACGGAAGCGATGCCGAGCGGCTCGACTGGATGGGCCGCCAGCACCCCGGGCTCGCCGATCTGGTTCCGGCAATGACCACGACCTCGATCACGCCGACCGGTCTGGAGGCCGGCGAGCCGGCCAACGTGATCCCGCCGTTCGCCGACGTGATCTGCGACTGTCGCGCCCTGCCGGGCAGCACCGAGGACGACATCCGGGCCCAGATCGCGGCGGCGATCGGTCCAGAGAGAGCGAGCGGCGCGGAGATCGAGTACGAGGTCGAGTTCCTCGAGCCGCTGGCCGGCGGGGTCGAGTCACCTCCCGATACCGAGCTCTATGCCATCCTCGAACGCTACGTCGAGGAGCGGGTGCCCGGAGCGATCCTGCTGCCGCTGGTCACTCCCGGCTTCACCGATTCACACTGGGTCCGCCAGGCCTTCGGAACGGTCGCCTACGGCTTCGCTCCGGTTCTCGCCACTGACCTCGATGTCTACCTCGACTCGATGCACGGGGCCGACGAGCGGATCCGCACCGACGACCTCGTGACGATGGCCGAGTTCCACCTTTTTGCCCTGAACGCGCTCGTCGGGGCCTGAGTCGCCCCGTTTCCCGGCAGTTCCGGGCCGACATGCATCGGCGGCGCCGGCCCGCAGGTGAACCGGAGGCTCCGGCCCCCGGTCGGCCATCGTCGGCAGAGCCCCCGGCCGGGTCCGCCGCCTGATTAGCATTTGCAGGATGAGCAGAGAAGGCGTTGTCCGGGCGGTCGACAAGGCGATGGATTTCACCGTGGTGCTGGGGTTCAGCGAGATCGGGTCGGACCTGCGCCGTCGTATGCACGGCTGGGACACCCCGCGGGTCGACGGCCGGTCGGTGATGGTGACCGGCGCCAATGCCGGCCTCGGCAAGGCGATCTGCCTGGACCTGGCCCGGGGAGGGGCTCACGTCCACATGGTCTGCCGCAACCGGGAAAAGGGCGAGCGGGCCCGGGCAGAGATCGAGATCGAAACCGGGGTGGAGCCGGGGCTCCACATCTGCGACCTGTCCGACCTCGACTCGGTGAGGAACTTCGCCACCGGCTTCGTCGACCGCGGAACCGGGCTCGACGTGCTGATCAACAACGCCGGCGTGATGCCCCCGGAACGGGTGCACACGGACCAGGGATTCGAGCTCACCTTCGCCACCAACCTGCTCGGCCCGTTCCTGCTCACCGAGCTGCTGATGCCTGCGCTGAGGGGGGATGCGACAGGGCAGTTTCCGGAAGCGGACGGTCCCGGTTCCGCGGGAAGCGGTTCGGATGGCACCCGAGCGGCGCCGAAGCGGGTCGTGATGATGTCGTCCGGAGGCATGTATTCGAGCGGCTTCAGCCTCGAAGACCCCCAGCTCGAGGACAAGCAGTACAAGCCGACCGCCGTCTATGCGCACACCAAGCGGGCCGAAGTGATGCTGGCCGACGAGTGGCAGTCGAGGGCCGAGGACGGAGACCCGGTCTTCTGCTCGATGCACCCCGGCTGGGCCGACACCGAGGGCGTGACCGACGCCCTTCCCGCGTTCAACAGGATCGTCGGGCCGATCCTCCGCACCGCGGCCGAAGGCGGAGACACCGCGGTCTGGCTGGCCGGCGCCACCGAAGAGGAGGCCCCCGGCGGCGAGTTCTACCAGGACCGCGAATCCCGCCCCAAGCACCGGATCCCCCGGACCAGGGAGTCGGCCCACGACCGGAAAAGGCTCTACGAACTGTGCGCGGAGTTGACCGGGCTCGCGTCCGCCTGAACGCTTGCGGGGTTCCCGATTGACTCGTCAGTCAATCTCGCGTTCAGGTCGGTAAGATTGCGGGCCGCATCCGTTTTTTGGCTCGCCAAGCAACATGCGGCCGGGCCAATCCGACACAGCCCCTAAGGAGGCTCAAGTTGAAGATCTGCGTCCTGGTGAAAGAGGTGCCAGACGCCGCGGTACAAAAACGCATCGACACCGACACCATGCGGCTCGATCGTAGCGGCGAGAACAACCTCAATCCCTTTGATACCCACGCCATCGAGGCAGCCATGCAGCTCAAGGAAGGCGGCGAGCTCCAGGTCGACGAGGTGGTTGCCGTCACCATGGGCCCCGACTCCGCGGCGCGCGCCCTGCAGAAGGCCGTCGCGCTCGGCGCCGACCGCTCGGTCCACCTGGCCGACGACTCGCTGGCCGGCTCCGACGTCTGCGCCACCGGCCTCGCCCTGGCCAAGGTGCTCGAGTCCGAGAGCCCTGACATCGTCCTGCTCGGGCAGCAGTCCGACGACGGCGAGTGCTACACGATCGGCGCGGTCGTGGCCGACCACCTGAAGATGCCGTCGTTGACCCAGGTCATCAAGATGGACGTCGACGGCGACAAGCTGCGCTGCGAGCGCCAGGCCGAGTACGGATACGACACGGTCTCGCTGGCCCTGCCGGCTGTGATCTCGGTCGGCGACGCGATCAACGAACCCCGCTACCCCAGCCTGAAGGCGATCATGGGTGCCAAGAAGAAGCCGCTCGACGGCAAGTCGGCCACTGATGTCGGCATCGAGGCCTCCCAGGTCGGCGAGGACGGCT
Organism: Solirubrobacterales bacterium; assembly: GCA_020438295.1. Lineage (GTDB taxonomy): Bacteria > Actinomycetota > Thermoleophilia > Solirubrobacterales > 70-9 > 67-14. Next base: position 40,551 of record JAGQUV010000013.1, read on the forward strand.
CCCAGACCACGGTCCTGGCGCTCAACCCGCCGCCGCAGAAGGAAGCGGGCGAGATCATCGAAGACGAAGACACCGCCGAGACGGTCGAGAAGATCGTTGCTTGGCTCGACGAAAGGAAGCTGATCTGATGGCCGGCATCCTGGTTTACGCCCTGCATGACGACGAGGGCAACTTCAACAAGAACTCGCTCGGGGCCCTGTCCGAGGCCGGCAAACTGGCCGGAGAGCTCGGGACCGAGGCCGCGGCCGTGATCGTCGGGGACGTCTCCGACGACGGTGCCCAGGCGCTCGGCAACTACGGGGTCTCCAAGGTCTACCGGGCCAAGGACGTTCCCGAGGGCCTCGCCCAGCCGATCGTCGACGTGATGGCCAAGGTCATCAGCGAGAACGACTTCTCCTACGCGCTGTTCGGCGGCGGCCTGCTCGGTTTCGAGATCGGGGCGGGCCTCACCGCCCGGCTCGGCGCCGGGGTCACCATGGAGGTGACCAAGGTCAAGGTCGATTCGGGCAAGCTGGTAGCCGAGCGTCCGATCCTTCAGGACTCCCAGATAGCCGACGTCGGATACGTATCCGAGCCCGGCATCATCATCGGGCGGCTGAACGCGTTCGACATCGAGGAGACCGGCGGCAGCGCCGAGGTGGTCGACGTCGACGTGGAGCTGTCCGAGTGGTCGACCAAGGCCGAGATGATCACCCGCGGCGAGCAGCGTGGCGCCGACGTGGACATCGAGGCGGCCGACGTGCTGATCGGCGGCGGACGCGGTCTCGGTTCGGCCGAGGGCTTCGACGGCGCCGAGGCGCTGGCCGCCGCGTTCGGCGGCAACTCGGCCGTGGCCGCCACCCGCGCGGTGGTCGACGCCGGCTGGTACCCGTATGCCGCCCAGATCGGCCAGACCGGCAAGACGGTCGCGCCGAAGCTGTACCTGGCGGTCGGTGTGTCCGGCGCGATCCAGCACAAGGTCGGAATGCAGAACTCGGAGGCGATCGTGGCGATCAACAAGGACGCCAACGCGCCGATCTTCGAGTTCTCAGACCTCGGGATCGTCGGCGACCTGAACAAGATCATGCCCAAGCTGACCGAGGCCATCAAGGCCAAGAAGGGCTAGCCAGGGCACCGCAGCAAGTAACGAGGAGGCCGGGCCCCGACCGTCACCGGATGACGACCGGGGCCCGGCTTACCCTTTTCCCCCGATTCGACGAAGTCCCCGAAAGGACCAAAGCATGCCCCCCGTAGCGCCCAGCGAGTATCCGCCGCCGTTCGACTCCGATGACGTGATCGCCGTCCCCACCGACCCCGAGGACGAGCGCATCGAAGTGGGCGTGGCGATCGTCGGCGGCGGCCCGGCCGGCCTGGCCTGCGCGGTCAAGCTGCTGCAGCTGCTGGAGGACCGGCCCGAGCTGGCCGAGCAACTGGGCGAGGTCCCGGTCGCCGTGGTCGAGAAGGGCAAAGTGGCCGGCGCGCACGAGATGTCCGGCGCCAACATGCGCCCGTCGGCCATGGAGGAGCTGTTCCCCGACATGGACCGGTCCGAGTGGCCGGTCTACCGCGAGGTGACCAAGGACGCGGTCTACCTGCTGACCGAGAAGCAGGCACTCCCGCTCAAGCCGATGCCGCCGAATTTCAAGAACCACGGCAACTACGTCACCTCGGTCTCCAAGCTGAGCCGGTTCCTGGCCGAGAAGGCCGAGGAGATGGGCGCCTACATCCTGGCCGAAACCGCGGCCGACAAGCTGCTGGTCGAGGACAAGGTGGTCAAGGGCGTGCGCTCGGGCGACCGCGGTCGCGGTCGCGACGGGCAGGAGCTGGCCAACTTCGAGCCGGGCTCCGACCTGATCGCCAAGGCGACGGTGCTGGCCGAGGGCACGCTCGGCCACCTGACCTACGCCGCGCTCGACCACTTCGACATCAACGGCCTCGATCCGCAGCGTTGGGAGCTCGGGGTCAAGGAGATCTGGGAGGTCGAGGAGCCGCTGGACCAGGTGATCCACACCATGGGCTGGCCGCTTCGCAAGGCCGCCAAGCACAAGGAGTTCGGCGGCTCGTTCATCTACCCGATGGAGGAGAACAAGGTTTGCATCGGGTTCGTGGTCGGCCTCGACTACACCGACGCGACCCTGTCGGTCCACGACATCCTGCAGCAGTTCAAGCTGCACCCGTTCGTCAAGAAGATCCTCAACGGCGGCAAGCGGGTCGGCTGGGGCGCCAAGACGATCCCGGCCGGCGGCTACTGGTCGATGCCCAAGCGCCTGGCGGTGCCGGGCATGTGCATCGCCGGCGACAACGCCGGCATGGTCAACGTGGCCGAGTTGAAGGGCGTCCACTACGCGATGCACGCCGGCATGTACGCGGCCGAGGCGATTATCGACGCGCTGGAGAAGGACTCGGTCGACTTCTCGGCCTACGACGACAAGGTCCACAACTCACTGATCGAGAAGGACCTGTACAAGGTCCGCAACGCCAGCCAGCCGTTCACCAAGGGCTTCTTCGTGGGCGGGGCGATGGCCTCGATGATGACCGTGACCGGCGGCCATTTCCCCGGCGGCCACTGGAAGAACCACGACGACGCCAGCTACAAGGTCGAGATCGGCAAGGCGGCCGACGACTACCCGGAGCCGGACGGCGAGTATACGTTCGACAAGCTCTCGTCGGTATTCCTCTCAGGCAACGCGACCCGTGACGACGCGCCGAACCACATCCGGATCCAGAACGAGGTCCCGCGCGAGGTGGCCCAGACCTGGGTCTCGATGTGCCCGGCCCAGGTCTACGAGATCCCCGAGGACCAGCTCGAGGCCGGCGCCGACGTGGTCGACGTCCACGTGACCGCGTCGAACTGTGTCCAGTGCGGCGCGATCACGGCCAAGGGCGGGAGGCTGACCCTGCCCGAGGGCGGCGACGGCCCGCTTTACACCGAGACCTGAGCCGACCGCCCGCGTCCCGGGCCGGCCGGCGAACTATCTGGTTCAGGCAGCCCGGCGGTAGTCGGACCGGATGCCGGGAGGGGTCGGCAGCGGGCGCATGCTCAGCGCCTCGGCATCGAACAGCTCGGTCGAGTTCGACCGCCGCTTCCGGGGCGGGATCACCCACTCGTCGCAACCGGCGAAAGCCTCGGCGAACTTCCGGGCCTTCATGCTGCGGGGGCGGGCTTGGTCGAATAACTCTCTGGCCATGAGAAAAATCCTCTCCTCTGAGGGGTTACGGAAGTTTCTTCGCCCCGTCGGACGGAAAACCTGCCGCTATTTGCGGATATTCGGGCCCGAAAGGGGCTCCGCAGGCCCCCGAGCGGCAATTCCGGGCATTCCGGGTCCGCTTTTTCCGGATATGGGCACTTTCCGGACCCGGAAGCGATGGATTTGACCGGTTCTCTAGACTTCATCCCATGAAGGCAGACATCCATCCCGAGTACACGATCGCCAACGTCCACTGTTCGTGCGGCAACCAGTTCTACACCCGTTCGACCAAGTCGGACCTGCACGTCGAACTCTGCTCTGCCTGCCATCCCTTCTACACCGGTAAGCAGAAGCTGGTCGACACCGGTGGCCGGGTCGAGCGATTCCAGCGCCGTGCCGCCAAGCGCGCCAAGGCCACTGCCGGCAACTCCTGACCGGCCCGGCGGGCCCGACCGGCCCGCCGAACAGCTTCACGTGGACGCCCGGGTGATGCCGGACGGCGCCCTGGTCGCAAAGCGCGACGCCCCGGTCGGCGGGCAGGCGGTGCTCGAGGGGGTGATGATGCGCGGGGTCAGGACCTGGTCGGTGGCGGTGCGGACGCCCGAGGGCGCGATCGAGGTGACCACCGAACCGGTCGTCCCCTGGGCCCGGCGGGCCCGGATCCTGCGCTGGCCGCTGGTCCGGGGCGTGGTCGCGCTGGCCGAGTCACTGAAGATCGGGTTCCGGGCGCTCGGGATCTCGGCCAACGCCCAGCTGGCCGACGAGGACGAGCAGGAAGAGATCGGCGGCTTCGCCTGGGGCATGACGATCGTGTTCTCGCTCGCCCTCGCGATCGTGCTGTTCTTCG
>JAGQUV010000158.1 GCA_020438295.1 Solirubrobacterales bacterium
TGCGTTCAGCACGGTACCGCCCGATGCGCGGGTCGCGATCTTCTCGCCGGGCTTGAAGGACGGGAGTGCGTCCCGCCATCCATCCGGGAGCCCCCCGTTGATGCGCCGCTCGAACTCGGCGGCGAGATCCGGGTGTTCACCTCGGTACGCCGCGAACCGTTCGCTCCACGAGGCCACCCGGTCGGCGCCGCGAGCGCGCAGGTGATCCGCCCAGGCGGCGACCTCGTCGGGAACCAGGAAGCTGGAGTCCTCGGGCCAGCCGTACGCGCGCTTTGCGGCGGCGGCTTCCTCGGCGCCGAGCGGCGAACCGTGGGCCTTGGAACTGCCGGCCTTGTTCGGTGCGCCGAAGCCGATGACGGTACGGCAACAAACGAGGGTCGGCCGCCCGTCGGAGTCTGCCGCCTCGGTGAGCCGCGCTCGGATCTCGTCGAGATCGTTGCCGTCCTCGATGGTCAGCACCCGCCAGCCGTATGCGGCGAAGCGCTCCGGGGTCTCGTCGCTGCCGCTCAGCGAGGTGGCGCCGTCGAGGCTGATGTGGTTGTCGTCGAAG
>JAGQUV010000159.1 GCA_020438295.1 Solirubrobacterales bacterium
GCATTGATGACGGGATCAACACGCGGGCCCACTTGCGCGAAAAGCGCGGAATGGGAGGCGTCCAGCGCACGCGGGCATGTTCGCAGCGTCCCTGTCAGGGACGAAGGTGCTCGGGCATCCGAGCGTTGACTCCGCCAGGTTGCCCCGTCGATGGGGGCTGGAGCCGACGGTGCTCGCCCCGAGTCGTGTCACGCGCCAGACAGGATTCGAACCTGTGACCTTCGGTTTCGTAGACCGACGCTCTATCCGGCTGAGCTACTGGCGCACGGGCTTCAACAGCCGCGGCGGCCGAGTGTACCAGGGTTCCGGCAGCCGTCCGAGCGCTCGCCGGGTCCGGCTCGCCGGCGGCGGCTAGCTGAGCTTGCAGGCCCGGAAGGCGCGCGCGGACTGCGGGGTCAGCTCGATGCGCCGGTCATCCCAGTTCAGCCAGAGCCCACCGTCGATCTCCGCGACCGACACGTCCAATGGCCCGCAGGTCCGGTTGGCGGAGCCATCGCCGCCTCTCGGACCGGTGCTCGTCCATTCGACGACCAGGCCGGTCGCCGCAA
>JAGQUV010000160.1 GCA_020438295.1 Solirubrobacterales bacterium
GTGCTGGTCATCGGGCCTCCCGGCGTTCGAGCTCGACGAACCAGCGGCCGTCGTCGGCGTGCAGATCGGTGGGCACCAGCCCGGCGGGCGCGGCCACCTCGGCCACGGCGTCGGCACCCAGCACCGCCCACGGGAACCAGCCGGTGCACTCGGCACCGCGCTCCACCCGAGCGTCGAAGCGCCGCAGGCCGGTGCCCGGCGGGGCCACCTCCACCACGGCTCGGCCGTCGAGGGCCAGCAGCTCGGCCACCCGGGCCAGGAGCGCGACGGGATCGCCGCCGATGCCGACGTTGCCGTCGAACAGCAGCGCGGTGGCCCACCGGCCGGTGGCGGGGATCGGGTCGAAGACCGAGCGGACCAGCGCCGTCGCCCGACGCTGCAGGGCCTGCTGCACGGCGGAGGGCGAGGCGTCGACCCCCAGCGCGGGGATGCCCCGCTCGGCCAGCGCCACCACCAGGCGGCCCGGCCCGCAGCCGATGTCGAGGACGGGGCCGCGCACGCGTCGGAGCTGACGGAGCTCCACCGCGTCGGCGTCGGCGGTCCAACC
>JAGQUV010000161.1 GCA_020438295.1 Solirubrobacterales bacterium
TCGGTCAATCTGCTCGGCGACGTCATCCGCGACTCCATCGGCAGGGGCGTGGCGGTCGGCGTCAAGCCGGCAACACCCGCCAAGCGTTTCGCGGTGGTGGAGAAGGTTGACGACAGTCGGGTGCAATCCGAGGTGCGAGCAGACGAGGTTCTCGGCATCGATGGCCTGCAAGTCGTCGTCTCGCAGCGCGATGGCAGCGAAGTGCCGGTGATCACCGATTTGTCGCTTGGCATCGGCCGTGGCGAAACGCTCGGCCTGGTCGGCGAATCGGGGTGCGGCAAGACCATTACCGGGCTGGCGATTACCGGCCTGATCGGCGCGGGCGGGCGGGTCACGCACGGCTCGATCCGGCTCGGCGGCACCGAATTGCGTTCGCTGACGCAAAGGCAGATGGAAGCCGTTCGTGGCAACGAGGTGGCGATGGTGTTCCAGGACCCGGTCACCAGCCTCAATCCCGGCTTTACCGTCGGCAACCAGATCGCCGAGGTGCTGCGCGCCAAGACGGGTCTGTCGCGCAAGGCTGCATGGCAGCGCACGGTC
>JAGQUV010000162.1 GCA_020438295.1 Solirubrobacterales bacterium
GATGTCCGCGCCCGCGGCTCGTGCCGCCCGGAGCAATTCCTCCCGGTCAGGCAGCTTCACGTAGTCGATACCACTGGCGTCCCGGATCGCCTCCCGCAGCGTCTTGCGAGCAAACGGCGCCGTCAGATCAATCAGTTCGCCGTGGTGCGTGAAGCGCGGCTCGCCGTGTACGGCAACGGTGACATCGCGGATCAGCTCCTCGGTTCGGCCCATGACCTGCTCATGATCCGCGTATGCCTCGTACCACTCCAGCATGGTGAACTCTGGCGAGTGGTTGCGGTCAATCCCCTCGTTGCGGAAATCCTTGGTGATCTCGTAAACGCGATCAAATCCGCCCACAATCAGGCGCTTCAGGTACAGCTCGACGGCGATACGCAAGTAGAACGTCTGGCTGAGGGCGTGGTGCTCGGTCGTAAACGGGCGCGCGGCCGCCCCACCGTACAGCGGCTGCAGCGTGGGAGTTTCGACCTCGATAAACCCCCGTTTGTCGAGAAAATTGCGGATCGCCCGCACAATCCGTGACCGCTTCTCGAAGACATC
>JAGQUV010000163.1 GCA_020438295.1 Solirubrobacterales bacterium
GGAGACGTTGCGCTCCTCGTCGGACTCGGCGACGAGCACCACGTCGCCGGCCGGGATGCGACCGCTGCGGGCGAGCCGCGCCACCGCGACCGCGCGGGCCGCCAACTCGCCCTTCATGTCGGCAACCCCCCGTCCATAGATGCGGCCGTCGCGGATCACGCCTTCGAACGGATCGACGCTCCACCCCTCCCGCGGCGCCGGGACGACGTCGGTGTGGCCCATCAGCATCAGGGAGGGGCCCTCTCCGGAGCCGCGCACCCTCGCGATCAGGTTCAGCCGCTCGGGATCCGGGCCCGCGAGCTCGCACTCCGCACCGGCCTCCTCCATGTAGGCGAGCAGGTGGCGTGCCGCGGGCGTCTCGCGGCCCGGAGGGTTGGAGGTGTCGATCCGGACCAGATCGCGGGTCAGCTCGACGACCTCGTCGAGGTCCGGCCCGGCTGCAGACGCCCCCCCGCTCACGAAGCCGCGCTCCCGGCCGCGCCACCCGGCCGCGCCTGCACCGCGCCCCGCTCGGCGGCCAGCCG
>JAGQUV010000164.1 GCA_020438295.1 Solirubrobacterales bacterium
CGCGCACGGCCGACAGGTCGAGGTCGGCACCCGGCGTGATGCCCGCCTTGCGGCACGCCGTGATGAACGGCGCACCGAGGCCCATCCACGTGACGCCCTCGTCGGCGGCGAGCTCCCAGAGCGTGCTCGGGCCGGCGTGGTTCGGATCGCCGTCGAACAGCACGAGCCGTGCCCCGTGGAGCAGCCCCGACACCAGGTAGTTCCACATCATCCAGCCGGTCGTCGTGAACCAGAAGAACCGGTCGTCGGCGCGCATGTCGGCGTGGAGACCCATCACCTTCAGGTGCTCGAGCAGCACGCCGCCGTGGCCGTGCACGATCGGCTTCGGGAGGCCGGTCGTGCCCGAGGAGTACAGGACGTAGAGCGGATGGTCGGGCGCCACCTGCTCGAAGTCGAGCGGCCCGGGCTCGGCGGTCAGCTCGGACCACGTCATCGCGCCCGGCGACACCGGGTCGGCCGGGTACGGCACGACCACGGTGTGCAGCAGGCTCGGCAGCCCGGCCCGGATCGAT
>JAGQUV010000165.1 GCA_020438295.1 Solirubrobacterales bacterium
ATGTCCAACTCCTTCACGAACCAGGTGCTCGCCCAGATGGAACTCTGGCAGAACGCGACGAAATACCAGAAGAAGGTCTATATCCTGCCAAAGCACCTGGATGAAAAAGTGGCCCGCCTGCACCTGAAAAGGATCGGCGTCGACCTCACGGTGCTCACCCAGCAGCAGGCCGATTACCTGCGCGTGCCGGTCGCTGGTCCGTACAAGCCCGAGCACTACCGCTACTAGGCCAGGGGACTCCCCGCTGGGGCGCGCCCTCAGCGATACCAGCCGCGCCGATAGGCCATCACCGGCAACTGCGTGATGGCCTGCGCGTCGCGCACCAGTTCCGGGTCAGTGTCAGTCGCCACGAGTTTCTGGCCATCAACCCTGAACTGGCTCGGCGCCTGGCCCGGCGCAAGGATCACCACCTCGTCACCCGCGCGATAGGCTGCCGTATCGTGGAACTGCATGATCGCGCGGCCTGGTCCGACCAGATCCTTGCGCGTCTGGTCGATGCCGGTAGCCGGA
>JAGQUV010000014.1 GCA_020438295.1 Solirubrobacterales bacterium
CTGACCATCGGCGACGACGACATCCACGGATCGGTGACCATCCTGCGGCGGCTCGACGAGCTGATGCCGGAAAACCCGCTGTATCCCGAGCCGATCGCCGAAGCGGTGCGCGAGGCCGAGCAATGGGGAGACGAGGTGATCCAGGAGAGCGCCCGCAGGCTGCCGTTCGCCGCACTCTACTTCCGCCCGTGGGCGATGGGAAGCTTCTCCGGCGGGGACGACCTCGACCCGGCCGGGACCGACTTCGCGATGGCCTACACCCGCGGTGCCTGGAAGGCCCTGGACATGACCGCGGTCAGCGTGAACGAGCTGCTTGCGTCGTTGCCGGACGAGATCGAGCGGATCGAGCGTTACGCGGACGAGGGCCTGATCGACGGGGACTCACCGACCGCGGCCGACCTCCAGATCGCCCCTTCGACGCGCCTCCTGCTTACCATTGGCGACCTGCGCCCGATGCTCGAGGGCACCGCGGCCGAGCGGATCGCCATGCGTTTCTTCCCCGACTACCCGGGCGACGTGCCGGCCGGGGCGCTGCCCGAAGGCTGGCTGCCCGCCTGACCGCTCCCCGGGTGACGTCGCAGCCGGATCACGACTGACCGGCAAGCAGGTCTGTCCCGCGTTCAGCCGGCCGTGCCGAGCGCCGGCTCGAACGAGGGATTCTCGGAGAATGGCCGGACGTCGACTGCGACAACCTTGTACTCGGGGCAGGAGGTGTTGACGTCGCTCGACTGTCCGACCAGCAGGTTGGTGCGGGTCTCCGGGAAGTGGAAGCTGGTGAAGACGTGGCCGGGCTCGATCTGCGTGTTGACCTGAGCCTCGATCTCGATGTGGCCGACCCGGCTTCGCACCGAGACGCGGTCGCCGTCGCCGATCCAGAGCCGGGCGGCGTCGTCGGGATGGATCTCGAGCCGGTCCCGGTCGACGAGGTCGACGTTGGCGGTACGCCTGGTCATCGTGCCCGCGTTGTAGTGCTGCAAGACGCGGCCGGTGACCAGAATCAGCGGGAACTCTTCGTCGGCGGAATCGCCCGGCGCCTTGTAAGGCAGGGCGGCGAAGTGTCCGCGTCCCCCGGGCCGGTCGAAGGAAGCGTCATAGAGGATCGGTGAGTCGGTGCCGTCTTCGCGGACCGGCCACTGCAGTCCGTCCCGTCCGAGCCGCTTGCGGCTGACCCCGCCGTACTGGGGCGTCAACCGGGCGATCTCGTCGAGCGCATCCCAGGGGGACTCCCAGCCCATCTCGTGGCCGAGGCGGCGCGAGACTTCGCCGATGATCTCGAAATCGGTACGCGCTTCTCCGGGCGGCGGAATCGCCGCCTCGACCGCCTGGAATCGCCGTTCGGCGTTGGTGAAGGTGCCTTCCTTCTCGAGGAAGGAGGAAGCGGGCAGGACGACGTCGGCGAAACCGGTCGTCTCGTTCTCGAAGATCTCCTGGCAGACGAGGAACTCGAGGTTCTCGAGGGCGGCGGCGACGTGAGCGGTATCGGGGTCGGTCTGGGCGACGTCCTCGCCGAAGACGTACATCGCCTTCAGCTCTCCGGCGATCGCCGCGTCGAACATCTGCGGGATGGTCAGTCCCTTGCGGCGCGAGAGCGGCACCCCCCACTCGGCTTCGAAGCTGGCCGCCACCTCGTCGTCGTCGACCGGGCGGTAGGAGGTATAGACGTCGGGCAGGGCGCCCATGTCGGACGATCCCTGAACGTTGTTCTGGCCGCGGAGCGGCAACAGCGCCGAGCCCGGCTTGCCGACCTTGCCGGTCATCATCGCCAGGTTGCAGAGCAGCTGCACGACCTCGGAGCCGTACTTGTGCTCGGTCACGCCAAGGCCCCACAGAAGGCTGGCGCTGGCCGCCTCACCGTAGAGGTGGGCCGCCGCTTCCAGGTCGGCGGCCGGTATGCCGGTGATCTCCTCGGTCGCTTCGGGCGTGCAGTTTTCCAGCAGCTCCGCCAGGCTCTCGTAGCCTTCGGTCCGGGCCGCGATGAACTCCTGGTCGACCAGGCCGTCGCGGCGAATCACGTGACAGAGGCCGAGGACGACTGCGGCGTTGGTGCCGGCGCGCGGGGATAGGTGGATCGCGCCGTAGTCGGCGAGTTCGATCCGGCGCGGATCGATCGTGATCAGCCTGCAGCCGCGCAGTGCCGCCTGCTTGATCCGGGCACCGACGACAGGGTGTCCCTGGGTCGGGTTGACGCCGATCATCAGCGCCACTTCGGCCCGGTCGATGTCGGTGAACGAGCCGGTTGCACCGGAGAGGCCGAACGACCTGCGCAACGCGAACGAGGTGGGCGAGTGGCAGACGCGCGAGCAGTTGTCGATGTTGTTGGTGCCGATCGCGGCCCGCATCAGGCGCTGCATCGCGTAGCAGTCCTCGTTGGTGGCGCGCGAGGATGCCAGGCCGGCGATCGCGTCCGGTCCGTGCGCCGTCTTGATCCGCCCGAGTTCGCTGACGATCCGCTCCAGCGCCTGCTCCCAGCTCGCCGGGCGCAGCTCACCGTCCTCGCGGATGAGCGGCGTGCGCAGCCGGTCGGGCGAGCGGGTGAAGCCGTGCGCGAACCGGCCCTTGATGCAGGTGTGGCCCTCGTTGGCGGGACCGTCGAGGGCCGGCGAGATCGAGACGATGCGGTCGCCGTCGGCGAGCGCCTCGAGCCGGCAGCCGACTCCGCAGTAGCCACAGGTTGTCGTCACGGCTGCCATTCTCACTCCTCGCTCAATTGTGGCAGCAGGCCGATCTCGGTAATCGCGTCGGTCGGGCAGGTGTCGGCGCAGGCGCCGCAGGAGACGCAGGTGGAGTCCTCGAAGCCGGCGTCGAGGCCGGCGGCGATGTTGGCCTCGAAGCCGCGCCCGGTAGCGGTCAGCGCGAAAGCCCCCTGGACCTCGTCGCAGGCCCGCACGCAGCGCCCGCAGGAGATGCACAGCTCGTGCTGCAGGGCCAGATAGGGGTGGCGAAGGTCCCCTCTGCGTTCGTGCACGGCGCCTGGCCAGCGCGGTTCCGTCACGTCCAGCCGCTCCGCGACCCGGGCCAGCTCGGTCCCGGCGGCGGGTCGCCCGGGCAGCTCGGAGAGGGCCAGCTCGACCACGGCGCCGGCTACCCGGCGGGCGGCCGGCTGTTCGGTCTCGACCTCCATCCCGTCGCGGCAGGGCGTCGTGCACGCCGGCACCGGTTTCGGTGAATCGGCGAGCCCAACCAGGCAGACCCGGCAGGCTCCGAACGGCGCCTGCCGCTCGTCGAAGCAGAGCGTCGGCACCCAGCGCCCGGCCGCCTTGGCGGCGTCGAGCAGCGTCGCTCCCGCTTCCATCTCGACCTCGACTCCATCGACCGTGACCGTGCTCATTCCAGCCCCAGCTCTTCGGGAAAGTGCTCGAGTAGCGATCGCAATGGCGCCGGCATGCCGGAACCGTGGGCGCAGAGGCTGCCCAGCTCGAGCGTCTCGAGCAACTGCTCGAGACGCTCGCGGTCGACCGGAGCACCGGAGGCGAATTCTTCGTGGGCGCGGTGGAGGCCGATCCGGCAGGGGAAGCACTTTCCACAGCTTTCGTCTGCGCCGAAGCGAAGCAGGTGGGTGGCGACCTCGCGCATGGAGGTGCTCTCGTCGAAGGCGAGGATGCTGCCGTGGCCGACCATGCAGCCGACCGCGGCAAGAGCGTCGAAATCGAATCGGGTGTCGAGCAGTGAGGCCGGTAGGATGCCGCCCAGCGGACCGCCGATCTGCACCGCCTTGATCGTCGCCCCGTCACGCAGGCCGCCTGCCACTTCCTGGCAGAGTTTGCGCACCGTGGCCCCGAAGGGGACCTCGTAGACGCTGGGCCTGGCGAAGCACTGGTTGAAGCAGACCAGTTTCGAACCGGCGGTTTCGCTGTCGGGGCTCAGCCCGTGGTAGGCACCGGCGCCGCGCGCCGCCACGTAAGGGATGTTGGCCAGGGTCTCGATGTTGTTGACCACGGTCGGCATCCCCTGGATTCCGCGCTCGGCCGGAAACGGGGGGCGCGCGGAGACCGTTCCACGCAGGCCCTGGATGCAGGCCAGGAGCGCCGTCTCCTCGCCGACCACGTAGGAACCGGCACCTTCGATCACGGTCACGTCAAAGTCGAATCCGGTGCCGAGGATGCCCTCGCCGAGCAGACCTTCGGCCCGGGCCGACGCGGCCGCCGTCTCCAGCGCCGGCTTGGAGAGCGGGTATTCGGAGCGGCAGAGGACGAAGCCGTGGCCGGCCCCGACCGCGAGCCCGGCCAGCGCCATCCCCTCCAGCACCAGCTCGGGGCTGCGCTCCATCAGGTACTTGTCGATGTAGGAGCCGGGATCGCCCTCGTCGCCGTTGGCCACGATGAACTTTTCCTCCCCGGCGGCGTCACGGGCGAAGTGCCACTTGGTGCCTGCCGGGAAGCCGGCGCCGCCACGGCCGCGCACCTCCGCTGCTTCGACCTCGCTTAGCAGCGTTTCGGGGTCGAGTTCGGTCAGTGCCCGGCGGAGCCCCGCCCAGTCACCGGGCCGGGTGAGGACCGGCTCGGGCAGCAGGCTCTCCCACTCGGGCTCGGGCGCGGCGCGGGTCGCCGAGCCGAGAACGCGATCGATCACGCCCGTCCCGGCGTCGATCGTTTCACCATCCCGGACCGCCGGTGAGGAGTGGCAGAAGCCGAGGCATACGGTTTCGGCCAGCGAGACGGAGCCCTCGGCATCGCGCTCGCCCGGCTTCAGCCCGAGCCCGGCGCCGATCTGTTCGAGCGGGGCTTCGCCGGCAGCGGCGAAGCAGGCGGTGCCGGTGCATACGCGCACGTGGCGGCGGCCGCGCGGGGCGAGCAGGTCGTCGTAGAAAGTCGAGACGCCGTAGACCGCCGCCTCGGGCAGCCCGGAGAGCTCGGCGGCGTGGACCCGATCGGCGTCGGTTACCTCGCCGTGGTCGTCGACCGCTTCCTTCAGGACGTCAAGCGCCGTGGGCGCCTGAACCGCGTGGCGGCGGCGGATCAGCTCGACGAGGTTCTGCGACACCGGCGGTGCACCAGGTTGGAGGACCCCGTCGAGGGATCTGCTCGGTCTGACAGGTCAGTCTGAAAACGCCGGCTCGAAAGGCCGTCCGAGCCCGGTTTGATCGGGGTGGTCTGAAGTGCCTTGATTTGCATTTGCGCCTCCTCCCGGAGGTTGGGAGCGCGTCGTCTCGCGCCGAACCTCATCGTAGTGCCTCATCGGGTCGCCCGGACGGGGCGGAGGCGGGTCAGCCGCCCGCGATCGGGCCGGATCCGGACGACGGGCGAAGTAGGCTTGGATCGGATGTCAGGCGACCCGCACACTTTCGGTCTCGATCCGGTCCCGGATGCGGTCGAAGCCCGGATGACCGCAGCGATCGTCCGTGACGGTGAGATTCCCGATCGGGTCGCCGTGGAGGAGCCGCTCGAGATCCGGGTGGATGGCGAGCCGCTGGCGGTGACCATGCGGACACCGGGTCACGACGAGGAGTTGGCCCTCGGCTTCCTGTTCGGCGAAGGCCTGATCGAAACGGCGCACTCCGCCGGGGCGACCGCCGACTTTGCGACCAACACGGTCGAGGTCGAGGGTCCGCTCAGCCGGGAGCCCGGCAGGCGGAACTTCTACGCGACCTCGTCTTGCGGGGTCTGCGGCAAGGGCGCGCTGGAAGAGGTCGCGGTGGAGGCGCCGGCTGCCGCGCCGGGCCCGGAAGTCGAAAGGGATCTGCTCGCTTCGCTTCCCGGACGGCTCGAGCAGCCGGCCTTCGATTGCACTGGCGGCCTTCACGCCACCGGCCTCTTCGACGGTGATGGCGAGCTGGTGTTGGCACGGGAGGACGTCGGCCGCCACAACGCGATGGACAAAGTCATCGGACGGGCCCTGATCGACGGCCGGCTTCCGCTCGAGCGGGGGATCCTCTGTGTCAGTGGCCGGCTCTCTTTCGAGCTCGTCCAGAAGGCGGCGGTTGCCGGGGCGCCCATCCTGGTCGGGGTGGGAGCGCCGAGCTCGCTGGCTATCGAGCTCGCGTCGGACCGCCGGATGACGCTGGGCGGGTTCGCCGGCCCGAAAGGAATCAACGTCTATTGCGACTTCGGGCGGATCAGCGGCTGACGCGCCCGGTGAGCCGGAAGCGCCCAATCGCTCCTTCCACACCTTCTTGCGCAGGAGGTCCCGGGAGAGGCGGCGTAGAAGGGCCTGGCTTCGCGTGACCCAAAAGGCCGACCCCCGGAGGTGTCTGGGCTCGGCCGGGTCGGACCACCGGATCAGTACTGAATCGCCCGTCTGGCGCCACTCGTGTTCGGTTCGTCCCGGCGTGTAACGCCGTGCCTGCGCTCGTGTAACCAACCTTGTGACTTCGGAGCAGCTCGCTGCCTACCACGACTACACGCGCCGTCACGGGGTCAACTGGGTGCTCTATCTGGCTGCCCGCTGCCTGCTCCAACCACTGTTCCTGGTCTACTTCCGGCTCTCCCGCCAGGGCCGCAAGAGCACCCGGATCAAGGGTGGCACGATCGTCGCCGCCAATCACCGCAGCTTCCTCGACCCGTTCGTGATCGGGGCCTGCCTGCCCTGGCGCAAGCCGATGAACTACGTGGCCAAGGTCGAGCTGTTCGAGAAGCGCTGGCAGGGGCTGATCCTCAGCCGCTGCGGGGCTTTTCCGATCAGGAGGGGCGAGGCCGACGAGATGGCGATCGAGACCGCCGAGGCGGTGCTGGCACGGGGCGGGACCGTCTGCATCTTCCCCGAGGGGACGCGGATACGGAAGGGATCGCTCGGCACGCCCAAGCGGGGGGTCGGTCGGCTGGCCCTGAGGACCGGCGCCCCGGCCGTCCCGG
This sequence comes from Solirubrobacterales bacterium, assembly GCA_020438295.1. Lineage (GTDB taxonomy): Bacteria > Actinomycetota > Thermoleophilia > Solirubrobacterales > 70-9 > 67-14. The sequence goes on from JAGQUV010000014.1 coordinate 6,789, forward strand.
TCGCGGTCTGCGGAACCGAAGACGTACGCCGGGGCTGGCGCATCCGGCCCCGCAAGGTCCGGATCCGGATCGGCCGGCCGATGGCCTTTCCGCAGTCGGAAAACCCTTCACCGGCCCTGGCCGCCTCGGTCACCTCGAGGATCTGGCCGAACGTCGAGCTCCAATGGGAAGACATCGGCGGGCTGCCGCCGATGCGCCGGGCGGCGGTGATCGGGGCCGGCAGCTGGGGGACTGCGGTGGCGGTGCTGCTGGCCCGGGGCGGTCTCGAGGTCCAGCTCGGCACCCGGACCGCCGAGCAGGCCGAGGCGATCTCCGAGGCCCGCGAGAACGGCAAATACCTGCCGGGGGTCCGGCTTCCCGACGCGATCGAGGTCCGGACCTCCAGCGAGATCGAACTGGGTGGGGTGGACCTGCTCTGCCTGGCCGTGCCTTCGGCCTCCTATCCCCAGGCGGTGGGGGCGGTCGGCGACCGGGTCGGCAGGCGGGCCGGGCTGCTGCTTCTGGCCAAGGGCCTGGTCGCTCCGAAGGGCCAGCTTCCCTCGTCCTATGTCTCGGAGCGGATCCAGTCGCGGGGGATCGCCTGCCTGGGCGGGCCGGCCCACGCCCGGGAAGCCGTTTCCGGGTCGGCCGCCCTGGTCCTGGGATCGGGCGACGCCGACCTCCGGACCCAGCTCGGGGACGTGTTCGACCGGGCCGGGCTGGTCTGTGAGCGCTCGCGCGACGTGGTCGGGGTCGAGATGGCCGGAGCCGCCAAGAACGCGGCCGTCCTGGCCGCCGCCGCGGCCGAGCCTCACGGCCTGAATGCGGCCGGTATCGCCGCCGCCGCGGTCTGGGACGAATGCGTCGAGTTTGCGGTCGTCCGGGGAGCCGACCTCGACACCTTCAACGGGCTGGCCGGGGTCGGGGACCTGCTGGCCACCGTGATGGCCGAAGGCAGTCGCAACCGCCGGGCCGGCGAGCTGCTCGGAAAGGGCATGCCTCCCGATCAGATCCCGGGCGAGATCGGACAGGCCTCGGAATCACTGGATTCGGTCCCGCAGATCGCCGCCACCGTGGCGGCCGCCGGCTGCCGGGCCGACGCGCTGCAGGGGCTGGCCGACCTGGCGACCGGAAAGATCAGCTCGGACGAATGGGTGGCGGCGCTGAGGCGGGTCGGTCACTCGAGGAGGGCCGCATGACTCCGTTCGACGCCGGCTCGGCGGCCCGGGGCCCCGGCCGGTTCGGGGTAGGCTGGCCCGGTGAGCGAACCGTCTCCGGAGAGCCCGGACAGCGAAGCCGGTGCGGACAATGGGCCGCACGAATCGAAGGCCGAGGTCGACCGCGGGTTCGAGCGGCTCTACCGGGAGCACCTGCGCGACGTCTATTCGTACGCCTACTACCGGATCGGCAACCACCACGACGCCGAGGACCTGACCGAGCAGACCTTTCTCCAGGCGTACAGGCACTACGCCAGGGCACGACGCGAGTCGGACGGCCGGCCGCTCCGCCCCTGGCTGATCAGGATCGCGCACAACCTGGCCGCCAACTACCACCGCGACCGTTCGAGGAAGCCCCAGACCCCGCTGGACAGCATCGAGCCACCGGCGGCCCGGCACTCGACCGAGGCGGTGGTCGAGGGCAGGGCCGAGCTGAGGACGGTCATCGAGAACCTCCAGGAGCTTCCGGAGGAGCGACGCGAGGCCCTGGTCATGCGGTTCGCGCTCGGAATGGACAATCGCGAGATCGCGCGGGCGATGGGCAAGTCCGACGGGGCGACCAAGGTACTGATCCATCGTGCGATCAAGCAGCTGCAGGAGCGGATGGAAGAGGCAGAACATGGATGAATTGAGGCTGGAAGGCCTGCTCCATGACGCCCTGCGCCCGGTCGAGCCGCCGCAGCGGATGTCGGATCGCCTGCACGACACCTTTTCGGCGATCAGCGAGGCCGCGGCCTCCGAGCTGAGCGGCTGGGCGGACGAGCTGACCGCGAGCGAGATGGAATCGCTGCGCGACCCCCGGAACTGGGTCCGCCCCGTGGTCGCCGTGGCGGCCGGCGGGCTGGCCACCGGTGCGCTCGTCGTGGTCGGCTTCCGGCGCCGCAGCCGTCAGCGCTCGCGGCTGGGCGAAGTGCTCAACGAGACCCGCTCCCGCACCGGGCTCTGATCCCCGCCCCGCTCACCGTCCGGCTTTCGAGGCCCGCCGGCGTTTGAGCTTCACCCGCTTGCGCTTTTTCCGCCTGATCCGCCGGTCCTTTGCTGCCCGCTCGAAGGTCTGGCCGGCATTGGCTATCCGGTCCCAGTAGGCGGCGAGCAGGGCGGCGACCGCGCCGGCCCCCAGCAGCAGGTTGAACAGGTTGACCGTGCGCTCGGCCGGCAGCTCGCCGAGCAGGAGCCGGCCGTTCTCGGCCAGGATCCCCCACGCGCCCAATCCGATGAAGACGACCGCGGCGAGCAGCGCGTACAGACGCGGGGCGGAGCGGGCGAGCACCAGGGCGATCAGGCCGGCGACTATGTGAAAGGTGTTGGACCAGCCGTTGACGGCGAAGAACCCGAACAACTCCGAGCTCAGCCGGGACTGCTCGAACTCGGCATTCTCCAGCATCCCGAACAGCCCGAGCAGGACCAGCAGGACTCCGGTGACGGTCGCGTAGACCCGGGTGTAGCCGATCCTCTCCATGGGGTCATTCTCCCAGCCCGGCGGTCAACTAGGCTTCCGGTCCTTGGCCTACTGCTACCGCCATCCCCGGGTGGAGACGCGAGTCTCGTGCTCGAACTGCGGCCGTCCGATCTGCCCGGACTGCATGACCCCGACCCCGGTCGGCATGCGCTGCCCCGAGTGCTCGCAGGAGAAGACGCGGGTGGTGACCGGGGCGGCGGGCGGGATCACGGCCGGCGGCAGCCCGGCGACCTTCGTCCTGATCGGGATCAGCGTGCTCGCCTATTTCGCCGAGACCGCGACCGGTGCAGGCGGCTTCAGCGCGAGCGGCAGCATGGTCGGCGACTTCGGGCTGCGCGGGGTTGACGTGGCCGACGGCGAGTGGTACCGGCTGGTGACCAGCGGTTTTCTTCACGCCGGGATCATGCATCTCGCGTTCAACATGATCGCGCTCTACTTCCTGGGCCGGATCCTCGAGCCGTCGATCGGCACCTTGCGCTTCGTGATGGTCTATTTCGCCTCGCTGCTGGCCGGCTCGCTGGGTGCGGTGCTGCTCTCGAGCAACCTGGTGGTCACGGTCGGCGCGTCCGGGGCCGTATTCGGCATCTTCGGCGCCACTTTCATCATCGCCCGCGGCCGCGGACTCGACCACATCGCCGGCCAGATCGGGCTGATCCTGGGGATCAACCTGCTGCTCACCTTCACGATCTCGGGGATCAGCATCGGCGGCCATCTCGGCGGCCTGGCCGGCGGGTTGCTCTGCGGGCTGCTGATCGTGGCCGGCGAGCGCGGCCGGCTCGGACCGAGCGCCAAGCTGATCGAATACGGCGGCATGGTGGCGATTGCCGTGGTCTCGTTCGTGCTGGCCCTCAGCCTGGCCGAGCCGTTCACCGGGGCCACCTTCGGGGCGCTTACACTGGGGTCGGGATGACCCTGCTCGACGAACCGGAGATCGACGCGGCGCTGGCCGGCCATCCCGGCTGGAAGCGCCGCGGGGAAGAGATCGTGCGGGAATTCGAGTTCGACGACTTCGTGGGATCGGTCGCGTTCGTCGACGCGGTGGTCGAGCCGGCCGAGCGGATGGGCCACCACCCCGACATCTCGATCTCCTGGAACCGGGTGGAGGTCAGCATCTCGACCCATTCCGAAGGGGGCCTGACCGAGGCTGACTTCCGGCTGGCCGCCGAGATCGACCGCCTGCGGCCGAACCGGCCCTAGGCCGGTTCAGTCGTAGTCGTAGAAGCCGCGGCCGCTCTTCTGGCCGAGGTGTCCTGCGGCCACGAGGTCGGCGATCGAGGCCGGTGCCAGGTGCTCGTCGTTGCCGGAGTCGGCGTGGAGCGCCTTGCCGATCTCGGTCGCCACGTCGAGACCGATCAGGTCGAGTAGGGCCAGCGGGCCCATCGGATGCGCGACTCCGAGCGTCATGCAGGTGTCGACTCCTTCGGGGCTCATCCCGGTGCGCTCGCGGAAGCGCACCGCATCGAACAGGTAGGGAAAGAGCAGACGGTTGACCACGAAGCCCGGTGTGTCGGGTACCACGACCGCGGTCTTGCCGATCCCGGCGCACCATTTTTTCGCCCGTTCGCCGATTCCCTCATCGAGCCCGTCCGGCAGGCAGAGCTCGACCAGGTTCATCACCGGCACCGGGTTGAAGACGTGCAGTCCGAACAGCCGGTGGTCGAGCCCGGCGGCCCTGCCGAGCTCACCGATCGAGAGCGACGAAGTGGTCGTGGCGAGGTCCGCCTGCGGGGCCTGCCCGCCGATTTCACGCAGGTGGCCGGCCTTGACTTCGAGGTCTTCGACGATCGCCTCGACGACCAGCTCCGCGCCGGCCAGGTCGCCGGGATCCGTGGTGGCGGTCACCCGGTCGGCGTCGGCGCCCTGGATCCGTTCGCAACTGGCTCCGATCGACTCCGAGGCGCGCCGGGCCGATTCCGTGCTGCGGGCCAGGAGCCAGACCTTTTCGGCATGGCAGCTGGCCAGCGACGCCAGTCCGGTGGCGATCGCGCCGCTGCCCGCCACGGCGATCACCGCATATGGCTCGCTTGTGCCGTTCTGGTCTGCGTCAGTCATCGGTTGAACCTCGACGGGGTGTCGGACCCGGACTTGACTGATCAGTCAATCAGGTATCGTTCGAGGTCGGTTTCCCGCTTCTGGCGGTCACAGTCACTGGATATTGACGAAAGGTTTTCGATGAGCAAGTTTGGCGGACGCGAAGTCGTGATCGTTGAGGCGGTCCGTACCCCGGTCGGACGCGGCCACAAGGAAAAGGGCTACTACCGGGACACCCACCCGTCGACCCTGCTTGCCCATGCCTATTCCGAGGTGGTTTCCCGCGCCGGGATCGATCCGGCCGAGGTCGAAGACGTGGTTGCGGGCTGCGTCCAGCAGTTCGGCGAGCAGAGCCTCAACATCGGTCGCAACGCCTGGCTGGAGGCCGGATTCCCGATCGAGACGCCGGCCACCACGATCGACCGCCAGTGCGGCTCGGCCCAGCAGGCGATCAACTACGCGGCCGCGATGATCGCCTCCGGCGTGCACGACGTGATGATCGGCGGTGGGGTCGAGCACATGGGCCACATCTCGTTCGGGGACGCGGCCAAGGTGATGGGCGAGTACGGATGGGCCTACTCGCCGGCGCTGCTCGAGAAGTACGACCTGGTCAACCAGGGCCTGTCGGCCGAGATGATCGCCGATAAGTGGGACATCTCCCGCGAGGAACTCGACGAGTTCGGGGCCCGTTCACAGCAGCTTGCGCTCCAGGCGACCGAAGAGGGCCGCTTCGAACGCGAGATCGCCCCGTTCTCAGTCAACGGCGACACCTACACGACCGACCAGGGAATCCGTCCCGGGACCACGGTCGAGAAGCTGGCCGAACTGAAACCGGCCTTCAAGGAAGACGGGAAGATCACCGCCGGCAACTCGTCGCAGGTTTCCGACGGTGCCGCCGCGGTCCTGCTGATGACCCGCGAGAAGGCCGACGAACTCGGCCTCCGTTCGCGGGCGAAGATCCTCGACCAGACCGGCGTCGGCGTCGATCCGGTGATGATGCTGACCGGCCCGATCCCGGCCACGACCGCTCTGCTCGAGCGCAACTCGATGTCGATCGACGACATCGACCTGGTCGAGATAAACGAGGCGTTCGCGTCGGTGGTGCTGGCCTGGGAGCGCGAGCACTCGCCCGACATGGACCGGGTCAACGTGAACGGCGGTGCGATCGCACTGGGCCACCCGCTGGGATCGACCGGCGCCCGCCTGACGACCACCCTGCTGCACGAGCTGGAGCGGACCGATCAGGAGATCGGCCTGGTCACTATGTGCTGTGGCGGCGGCATCGGGACCGGCACCCTGATCCAGCGGGTCTGAGAGGCGGCGGGCGGGCTGATTCCGCAATGACCTCGATGGACCGGATCTCGGTCGGCGTTACGGGGAAGACGCCGGGCGACATGGCCAGGCTCGCCCGCAAGGCCGAGGCCGGAGGGATTGAATCGGTCTGGGCGATCGAGCTGTTCCGCAACGCGTTCACCCAGACGACCTACCTCGCGACCGAGACCGAAACGGTCGACGTGGGCACGGCTATCGCCTGGGGCTTCGTGCGCAGCCCGATGACCATGGCGATGAGCGCGATGGACATCGACGAGATCTCCGGCGGCCGCTTCCGGCTCGGCCTCGGACCGGGAGTGAAGCGGCTCAACGAGACCTGGCACAACGCCGAGTACGGCCGCCCGGCGCCCCATCTCAGGGAAACGATCGAGGCGGTCCGGGCGATCGTCGCGGCAGCCGCGGCGGCCGAGCCGGTCTCGTTCAGGGGCGAGTACTACGACCTCGACATCAGGGGCTGGTACCGCTCGACGCCGCCGGTCCGGCCCGAGATCCCGATCTACACGGCGGCCGTGCAGAAAGGCATGGCCCGCATGGCCGGCGACGTCGCCGACGGCCTGATCGGACACCCGCTCTGCTCGGCGACCTGGATCGAGCGGGAGATCGTGCCGGCGTTCGAGCTGGGTCTTTCCCGCTCGAACCGGAAGCGGTCCGACTTCACCTACCTGCCGAGCGTCACCGTGGCGATCGACGACGACTACCGGCGCGGGCTGGACGCGGCCCGGCGGACCGTCGCGTTCTACTCGACCGTCAAGACCTACATGCCGCTCTACGAGCTGCACGGCTTCGGGCAGAACGCGGCCGATGCGGCGGCCGCGTTCAAGCGGGGAGACATCGAGGGGGTCGCCGCGGCGATCCCGGACGAGATGGTCGAGACCTACTGCGCGGTCGGCACGCCCGACCAGGCCAGGGCCAAGGTCGAGGAGGTGGCCGGTTTCGCCGATGCGGTCTTCCCCGGGGCCCCGACCTACTTCATCCCCGACGAGCAGGTCGCCGAGTACAGCGAGAAGATCATCGAGGCGTTCGGGCCCGGGTCTGCCTAGTCCCGACCGGGCCCGGCCCCGCTAGGCCGGTACCGCCGTGCCGAGCACGCTGGGGCTGGTGTGGAGCCAGTTCGGCCTTGTCTCGAACTCCCTGATCTCCGAGACCTCGAAGCCGCTCTGCTCGATCCCTGACACGGTCCGGCAGCTGCAGTGGCAGCCCCCGGACAGGCGGGGCCAGATCCCGCTGCGGTCGAGTCCGGTCTGGATCCGGGCCTTGTTGGGGTCGTCGGACCGGACGTGCTCGAAGAAGCGCAGCGAACCGCCCGGCTTGAGCACCCGTTTGACCTCGTCGAGCGCGTCGGTCAGATCACCGATCGAACAGAGCACCAGGCAGACCACGACGACGTCGAACGAGTCGTCCTCGAACGGCAGCGCTTCGGCCGTCCCCTCGACCACCGAGATCTCGGGGACCGCGTCCGCCGCCCGCGGGGCCGCCTTCTTGCGTAGATAGGGCTCCGGTTCCACGGCGACGACTTCTTCCGTCGCCGGGCCGTAGTGGGCGAAGTTCATCCCGTCCCCGGCTCCGATCTCGAGCACCCGTCCCGGCAGGTCACCGACCAGTTCTTCGCGGTAGCGCCCCAGTTCCCGTTCCATCCGGCCACTGAGGTGGGCGTATACGTGGGCGAACAGCGGGTGACTCCTGGTGCCGGTGCTCATGAGGCAATCATGACAGCGTGCGGGCCTAAGGAGACTCCGGCCGGCCGCGGTCCGCACCGGCCCGGGCTTGCGGCCGGTGATCGGCCGTCCCGATAGCCTTGGGACCGACATGCCGGAGTTCCTGCAATTGGATGGCTCGGCCCCGGTCGGACGGCTGACCCTGAATCGCCCCGAGAAGCTCAACGCGCTCAGCCGGGCGACGCTGGAAGAGCTGATCGAAGCGGCCGCCTGGTTCGACCGCCGGCCCGAGGTCAAGGTGGTGAGAGTGGGCGGGGCCGGCCGGGCCTTCTGCTCGGGTTTCGACCTGGCCGAGTTCACCGCCCCTACCGAGCCGTCCCTGGTCCGGGAGACCGCGGACCGGGGAAGGGTGATGGCCGACGCGATCGCCGGGATGCGGGCCTTGACCGTCGTCGCGATCCAGGGTCGTTGCGTCGGTGGCGGACTGGTCCTCGCGGCGTCCTGCGACGTTCGGCTGGCCGCGTCGGATGCGGTCTTCTCGATCCCCGAAGTCGATCTCGGCATTCCGCTGGCCTGGGGCGGCATTCCGCGCCTGGTCCGCGAGATCGGCCCGGCCCTGACCAAGGAGCTGGTCCTGACCTGTCGCCCGTTCGGGGCGGACGAGGCCCGGTCCTCGGGCCTCCTGAACCGGGTGACCGCCCCGGATCGGCTCGATCGGGAGGTCGACGAGCTGGCGCAGACCCTGGCCTCGAAGCCGCAGTTCGCGCTGTCGGCGACCAAGCGGCAGGTCAACGCCGTCACCGATGCGATCGCCGATCCACGGAGCGCGCTGAACGACGCCGACGTGCTGCTGTCGGCGACCCGGGACCCGGAATCGGTCGAGGCGGGAGAGGCCTACCTGAGGCGCAGGCTCGGAGGCGCCGAGCCCACCTGAGCGGCGGCGTCCGGCGCCGGAAGCCCTCCCGCGCCGCAGGGTCAGTCGGCCGGCAGTTCGCCCACGAACCGCTCGAAGTCGGCGATGTCGGTCACCGCCGGGCCGTGGCCGGGCAGGATCACCGACGGGTTGAGGTCGGCCAGCTTGCGGATCGAACGGCGGTTCTCGGCCGGGTCGTAGGTGAACATCTCGGGCGGCTCGCCGATCCCGGACATCCCGGTCAGGTAGTTCAGGTTGCGGATCACGTCGCCGCAGATGGTCACCCGGTCGGCTTCGCGGAAGTAGATGACCTCGCCGCGGGCATGGCCGGGGGCGTGGAAGACCTTGAAGCCGGCGACTTCGTCGCCCTCTTCCAGGACCCGGCCGACCGGATGGGGCGGGCCCTCCCAGGAGGCCTGCAGCCTCCTGACGACCGGGTTGGTCAGCTGCTCGCCGGAGATCGGCACCCGGCCCTCCATCGCGTCTACGTCGTCGGCATGGCAGGCCAGCGGGATGTCGCGGTCGCGGCAGATGTCACGGGCGAGCCCCTGGTGGTCGGGATGGGCGTGGGTCAGGGCCAGCAGCGACAGTTCACGGTCCCTGATCTGGCCGAACACACGACGCCGGTCCCAGGTCGTCGCCGCGTCGAACAGCACGTCACCGGCCAGATAGACGTTGATGATCGGACGGGGGAACTGGTCGAGCCGCTCGACCCCGGGGGCGACCGCTTTCATGCTCAGCCGTCCGGCTGGCCGCTGTGGTGGGAAAGTTCCTCGAGACGCCTGATCTGCCGCTCACCCTCGCGCCGGGCCGGGTCGTCGGGGTCGAGCGGCTCGATCAGCCGCCGGACCCGGTTCCTCACCTGAAGCGAAAAATGGGGCGTGACCGCGCCGGTCAGCTCCCGAATGTCCTCGGCGGTGATCTTGGTGTCGGAGTCGAGGACTCCGAAGAACTCGGTTTCGCTCATGGTGTATCCAGGGTTTCTACCGGAGCCAGCTCGGCGGCGTTGTCGATGCTCGCCTGCTGGTTGACGTCGATCAGCGAATCATCGCCGATTATCCAGACGTGGTTGTAAAGGGCCCGGGTCGGGTCGGTGTCGTAGCCGGGCTTCACGTCGAGCAGGTATTCCTCGACCACGTCGGGAAGTTCGTCGCTGGAATCGGTCAGGAGCAGGGCCGGCCAGGTACCGCCGGTCGAAAGCGCGGTGGCCGCGATCGCGTCCATCGGGCGGTCGCTGCGGGCCACGGTGAAGCCGTGCCCGGGATCGTTCAGGTTCCAGCCGAAGGTTCCGCTGTAGAAGCGGGCCAGCTCGACCGAGGCGCTCGGCGGGTCTTCGCCGCCGACCCGCTCGACGCTCGCGGCCGCCTTGTTGAGCTGGCGGAGCGCGTCCGAGGAGACGACCTTGGACGGCCCGAGCACGAACACCGGCACGTCTTTGTTCCGCTTCTTCTCGAGAAACTCGATCGTCGCGGACGGCACCTCGTTGCGGCCGGTGAACAGCACCGGATCGCCCGACCGCGCCGCCCAGGTGGCGGCCGGGGTGGCGTAGGCGGGCTCGTCGGAAGAGACCACGACCAGCGCCTCGGGCGGGCCGTCGGCCAGCTCCGCCTTGAGCTCGGCGACGTTGACCGCGAGCGTGGCCGGGTCGCCGCCCCTGATCTTCTTGACCTCGAATCCGGCCGGGGGTGCGACCTTGCCGACCGTGAAGACCTTGTTCTCGTCGGTGGCCGGCGAGCCGAGCGGATCGAGCTGCTCGAGCGCGTCGGTCCCCTCCTCCGAGAGCGTCCCGTCCGGGGCGAGCAGGATCGGTGACCCGACCGGGGGGGAGCTGAGTGCGGCGGCGACGACCCCGGACTGCCACTCGTCCGCGTTGACGATCGTGACCGCGGCCGGCGGCGAGCCGGGCCCGGTCGTGGGATAGGCAGCCAGCGCCGCCGCAATCGAGATGTCGACCGGGTCGGTGCCGCTGATCCGGGTCGTGTTGCGGGTCGCCGCGTCGGGGTAGCCGAGCGCCCCCTGGTTGTGCCCGGCAACCAGGTCGCTCGTGGTGGGCGGGTTCTCCTGATCGACCGCCACCGGCGCCGGGGCGGCCGTCCCGGACGCTTCGTCCTTGCCCACGTCGAAGAAGAAATAGGCGACGAACGCGGCCAGGATCAGGACCAGCACCGCCAGAATCCCCAGCCCGAGCCAGGGGACCCCGGCCGCCTGCGGGCTTCCCGCTGGGGCGTTGATCGGCTGTCTCGAAGATCCCGGCACGAAGCAAAAGCTACCGGGCGGGCGAAGTCGTAAGAATGGCGCCGATGCTTTATCCGGCGGGAACAACGACAAACAGCCGAGGCCACCTCGAGATCGAGGGCTGCGACACGGTCGAGCTGGCGTCCGAGTTCGGGACGCCGGCATACCTGTTCGCGGTCGGCGAGATGCGCTCCCGTGCCCGCGCATACCGCTCGGCCTTCGCCGACCGCACCGACGATTTCGAGGTCCTGTTCGCCAGCAAGGCGCTCCCGGTGACCGCGGCCTACCGGCTGTTCGCCGAAGAAGGCCTCTCGGTAGACGTCGCATCGGGTGGCGAACTGACCATGGCATTGGCCGCCGGCTACGACCCGGCGCGGATCTACATGCACGGCAACAACAAGACCGATGCCGAACTCCGGCTGGCCGACCGGAGCGGGGTCGGGCACCTGATCGTCGACTCGTTCGACGAGATCGAGCGCTGTGAGCGCGTGCTCGAGCGGAACCAGGACGTGCTGATCCGGGTCACCCCGGGCATCAGGCCCTCGACCCACACGTACATCCAGACCGGCCAGCTCGACTCGAAGTTCGGGTTCGGCCTCGAAGACGGGTCGGCGGCGACCGCGGTCGCGCGGATCCTCGACTCGCCCCGGCTCAACCTGGTCGGGCTCCACTTCCATATCGGCTCGCAGATCTTCGAGATCGAGTCGTTCCGGCTCGCGGTCCAGGCGCTGGCCCGGCTGCGGGGCGACTGGTGCTGCATCGTCAACCTCGGTGGCGGGCTGGGGATCCCCTACGAAAGCGGTGACCGCCCGCCGCCGATCGAACAGTACGTCGCGCTCAAGGTCGGCGCCGCCCGTGAGTTCTTCGGCGAACGGGTCCGCATCCTGATCGAGCCCGGGCGCTCGCTGGTGGGGACGGCCGGGGTCACGATCTACACGGTCGGCACGATCAAGGAGATCCCGGGTTTGAGGACCTATCTCGCGGTCGATGGTGGCATGTCTGACAACCTGCGGCCGATGCTGTACGACGCCACCTACGAAGCGGTGATCGCCGACCGGCCGGATGCCCCGGCCGAGCGACGGGTCACCGTCGCCGGCTCGCATTGCGAGTCCGGGGATATCCTGATCCGTGACGTGGCCCTGGCCGATCCCCAGATTGGAGACACCCTGCTGATCCCGGCAACCGGCGCCTACGGTCATTCGCTGGCCAACAACTACAACGGCATGCCGCGGCCCCCGGTCATCTTCTGCGAGGACGGGGAGGCGCGGGTGGTCGTCGAACGCGAGACCTGGGACGACCTGCTGGCGAGGGACGCGTGAGCGGCAGCTTGAAGATCGGACTGCTGGGCCGGGGTACGGTCGGCGGCGCGTTCGCCGAGCTGGTCGAGCAGCGGGCCGCGACGATCGAGACCGCGATCGGCAGGGAGGCCGAGATATCCGGCGTGTTGACCACCGGCCAGGGCGACTTCGAGCAGATCCTGGCCGGAGCCGACGTGATGGTCGAGTTGATGGGCGGAACCGATCCCGCCCGCCAGTATGTTCTGGCCTCGCTCGAGGCGGGCGTTCCGGTGGTCACCGCCAACAAGCAGCTGCTCGCCAAACACGGAGGCGAGCTGTTCGCCGCTGCCGAGAAGGCCGGGGTCCAGCTGCGCTTCGAGGCCGCGGTGGCGGCGGTCGTGCCGGTGATCCGAGTGGTCCAGGAGAGCTTCGGCGCGGTCGAGTTCAGCAAGGTCTTCGGCATCGTCAACGGCACCACCAACTTCATCCTGTCCGAGATGGCCGCGACCGGCGCCTCTTACGCGGAGACGCTCAAGCGGGCCCAGGATCTCGGCTACGCCGAAGCCGACCCGACCGAAGACGTGAACGGGGCTGACGCGGCGGCGAAGATGGCGATCCTCGCCCGGCTGGCCTTTCACACGCCGGTCACCCTGGACATGGTCGATTTCGAAGGGATCGAGTCGGTCCAGCCGGACGACCTGGCATATGCCAAGGAACTGGGGCTATCGCTGAAGTTGCTCGGGGTCGCCGAACGGCTGCCGGACGGCATCACGGTCAGGGTCTTCCCCTGCTTCCTGTATCCGGGCCACCCGCTCTCGCCGATCGAAGGCCCGTTCAACGCGGTCATGGTCGAGGCGCCCGAGATCACCGAGGTGACCATGTCCGGGCCGGGTGCCGGTGGGCAGCAGACCGCCGCGGCCGTGCTCGGCGACCTGGTCTCCGTGGTCACCGGCGACGCCCCGACCCACCACGCCCCGGAGGAGCTCGAGGTCCTCAGCGACGTTGCTTCTTCGTTCTACATCCACCTCGAGGTGGCCGACGAGCCCGGCGTACTGGCCGAGGTGGCGAAGATGCTGGCCGATCACGAGATCTCGGTCAAGAGCGTGGTCCAGCGCGGGATCGGCAGCGACGCCCGGCTGGTCATGGTGATCCACCAGTGCCTCGAGTCGCGTTTCAAGCAGGCGATCGGCGAGATCGGCCGGCTCGGCTCGCTGCGGTCACCGCCGCGCTACATCCGGGTGATCGAAGAAGAGTTCGTCTAAGGCCGATGCCTCAGCCGCTGATCGAGAGATACCGCGAGACCCTGCCGCTGGAGGCGGATGACCCGGTGGTCAGCATCAACGAGGGCTCGACCCCGCTGGTCGAGGCCCCGGTCCTTTCCGAGAAGGTGGGCGCCCGGGTTTGGCTCAAAGTCGAGGGAGCCAACCCGACCGGCAGCTTCAAGGACCGCGGTATGACCGTCGCCGTCTCCCGGGCCAAGGGTCGCGGGGCCGAGGCCGTGATCTGCGCCTCGACCGGCAACACCGCGGCCAGCGCGGCGGCCTACGCGGTGCGGGCCGGGATGACCGGCGCGGTGATCGTGCCCGAAGGCAAGATCGCGATCGGAAAGCTGGCCCAGGCCCTGATCCACGGCGCCCGGGTGATCGCCCTGGAGGGGAATTTCGACGACGCCCTGGTGCTGGTCCGGCAACTGTCCGAGCGCCATCCGATCGAGCTGGTCAACTCGGTCAACCCGTACCGGATCGAGGGCCAGAAGACGGCGGCGTTCGAGCTGATCGACGAACTCGGAGAGGCGCCCGACGCACTGGCCATCCCGGTCGGCAACGCCGGCAACGTGACCGCCTACTGGAAAGGCTTTCAGGAACGCGGGACGGCGCCGGTCGTCTACGGCTTCCAGGCGGCCGGCGCGGCTCCGCTGGTCACCGGGCAGCCGGTGGCCAACCCGGAAACGGTCGCCTCGGCGATCCGGATCGGCAGCCCGGCCCGCTGGGAAGAGGCGATGAACGCTTTCAACACGTCGCGGGGCCGGGTGGCGGCGGTGACCGACGAGCAGATCCTCGACGCCTACCACTGGCTGGCCTCCAACGAAGGGGTGTTCTGTGAGCCGGCCTCGGCCGCCTCGGTCGCCGGCATCCTCAACCACGGCCTGCCGGTGGTGGAGGGGATGGAGACCCCGGAAACGGTGGTCTGCGTGCTGACCGGCCACGGCCTCAAGGACCCCGACACCGCGCTCGGCAAGGCTCCTCCGGTGATCAGCTGCGCCAATGAGATCACCGCGGTCGAGAAGGCCGTTTTCGGCCCGGCGTAGAATCGGGCTCCGATGGCGAACCTGATCTATTCGGCGATCGCCTCGCTCGACGGCTACGTGGCCGACAAGAGCGGGGGGTTCGAGTGGGCCCAACCGGACGAAGAAGTGCACGCCTTCATCAACGAGCTCGAGCGCCCGGTCGTCACCTACCTGTACGGGCGGAAGATGTACGAGACGATGCTGTACTGGGAGAGCGCGCAGTCGGCGATCGAACACACGCCGGTGCTGCGGGAATTCGCGCTGATCTGGAAGGCGGCCGACAAGATCGTGTTCTCGAGGGCGCTCAAATCGGTATCGAGTAGAAAGACGCGGATCGAGTCCAAGTTCGACCCCGAACGGATCCGGCAGCTCAAGGAGCGGACCGGTGGCGACATGGCGATCGGCGGCGCCAGTCTGGCCTCGACGGCGATCCGGGTGGGGCTGGTAGACGAATGGCACCTGTTCATCGTGCCGGTGATCGTCGGCGGAGGCAGGCGGGCCCTGCCGGACGGTTTCGACCAGAAGCTGGAACTGCTGGAGGAGCGCCGTTTCGGCAACGGAACCGTTTTCCTCCGCTACCGCACCAGGACCTGAATGCCCGATCCGGCCGGCCCGGCGGGAAGGGGCATGGCCGGTCGGGGCAGTCCAGAGCCGGAACATAGGCGCCGTCACAGCCCCCGGGCCGAGCATCGCGCCCGCAGCGGGGGAAAGCTCGGGCTGCGCGAGTCGAGTGCGATGGCGATCGGCGGCATGATCGGTGGCGGCATCTTCAGCGTGCTCGGGTTGACCATCGTGCTGGCCGGCCACCTGGCCTTTCTCTGCTTCGCGCTCGGCGGTGTGATCGCCGGGCTGACCGCTCATGCGTACGCACGGCTGGCCGATCAATCCGGCCGGTCGGGAGGCCCGTTCACCTACCTCCGCGATGCCGGTCACCCGCGGGCCGGGGCCTGGGTCGCCTGGCTGCTGATCGTCGGCTACGTATTCGCGCTCGCCGTCTACGCATTCACGTTCGGCCATTACCTCGCCAACCTGCTCGGGCTCCCGGCGACCGCGGCGCGGCTCGCTTCGACCGCCGTGCTGGCCGCTTTCGTGACGGTCAACCTGCGCGGCGTGGTCACATCGGGTTTGGTCGAGGACGTGATCGTGTTCGCGAAGCTGGCCATCCTCGGCGGAATCGCCACGATCGGGCTCGGTGATTTCGCCGGTTCCCGCCTCGCCCCGCTCGACAACGAAGGCATGCTAGGGGTGCTGCTCGGGGCGGGTGTCATCTTCGTGGCCTACGAGGGCTTCGAGCTGCTGCCATATGACTACGAGGACATCGAACGCCCCCGGCGCACCCTGCCGCTGGCGCTGTACCTGTCGGTTGCGGCGGTGGCGGCCATCTACATGGCGGTCACGGTCGGCTCGCAGATGCTCGTTTCCGACTCCCTGATCAGCAGCCAGAAAGAGGTTGCGTTCGCGGTCGTGGGCCGGGAGGCCCTGGGTACACCCGGGTTCTGGGCGGCGACGCTGGCGGCGGTGCTTGCCACGGCCTCGGCGATCAATGCGACGCTTTTTTCGACCTCGCGCCTGGTCCGCGATGTCGGCGCGGCCGGCGAGCTGCCGCGCATGGTCACGCGCGAGAAGGCCGGCCTGCCGGCGGCGGCGATCGCCGGGCTGGCCGCGGTCGGAGCGGCCTTCGCCCTGCTGCCCGGAATCACCGAGCTGGTTTCGTTCGGATCACTCACCTTCCTGATCGTGTTCGCGCTGGTCAACTACCTTCACGCCCGGCGTACCGCCAGGAGCGCGGTCGACCGGCGCCTCGCCTACTCGGGCTGCGGCCTGTGTGTCGCGGCAGCGATCGGGCTGGTCTACTACCTGGCCGGCCACGACCCCGCGGCGCTCGCCCTGGTCGGTGTCTGCGCGGTCGCGGTCGTCTCCGCACGCCTGGCCTTCGAGCGGGGGCGGACCGCGACCGGCGACGGCCCGCGGTGAAGTGGTTGCCGGCCGCTGGACTCGTCGCCTGGTTCGGCGACGACAACACGGCCGTTCCGGCGGTCAGGCCCTCAGCCGGTAGCCACGGGCGAACAGCCGGTAGTTGAACAGGGTCAGGAACGCGGTGACCACGGCCAGGATGAGCAGGGAAAGCGCGATGTTGACGTCGGCGATCCCGAGGAAGCCGTATCTGACCACAGAGATCATGTAGTAGACCGGGTTGAAGTGGGTGAGGGTCTGGTAGGGCTCGGGCAGCAGCGAGGCCGAGTAGAAGATCCCGCCGAGGAAGATCAGCGGCTGCAGGATGAAGGTCTGGGCGAACGAGACGTCGTCGAACTGCTCGGCCCGGATCCCGACCAGGACCCCGATCTGGGAGAAGAAGAAACCGACCAGGAGTAGCGACACGACCAGGACCAGCGGATGGTCTACCGGGAGATCGACCAGCAAGCTGGCCACGACGAAGGTGATCACCGTGATCGTCATCCCGCGCAGGAAGCCGCCCAGGGTGAACGCCATCAGCAGCTGCACCGGCGAGGCGGGAGAGGAGAGCTGGTCGTCGATCGAGCGCTGGAACTTCTGCTGGAGGATCGACGACGAGTTGTTGGTGAACGCGTTGATCGCCCAGGCCATCAGAATCAGGCCGGGTATGACGTAGACCACGTAGTCGATCCCGTCGAGGTCACCGACCCGGGTGCCGAGCGCCGCTCCGAAGACCGAGATGTACAGGAAGGTCTCGAGCAGCGGCGCGCCGATGGTCTGGCCCTTGATCTTCACGAACCGGCTGACCTCGCGCCTGGTCAGGGCGAGGAACCGCACCGTCGAGGTACTCAAGCCGGGTCCTCGCCGATGTGGGCACGGGACAGCTCCTTGCGTCCGACCAGGCCGAGATAGGCGTCCTCGAGGCTGTCGACCCCGTACCTGGATGACAGCTGCCGGCTTGTGCCCTCGGCCGCGATCTGTCCCTCGTTGATGAACGCGATCCGGCTGCAGAGCTGTTCGGCCTCTTCCAGGTAGTGCGTGGTCAGCAGGATCGTCGTGCCTTCGCTGTTGACCTGCTGGACGTACTGCCACAGCTCGAGCCGCAGTTCCACGTCGACCCCCGCGGTCGGCTCGTCGAGGATCAGCAGACGCGGCCGGTGCATCATCGCCCGGGCCAGCACGACCCGGCGCTTCATGCCACCGGACAGGGTCCTGGTCCGTTCGCTGCGCTTGTCGGTCAGTGAGAAGGCTTCGAGCAGTTCGTCGACCCGCCTGCGGCGGTCGTTCCTCTTCATGCCGAAATAGCCGCCGTGGAAGTCGAGCGTCTCCTCGACCGTCAGGAACCAGTCGAGGTTGATGTCCTGCGGTGCCAGGCCGACCGATTCACGGGCGGCCTTGTAGCCCTCGACCGCGTTGTCACCAAAGATCTCGATCGTTCCCGAAGTCGGCATCGCCAGGCCGGTCGCACAGTGGATCAGGGTCGACTTCCCGGCTCCGTTGGGTCCGAGCAACCCGAAGAACTCGCCGTCGCTTATCCCCAGCGAGACGCCGCGCAGCGCCTCGACCCCGGTCGGATACCGCTTGACCAGGTCCCTCACCTCGAGTGCCGGTGACGGCACCGCGAGCCGGGGATCGGTGGGAGCGAGCGATGCCGCGGGCGTTTCCATCGCGACCATGATGAAGCTTCGGGGAGTTCGGCGCGTTTGCCCGCTTCGCGGGCCGGGTGCGCCGCGCCGGCGGAAGCGAATAACTTTCCGGAGGTGACCGAGCGACACCGACTGGTACGCGTGCCGGCTTCGTCCGCCAATCTCGGGCCGGGCTATGACGTGATGGCCGTCGCGCTGGACGTACATCTCGAGCTGGAGGTGACCGAGACGGGGGAGTTCTCGGTCGAGTGCGGCAGCCTGGACCTCCCGACCGGCCGGGACAACCTCCTGGTCAGGGCGTTCGAGTCGGTCCATCCGGCCGACGGGATCTCGTTCCGGATCGGCGGCGACATCCCGCTGGCCCGCGGGATGGGCTCGTCGGCGGCCGCGATCGTAGCCGGCATGGTGGCGGCCGACCACCTCTTCGAGCTGGGTCTCGAGCACCAGGACCTGCTCGAACGGGCGACCGCGCTCGAGGGCCACCCCGACAATGTCGCCGCCGCGATCTTCGGTGGGTTCGTGGTCTGCAGCGGAGAGGGCCCGCACCTTGTCGCGACCAGGATCGACTCGCCGGAAGGGCTTGAGGGCATCCTGGTGATCCCGCACGAACAGGTCTCGACCGAGAAGGCCCGGCAGGCGATCCCGACCGAGGTACCGGTCAAAGAGGCAATCGCCAACGCTTCATCGGCGGCACATCTCGCGCTCGGGCTGAGCCGGGGCGACTTCGACCTGATCTCGCTCGGGCTCCACGACCGGCTCCACCAGGACCGCCGCGGCCACCTGTTCCCCGAGTCGATGGGCATCGTCGAACAGGCCCGGGAGCTGGGCGCGATCGGGGCGACCATATCGGGGGCTGGCCCGACCGTGCTGGTCTGGACCGGCTGGCAGGAGACCGGGATGGTGATGGCCGAACTCAGGGACCGCTGCTCGGCCTGGGCGGAAGTCCGCCGGGTCGGGTTCAGCCCGCTCGGCGCCGACGTCCCGGAGCTCTGAGGACCGCGCGCTGCCCGGCCGGCCTGGTCTGGGCCGCCGTCATCGGTCCGTCCCGACGCTGTCCCTGCAACTGCTTGACTTCCTAATCCAGCGGCCGTAGGCTTGCCGACGATCCGTCGGAGGGGATGAGACCCGGATCCACGGCGGTTCATGGGGCATGAGTTTCTCGTCTGGAGGTCCAAGATGACAATGCTGAACCGCCGCAACGGATGCGCGGCCTTTCTTGCCGGTTTCGCGATCACGCTTCTTGCGATGGCCGGTCCGGGTGTTTCGCCTGCGTCGGCGGAGGCACCGGTCTGTGTCGACCAACAACTGTCAGTGAACAGCGGCGAATCCCTGTACATAGCGGTTCGGGGACCCTGTACCGACGACGACGGGCCCAGTCCCCTTACCCCGGACGTCGGTTCCTATCCATCTCACGGGTCGCTCGGTCCGGGCCCCGATGGCGGAGGTATCTACACCCCCGCCCCCGGCTACGTCGGGCCGGATTCATTCACGTATCGGGCCTACGACGGCGCGGAGTACTCCGAATATGCCGTGGTGACGATCGACGTGCTTCCGGGGGCCGCACCCCCTTACTGCTTTGACTCAACGGTCTGGGAAACGGGATCCGGGGTCGGACTGATGCCCGATTGCGTTGACGCCGATACGCCGATCGCAGACCTGACGTTCTCGATCGTCGACGGCCCGTCGTTCGGGGAGATTTCCGGTGAGTTCGGGCCTTCCGGTGATGCCCGGTATACATCCAACTCAGGATCGCCTACCACCGATGCAATCACCTACCGGGCGTCCGACGGCCAGGGTGAATCGAACCTGGCGACTATCTACATCGTTTCGACCAAGCCGCCCCCGGGCAATCTCCCGCCGACCTGCCCCGCATCGCATGCGTTCGTGGCCTCGGGTGAATCCATCGACCTGATCGCGAACTGCGTCGATCCTGACGGAGACCCGTTCTACTACTCGCTGGCTCCGCCTTCGGTCTCAGGGGGCTCCATCAGTCTGGTGCCGAACTACGCTGACCGGGTCAGGTACACGCCTTACCCCGGGACCACCGAAGACGCGCTGGGCTATTCCGCACAGGACCCCTACTACGGCCCGATTCAGTTCCTGGTCCAGATCACCGTCTTCGACCCTCTGTCGCCCCCGCCCGTTTACGAGTCAGCACCGGAGGCAACCCCCGAGGAGCCCGCGGTCGCGTCGGTCAGTTCGCCGGTGGCCGGCCCGGTGTATATCGATGCCCGCGCGGTCACGGCGACCGCGCCAACCGGATACTTCTTCCTCGGGCAGGAATTCGATATCAACGCCCCCGATGCCGTGGACCCGTTGGATCCGCTGAAGTTCGTTTTCAAGCTGGACGCAGCGAGTTTTCAGGCGCTCGGTGTACCGGCCGGGGAGGTGGCCCTGTTCAGGAACGGAGCCGAGGTGGCAGACTGCGTGAATCCGGGCGAAGCCGTTCCAACTCCATGTGTTGATTCCAGGCTCGTCCGGCCGGACGGGGACCTCTGGATCACGGCGCTGACCATGCAGGCCAGCGTCTGGAACCTGGGGCTGTCGGACAGTCCGGTGAGCGACAGCGACAACGATGGTGTTAGCGACGACGAGGACAACTGCCCGGCTTCGCCGAATCCCGATCAGGGTGACCTCGACGAGGACGGACTGGGCACGGCCTGCGATACGAAAGAAGTGCCGACGTCGACCGGCGAATGCAAGAAAGGCGGCTGGGCCACGTTCAATGGACGATTCGAGTTCTCGAACCAGGGTGACTGCGTCAGCTATGTCGCAACCAAGGGAAAAAACCAACCGAAGAATTGACGAAGGCGATCGCGGCGGGTGCTCCCGTCGCGATCGGGTCAGGTTTGCCGCTTCGGTTCCAGTTCGCCGACCATCTCCTGGGCCCTGGCCAGCTGTGGTACCAGGTTGAGCCGCTGCAGGACTTCGGCCGTGAGGCGGGCGTAATCGATCGCCTTGCGGCGCCTGTACTCGAAGATCGACGTCGCGGCCTGGGCCGATTCCGGGTAGACGATCGACCTGCGGATCACGGTCTCGAATACCTTGTCGCCGAACCGGTCCTGAAGTGTGCGGAGGGTGGCCCTGGCGTGTTTGGTCCGCATGTCGGCGATGTTGAGCAGTACGCCGAGCAGGTCGAGATCGGGATTGAGGTTCTCGCGGGCCAGGCCGATCACCTCCATGGCCTGTTCGGCTCCCTGTTCGGAGAAGTGCTCGGCCTCGGACGAGAGGATCGCCCAGTCGGAGGCGACCAGGGCGTTCACGGTGAGCAGCCCGAGGGTCGGCGGGCAGTCGATCAGGCAGATGTCGTAGTGGCGTTTCGGTTCCCGGAGCGCGCTCCTCAGGGTGAGTTCACGCCCGATCTTGCCGGCCAGCATCAACTCGGCTTCGGCCAGGCCCAGGTTCGCCGGGATCACGTCGCCGTGGATCGCGTCCATCGCTCGCTGCTGGCCGGCCAGCACCTCGCCCAGGGTGGGGAATGCGTCGGCCGGCACGCCGAAGTACTCGGACAGGTTCCCCTGGGGGTCGGCGTCGATCGCCAGGGTCCTGAGCCCGGCGCGCGACATCCCCTCGGCCAGCGAGCGGGTCAGCGTCGTCTTTCCGGTCCCGCCCTTCTGCGAGAGCACTGCGATCGTTACGGCCACGGTCCACACCCTACCTCCGGCCGATCGCCCCGGGAGGCCGGGCAGGCCATACAATCTGCCCGGATGGGACCAGTATTCGCCGAGACCGAGATCGACGCCCCGCGCGAGCAGATCCACGAATACCTGATGGACATCGCCACCCGCCGCGAGCTCTATGGCGACTCGATCCGGCACTTCCGCCTGCTCAGGCTCGATTCACGGGGCGTCGGCGCCGGTGCCCGGTTCCAGTTCCGCCGCCGGTCGGCCTGGACCGATACCTCGATCGTCGCCTCGGAGCGGCCCCGGAGGATCTCCGAGCGGGGCGAAACCGGGCGGTTCAACCGCACCACGGCGGGGACCGAGTGGGAGCTTGCCGAGTCGGCGTCGGGCGTGTCGATCGTCCGGGTCAGCTTCTGGACCGAGCCGACCGGGATGGCGAAAGCGTTCGATCGCCTGACCGGCGGCGCCGGCTGGCACCGGCGGCGACTGGACCGGGCGGCCAGGCGGCTCCGCGAGCTGATCGAGGCCGATCGGGCTACGACCGAGCCGGTCGGCGTGGCCGGTGGGAACCGATACGCGACCGGCGTCCTTTAGACCGGGCAGACGGCTAGACTCCGGCGCCGATGGACACGATCACCAAGAGCAACCGGGTCCGCTTGCTGGTTCTGGCCTTGACCATCTTTGCCTCCGGCGCCGCGCTGGCGGCCTGCGGCGGCAGCGACCACGAGAAGAGGACCGGGATCGTCGAAGGGGAGCGGTTCGAGATGGGCCCGCTCGAGTACAACGTGCTGTTCACCCGCCCGCTCAACCCGAGCGACGTCGAGGACAAGGAGTACCTGGTCGGCCAGCCCGAGCCCGGACCCGACCAGAGCTACATCGGCGTCTTCCTGCAGGCCGAGAACCTGGACGAAGACGACGCGCACGCGCTGCCCGGGTCGTTCAAGCTGGTCGACACGGAGGGCAACACGTTCGAGAACCTGGAATCGGAAAGCAGCTATGCGCTGAGGACCGGGGCCGACGTCGGTCCCGAGGACGTGGTCCCGGCGCTCGATTCGACTCCGGAGGTGGGCCCGATCGAGGCCTCGATGCTGCTGTTCCTGGTCGATGACCCGTCCCTGGAGAAGCGGCCGATCGAGCTCGAGGTAGATGGCGAAGACGGCCCGGCCTCGGTTGAGCTCGACCTCTAGCCGGGTCTCTGCCGGCTTCGCCGGCCAGCTGATCGCCGGCGCCGGCGCGGTGACGGCTCTGCTCGGGACGTTCGGCTCCGGTTTCGAATACGCGGGCGCGGCCCTGCTGGTGGTCGGCCTGGTGATCTCGGCTCCCGACGCAGGCGCGCCCGGACCGCACCTGACCGGGTGGTGGACGATGCTCGCCGTCGGCACGCTCGCCTGCCTGATCGGAGTGGTCGTCGGGCTCGTCCTGCCGGTGATCGGGGCGGTGATCCTGAGCGGCGGCGCGATCGCGGCGCTGATCGCGGTCTGCCTCGGTGCACCGGTCTCCGGGGATACGACCGCGTCCGGGACCTAGCGGACGTCGTACTCGAGCAGCACCAGCCGGGAGTCGAGCACGTGGGTCCCGACCAGGTCGAGTTGTATGTCGGGGAGATTGGCGAAGATCAGGTCCCGGCCGGTGCTGCTCAGGACCTGGGGGAAGACGACCAGTCGCAGGCGGTCGACCAGCCCCAGGGTGAGCAGGCTCGAGACGAGCACCGGGCTGCCGACCGTGCGCAGCGGATCGCCCGGCGTCTCCTTGAGTGACCGGACCTCGGCCGCGAGTCCGGACTTGACCAGACGCGAGTTGGCCCAGCCGAGCGGCTCATCGAGGGTCTCGGAGAAGACCACCTTGGGCAGCGCGGTCAGCCGCCGGGTCAGCTCGGTCTCGGCGGATCGCGAGCTGGCCGCGAGTGATTCGAACGTAACGCGACCCATCAGGACGACCTGGGGCCTGGCCAGTTCCCGTTCGATCCAGTTCCCGAGCTCGGGCCCCGATTGGCCGAAGTAGGCCGGGGACTGTTCTCCCGAGGCGAACCCGTCGAGCGTGGTG
Organism: Solirubrobacterales bacterium; assembly: GCA_020438295.1. Taxonomy (GTDB): domain Bacteria; phylum Actinomycetota; class Thermoleophilia; order Solirubrobacterales; family 70-9; genus 67-14. Next base: position 30,439 of record JAGQUV010000014.1, read on the forward strand.
AACAGGTCCACTGTGAGTCTCGGCATGATTCGGCGCCGGCCCCTGTCTAGAGCCCGGCCGAAAGCACCGCGCCGGCGATCGGGGCGGCAACCGTTCCGCCGTCGGCATCGGCCTCGATCAACATCACCGCGACCGCCAGCTTCGGCCGGTCGGCCGGGGCGAAGCCGGCGAACCAGGCGTCTTCGCTGAGGACCGGGTTGCCCTCGCTGTCGGTCTCGCCGGTCGGGCCGAGCTCGGCGGTCCCGGTCTTGCCGGCGACCTGGCCTTCCGGTATCGCGGCTGCCGGGCCGGTGCCCGAGGTGACCACGGCCACCATCATCTCGGTCAGCTGTCTGGCGGTCTTGGCGCTCGAGACCCGGACCGGCCCGGCATCCGGCTGGAGCGCGGGCTCGGTGGTGAACGGGGTCGGCATCAGCTTGCCGCCATTGGCGATCGTCTGGGCGACGCTGGCCATCAGCAGCGGGGTCGCCTGGACCTTGCCCTGTCCGATTGCGCTAACCCCGAGTTCGTTGTTGTACTCGCCCGGTTTCGGGATAGTCGGGACCGGCGGATCGACCAGAGCCGTACTTTCCGGGTCGAACATCGCCGGCACCTTGTTGAAGCCGTAGGCCTCGGCGGTCTCGGTCATGGCCTCCTCGCCGATTTCCATGCCGAGCGGCGCGAAGGTCGAGTTGCAGGAATGGGCGAACGACTCGACCAGATTGCCGCCGCACAGCTCATCGTGGGCGTTACTGATCATGCGGCCGTCGGCCGGCGCCTCGGTCACGACCGGGTACTCGCTGTCCAGCGTCGCCTTGCCGGTTTCCAGTGCCGCGGTGGCGGTGACCATCTTCATGGTCGAGCCCGGGGGCTGGATCACCGAATAGGCCTGGCCGGCCATCGCCTTGACCCGCCCCTTCTTCGCGTCGAGCACGGCCACGCCGCCGAGCTGGCCGGCCAGGTTGCTGACCGCCGACTCCTGCAGGGTGGGATCGATCGTGGTCTTGAGTGGGTCGGCCGGCGCCGGCTCTCCGGTGCCGAGCTCCCTTCCCTTGCCGCCGCCCTTGATCGGGACGGCTTTCAGGGTCCCGCCGGGCTTGCCGGAGAGGCGGTCGTTGAAGGCCAGCTCGAGACCGCTGATCCCGGTCGGCTCGCCGGGGTCGAAGCCGAGCGCCGTGGCGGCAAGGTCCGGTCCCTCCTCCGGGGTGCCGACCACGCCGGTGACGTCGATCATCGCGTCGCCCAGCGGGTGGCTCCGGGCAAGCGAGGGGCCCTTGGCCATCGGCCGGCCGTCGGCGGCGAGGATCGGCGCGCGAGGGGGCAACTCGGTCTTACGGCCCAGCTCCTCGTCGAGTTCCAGCCCCGGGAACAGCAGGCTGTTCTGCCAGGCGACCCCGTCCTCGCCGAAGGTCAACCTGAGCGGTTGGACGACCGTGCCGAACGCCCTGGTTTCGACCGTAACCGGGATCTCCGCTTCGGTTTCGTCTCCGCCCGCTTCACCGCCGCTGAGCGAGGTCATGGTCGCCATCGCCTCGGATTCGGCGTAGCGCTGTTCAAAGCGGTCGAGCTTGATCGCTTCGCGCGAGGCGGTGCTCAGCTCGTCGTGCATCGCCTTGTAGTCGCCCTCGGACCAGGCAGCGACGTAGCGCTCCGCCGCATCGCGGTTGGGACTGCCGGGACAGCCCAGGATCACCCCGGCGATGAACGCGGCCAGTGCGACCGCGATCAGCGGCAGGGCCCGGGTCTTCAGGCGATGCTGTCGTTCGAGGCGGGTCGGCGTGCTTGCCATAACCCGACAAAACTACCGGGGCAGGCCGGTGGATAGATTGACCCGGTGACCGCTCTGGACTGGGGCATAGCCGCCTTCACCTTCGTCGTCGCCCTGTGGGGCTTCCGGCAGGGCCTGATCGTCGGGGCGCTCGGGCTCGGCGGGCTCGTGGCAGGAGCGGTGCTCGGCTCCCGGCTCGCCCCGGTGGTACTGGACCAGGGGTCGAATTCACCGTATGCCCCGATGGCCGCGCTGATCGGGGCGATCATGGTCGGATCGGTAACCCTGGCGATCGCCGTATCGATCGGCCAACGGGTGAGGGCCTCGGCGATCGCCGGTCCCGGCTGGCAGATCGTCGACGGGATCGGTGGCGCTCTGCTGGTAGCCGCGGTCGCGCTGGGCGTCGTCTGGGTTCTCGGCGCGGTAGCGATCTACACCCCCGGGGCGGACTCGCTGCGAAAGAGCGCCCAGAAATCACTGCTGCTCGGCGGGATAAACGAGGTCATGCCCCCGTCGGGCCCGCTGATCCAGGCGCTGCACCGGATCGCCCCGACACCCCAGGTCGCGACGTCGCCGGGCGACATCGCCACACCGGCCGCAGTCAACGTGGACCAGGCCGCGATCAGGAAAGCCGGCTCGTCGGTGGTCAGGGTCGTCGGTACGGCATGCGGACTGGGGGTGATGGGTTCCGGCTGGGTCGTGGCCCCGAACACCGTGGTCACCAATGCCCACGTCGTCGCCGGCCAGACCGACACCCGGGTCGAGACGCCGGACGGCCAGATCGTCGACGCCGTGCCGATCGCGTACAAGCCGCGGAACGACATCGCCGTGCTGGCCGCCGACATCGACCCGGAGCCGCTGGCGATGCTGAAGAACACCGAGCCCGGCGCGGCGGCGGCGGTGATCGGGTATCCCGGCGACGGTCCGCTCACGCTCTCCCCGGCCCGGGCCGGCACGATCGGGAAGGTGTTCGGCCAGGACGCCTATGGATCGGGCCCGGTCACGAGGCTGATGCTCACCCTCAGGGGCAGGGTCAGTCACGGAAATTCCGGTGGGCCGCTGGTCGACTCGGCCGGGCGGGTGCTGGGGACGGTCTTTGCCGCGACCACCGAAGGCCCGCCCGGGGGGCTGGCGGTCCCGAACCGGGTGGTCCGGCGGGTGGTCAGGGGGGCCAGCGGTGAGGTCGATACCGGGCCCTGCGCCCGGTGAGTGCGGCCCGGGTCGTCGGTTCGGGGTTGCCGAGAGGCCGGTTTTGTAAGCTCATGTGACGGTGAGCGGGACTACTGCTGAACGGGACGCGGCCGACGGTCGCCCGGACAGACCGGCCGTACCGGAGGTATGTCCGCACTTCCACGCGGCGATCGAGTTGATCGGCAAGCGCTGGAGCGGGGCGATCATCTGGGCCCTGAGCGAGCGGCCGCTGCGGTACGCCGACCTGAAACGGGCCGTTCCGGGCCTCTCGGACCGGCTGCTTTCCCAGCGCCTGCGGGAACTCGAACAGGCAGGGTTGATGAAGCGGACCGTGGAAGACGGCTTCCCGGTCCGGGTCTCGTACGGACTGACCGAAAAGGGCGAGGCGCTCAAACCGTCGATCCAGGGGCTCCAGGAGTGGGCCTCCGAATGGCAGGAGGGGCAGGCCGGCTGAACCGGGGTCGGCCCGGTTGGTCCGGCACGGCCCGGGACGCCGGACCCCCGGTGGACATCGGCCGTGGCTGTCATCCTCCCGGGATGGAAGAGCGGCCGCCGGTCAATCCGGCCGATCAAGCCCCGGGACCCGGAGCGCATGCCGGGGAGCCGCCCCCGATCCCGGTCGGCGAATACGCGGCCGGGCTGGTCGGCGAGATGCGGGGCATGCCGCGGGTGACGATAACCGGGGAGCTGGTCGACGTAGGCAGGAGCAGGGTCCAGCACTACTTCCAGCTCCGCGACGAACGCGGAGGCGTGCCGTGCGCCATGTGGAAGAACGACTTCGACCGGCTGGGGCTGGGACCGGAGGCCCTGCGGGAGGGGGCGATGGTGATCGCCCGGGGCGGCCCCGACTACTACGTCGGCGGTCGCAGCGCATCGCCCGCGTTCAGCTTCAGGGTCACCGCGCTGCGGCCGGCCGGCGAGGGCGACCTGCTGGCCCGGCTGGCGGCGCTGCGGGCGCGGTTCGAGAAGGAGGGCCTGTTCGAGCCCCAGAAGCTGCTCGAGCAACCCGTGCTCCCGCGGCGGATCGGCGTGATCACGGCCGAGCGGGGCGCGGCCCGCCGCGACCTGCTGGTCGGCCTCGAGCGGCGGGGATGGCAGGGCGAGATCGTCTGGGGCTTCGCCCCGGTCCAGGACAGGAACGCGGCACCGGCGATGACCAGGGCGCTCTCGGACATGGCCGCGCTCGGCGGGGTCGAGGTGATCGTGGTCTGTCGCGGAGGGGGCAGCCTGACCGACCTCTGGGCCTTCTGTGACGAGGACCTCTGCCGGACGGTCGCCATGCTGGCCGTCCCGGTGGTCTCGGCGGTCGGCCACGAGCGCGACTTCACCCTGATCGACGACGTCGCCGCGGTCCGCTGCTCGACCCCGACCCACGCCGCCGAGGCCGCGGTCCCGCTGGATTGCCGCCCGGCCCGCACCGCGCTCTCGCAGGCCAGTTGTGATGTCAGTGGGCATGCCCGAACCGCGATCAGGGGCAGGGTCGGACCGCTGGCCGCCATGGCGGCGGCTCCGGCTCGGGCGACCCGCGCGCAGCGGGCCGTCCTCGATCAGAAGGCGCGCGAGGTCCGGGCCTCGTCCGAGCGCGGTCTGGCGACCCGGCGCGAGCGGCTCCGGACCGGCTTGATGCGAGGCCTGGTGCCGGGCCTGGCCAGGACCCGCCGCATCTCCGTCGATGCCGTCCGGAGGACGGGCGACAGCGCGGACGCGATCGAGCAGCAGGCCCGCGAATCGATAGGCCGCCGGCGCGAGGCCGAAATGAGGCGGCGGGTCACGCTGCGCGCCCACGATCCGCAAACGACGCTCGAGCGCGGCTACGCGCGGATCGAGGACGATTCCGGCCACGCGATCGTCTCACGGTCTTCGGCCCGCGAGGCCGGCCGGATCAAGGTCGTTTTTTCAGACGGACGCATTGACGCCGTGGTCGACCAACGATCCGCCCCGGCCGGAACGGAGGCCAAGGCAGGACCTCGGGCAACCCGTCCGCGGCAGGCGCCAGAGTTCGAGCAGACCAAACTGGAAGGAACCGATCTGGATGAGTGATGAAAGCAAGGGCGGAGCAGGAGATGCGGGACAGGCCGACCGCCCGGCTGACTACGAGACCGCGGCCGCAAGGCTGGACGAGATCATCGCCCGGCTCGACTCGGGCGACGCCCAGCTCCGCGAGACGCTCGATCTCTGCGCAGAGGCCAAGACCCTGATCGAGTACTGCGCCACCGAACTCGCCGCGGTCGACGATGGCCTGAAGGAACTCCGGCTCGAGGACCTTGCCGAGTCGCTCCAGTCCGGTTCGGCCGGCGAGCGGCGTCCGTCGCCGGACGAATAGCCGTCCTACGCCTGCCTTTCGGCCGTCCTTTCGATCTGCGCCCCCAGCAGGTCACAGGCCCAGCAGCTCCGGCAGGGATCGTGACGTGCGGCCTCACCTCCGAAAAAGCGGCCGGAAATGATCTCGGTCAGGGTTTCATCGAGGTCTTCTTCGGTCTGCCGGAAATCGTCCGGGCCCAGGGTCCTGAACACCGGTTCGGCCGGTTGTCTCAGGAAGACGTATGCGGTTTCGACGAGATCTATGCCACGGGCCCGGGCCAGCGCCAAGGCGTAGAGCCCGCGCTGCAGTTCGTATGGCTCCATCCTGTCCCGCGGGGCCTCGCCATCCAGCCGGTTGGTCTTGTAGTCAACGATCAGCGGTGGGTCGCCCTCGACGATCAGATCGGCCGAGCCCCGGATCGTCACATCCCGGTGGCTCAACAGGAGCGGGACCTCGGCGCCAGACTCTGCCGCCCGGATCGTTTCCCCGATCTCGCTTGCGAAGAAGCCCTCGACCATCTGCCGGGCGTCGTCGAGCTCGTCTGCTCCGTTCGCGTCGCCCGCCCCCCGACGGCCGAGTCCTTCCCGTCTGAGCGACGTTTCCAGATCATCCCGCCCAGTCGTCGGCCAGCCGGCCTTGGCCAGTGCTTCGAGCACGTTGTGGACCGCTGTCCCCAGCCGCGTCGCTCGGCTTCGGCCGCTGAGTGACTCCTCGTCGGGATTCTCGGGACCGCCGGCGACACCATGCTCGCTCAGCCGGAGGACCCGGCGGGCATAGAAACGGGTGGGGCACTCGGCGAATTCGGCCAACGCGGAAAAGGAGAGAGGTACGTCCGGGTAGACCCGGAAGCCCTTGTCCACTATCGGCGGCTGCGCTCCGGCGGGCTCGCTGACCGATGGTGAGGAGACCGGGGCAGGCCTGGCGCGCAGCTCTTCGGCCCGGTCGCCGCCTGCCAGGTTCTTGACGATCGCAATCTCGCCACCGTCGACGGGGATCGCGGGGCCCCAGGAATCGGGCGTTTCGGGATCGAACCCGAATGCCTCGGAGATCCGCGTGATCATCGGGGTCGCCGGTGAGATTCCTCCTCCCGGCCACTTTTCGGGGAGGACGCCACTCAGTACCAGGTGCTCTTCGGCGCGGGTCATGGCGACGTGGAGCAGCCGCAGCTCCTCGTCCTGGTTGGTGATGCGCGCGGTTTCCTTGAGCGCATTCGATTGGTAGGCAGGCAAGCTTTTCGAATCGAAGCGGGGGAGGTCGAGCCCGATGGCGAATTCCTCCGGTCGCGCAGGATCTTCCGAGCGGCCGAGCCGCAACGCATGGTCGTGACGACTCTGAAGCTCGCGGCCGAGATCCGGTACGCAGGCGACCTTGAACTCGAGCCCCTTGGCGGCGTGAATGGTCATGATCCGGACCACGTCGCTGGCCTCGTCCGCGGTCGCCGCAGCGGCCTCCGAATCGAGTTGTTCGCTGAGGCTCGCCCAGTCGAGGAACCCTCTCAGGGTCCGGCCTTCGGCGGCCTCGTACTCCCTGGCCAGCGAAGCGGCCCGGCGGACCGTTGCCAGGCCGTTCCCGGAAGGGTCCCGGATCAGGTTGGCCAGGTCGTACCCGGTCACGGTGGCCGCCTCGTCGATCAACTCGTCGAGCGGAACGATCGTGGCCCGCCGCCTCAGCGAGTCGGTCTGCTCGACGAAGGTTGCCGCTTTCGCGATGTCTTGGTCGGGAATCTGCTCCAGCCATTCCGCCGCATCGTCAGCGGTCTCGTACCCGTGGCCGGGCAACGCGGTGCTTCGTGCCACCGAAGCCAGGGTGGGCCAGAAGGGCCTGTTCCAGGGCGTGGCCCGCCTGAGCAGCCAGAGCGCGTCCGAGCTGAGCCCGCAGGCCGGCGAGGTGAGTGCACCGAGCAGGTTGTTGTCGTCGAGCGGGTTGGCGATCACCGCGAGCAGAGCACGCAACTCGACGGCCTCGCGGGTAGTCCAGAAACCGCGCCCGGCGACCACGTACGGGGTCAGCCCGAATTGCCGCAGTGCTTCGACGTAGAGATGCGTCCGGGTCTTCGCCCTGAGCAGGATCGCGATGTCACCTTGGCTGATCCCGTTCTCCTCCTCGTCAACCAGGCCGCGAAGGTGCCTGGCCACGGCCAGCGCTTCGGCTTCGTTGTAGTGGTCCTGCTCCTTGCCGACCTCCGGGTTTCCCGGGGGGGCGAGTTCGCCGAGGTCCTCCGGTTTCCAGCCATTGCGTCCGGTGAGCAGGATCGACACTGAGGCCGGCGCACTCTGGTCGGCACCGCTGGCGACCATGAGTTCCCTGAACTCATGGTGGGGAACCGAGTCGGTCCGACCGGGGGCCTGCTGTTCGAGCTCGGCCCCGATCGCGTTCACGGCGGCGACTACCAGCGGCCGCGACCGGAAGTTCTCGGTGAGTCCGTACGACCTGACCCCTTCCTGCTCCCGCCGGTCGCGGAAGAGCTGGACATCGGCATGTCTGAAGCCGTAGATCGACTGCATCTCGTCGCCGACCGTAATCAGGGTCGCTTTTCCGGCGAGTTCCCGGACCAGGTCGAGCTGGAGCAGGTTGGTGTCCTGGAATTCGTCGACCATGACTTCGCGGAACCGCTCCTGGTACGCGCCGCGGATCGAGTCGTGATTCCTCAGCAGGCTCAGTGCGCGAAGCTGTAGGTCCTCGTAGTCGAGCGCCGAGCGGCCCGCCTTGGTTTCCGCATACTCATTCCCGTACAGCTCGAGCAGCTCGTCCAGCTGCCTGCGAACCGGATCGGCCGCCCGGCGGATCAGGGCATCGCAAAGTCCTGCATAGCCGTCCTCCAGGGCGATCAGGACTTCATTCTTCCCGGCTCGGAGCGCGAGTTTCCCGTCCAGCCGAAGCTCATCGAAGGCCTCGCGGTCGAGGATCCCACCCAGCTCTTCGAGCTTCTTCCTACGCGTCTCTGTCAGATCGCCGTCGACGGCGTCGTCCACCATTTCCTTCAACCGGGTGACCTGTTCGGTGGGAAACGGCGTGTCGGCGAAGTCGGGCAGCCGGGGGTCTTCAATACCGCGGGACCGCAGCTCGTCATACGCGTACTGGATGCAGTTGCGGAGCGGGGCCTCCCTGAACAGTCCCACGGTCTCGTACCGGGACTCATCGGCTGAGCAGAATTTCCGCAGGGCGCGGTCGAACGACTCCTTTCTCAGCGTCTCGCCGCTGGTCGCGTCGAGCACCGTGAAACCGGGGTCGATGCCCGCCTCGATCGGCCAGGCCTTGAGGATCCGGTTGCAGATGGCATGGAAGGTGCCGACCCAGGCATCGCTCATCGAGACCGCGTCCGGATTCGGGTCACCGGCCCGCTCGGCGCGTTCCTTGCGTGCCTTCCTGACCTTTTCGCGCAGCTCCCCGGCTGCCTTGTCGGTGAAGGTGAAGGCGAGGATCTGCCGCGGTTCGAGCGGTGGATCCCGGTCGAGCAGCGAGATGTAGCGGTCGACGGTCGTACTGGTCTTTCCCGATCCGGCACCTGCCCCGACCAGGATCCCGGACTCCGTGCTCTCTATTACTTCCTTCTGCTGTTCGGTCGGCTCGAAGTGGTCCCCGGAAGCGCTCATCGATCCTCGTCCCCTTCTCCGGGGTTCGGGACCGCGGCGTGCCTGAAGTGGTCGCGGCAGGATGCGGGGTCATGTTCGACGGTGCCGGCCAGCATGTCGTCGACGGCGTCCCGGGCGAGGTCGACTCCGGCCTCGATGAACTTCGAGAGATCCCGAACCTTGTCTGCGCGGGACGCGCCGCGCCGCAGCATCTCACCCTCCAGGTCGGCGGAATACGCGCCCCGGGACGTCCCGCCGTCCTGCCGGACGGGGACATACAGGGCCGCGACCGGCTCGTAACCCATCGTCTCGAGCGCCCGCAGGTAGAGCTGAAGCTGGATCCTGCCTTTCTTGGTGGCCGTCTCGCGCCCGAGCCCGCCGACGTCGCCCGTCTTGTAGTCGATCGCCACCGCCTCCCGACCATCCCGGTTGAGGTCGACTCGGTCGATCTTTCCGACCAGGCCCCACCCATTCATGTCGATCGCCTCACGGCGGGCCCGCCGGGTGCCAAACGCCAGTTCCAGCTTCGCCACGGAGTGCCGCGGGGGCGACCCCTCGCGGAACCTGGCCGCTTCCCGACGGAGATAGGTCGAAACGAGCGCGGTCACCCGGAGCCGGTTGCCCCTCGCGGCCGGATCGGAGCCGCCGAGACCGACCCTCCCGGCATGCTCCTCGACCAGCGCCGGGACCAGTGACAGCCAGTCGTCTGTCGCGGTCCCTGAATAGAGGTCACCGAGCGATTCCCCGGTGCCCTGGTCGGCCGAGAGGAGAAGCTTGAACAGATCCTCGAGCACTGCATGGACCAGGGTGCCGATCGCGAGATAATCCGGCTCGGGTCCGAAGTCGGTCGGTCGGAGCTGCCGCTCGACGAACCACCGATAGGGACAGCCCGCGTAGGCCTCGATCTCGGTGGCTCCGAAACGCGGATCCCGTTTCAGTTCATCAAGGATGCATTCGAGCCTGATGTCACCGAGCGTCCTCGTGCTTGCCTCAAGGGCCCGTGCCGCGTCGAGCCTGCCGCCGACCGGACCGGATTGTCCGGGATTCGTGAGCAGGTCCGCGGGATTTCCCCCGGAAGCGGCGATGCTCCTCGCCGCTTCGTCCAGGCTCGGTGCCCTGCCGAGTCCGAAGACGATCTCGCTGCCGGCCCGTCCACCCCGCCTCACGACCGGGACGCCTTCGCCGGTCTGCTCGAACAGCTCTTCGACCAGGCCGACCAGTGGTGAGGGCTGCTCGGCCTCACCGGCTTCATCCGAGGTCTGGCAGGAGATCCAGAGGCCCTCCGTCGGGACCGTGATGCACGAGTAGAAGAGGTAGCGCTCCTGGACCTCGGGATCGCGTCGCTCGGACATACCGAGGCCGGAGTCCGGCTCGTTGGAGCCTTGATTCGTTTCCGGAGACCGGGCGACGCTTTGACCGTTGTCGGATTCGGCGGGATCGTTGCCGTGGCGGTCGGACCTGGAAAGGAACGGGCCCGAGCGGTCCAGATCGCGGATCCCGCCCTCCTGCTGGGCGGCCATGAACAGGTGCCTGAACCGCTTTGCCCGAAGGCTGTAAGGGCTCGTGATGCGAACCGTGCCGGCGGCCGGAACCGACCAGATCCTGATCGCATCGGTCTCGATCGCGGCCCGTACGTCAGCCAACCCGTTGCTCCGTGTGTCCTGGATCTCGAGGAGCTGTTCGGCCGCCGTCGCGATCGCCGACGCCATCTGGGTCTCGATCACCGTCCCCGGAGAGGGGGGGAGGTGTTCATCCATGGCCAGGAGCCGGGCGCCCGCCTCCCGTGACAGCTCCGCGACGACCTCGTTGACGGTCTTCCGGTCAGCTATCGCGTCGGTCAGCTCCTTCCAACCGTCGGGCGGCCCCGACTCGACAGCGTCGATCACCTGCCGAGCCGACGGGAACGCGTCGACCAGGGCCCGGAACTCGACCCGGTCGACCATCTCGGGATCCGGTCCGAGCGGGCCTCGCAGCCAGGCGAGGGCCGGCTCGGGACCGGCACCGGGTGCGACCGCGGAAAGGACCGAGAGGATCGTCTGGCCCACCGTGGTGACCCGGGCCGCGGTCTCGGACTCCAGTGCCACCGGGATCGAGTACCGGGCCAGGACGTCCCGGATCAGCGGGCCGTTGACCGCCGGCGAGCCGACCGCCACCGCGATCTCACCAGGTCCGACACCATCGTTGCCGGCGTCTCCTTTGATCAGCCGGGCGATCTCGGCGCCGATCGCCTCGGCCTCGTTGCGGGCGCCCGAAGAACGCATCACGGCGACCGCATCCGAGGCGGGCAGCCGCGGCTCCTGCCCCGGCGGTTTCATGAATCGCCGTTCGAGCTCGAGCAGGACCGGATCGTGCGACCCGCTGGTCGAGGCCCGCGAGGTCGGTTGCTCGGTCAGCGCGGTCGCCCTGGCGTCGTCTTTCAATGACGCGACCAACGAGTTGGTCCAGTCGAGGGCCGGGTTGTCGGGCTCGTGAGCGACGGCGACCGTCACAGCGGCGCCGGCATCCACCGAAATCCTTCTGATCAGCTCCAGCTGCTGGGGTGTCATGTCGTCGAAGCCGGCGATGAACAGCGGACGCTCGCCCCAGGACCCGGACACCGTTTTCACAGCCCGCTCGGCATCGCGGGGCCCGTCGGAGAGCCCGGCCCCGTCGACCAGCAGGTCAAGGTATGCGGAGTAGACCCCGACCAGGGACCGTAGACCGGTCAGACCCGACCTGTCCACGCGATCTCCGAGCGTGGTTGGATCGATCATCTCTGCCCTGAACTCATCGATCAGTTCCAGTACCGACGCGGCCAGGCCCGGTTGCTCATCCAGGCGGTCGGCCACAGTGCCCCACTCGCGGTAGATCGCCTTGCGGATGAAATGTAGTCGTTGCAGCTCGCTCGCGTTGTCGGCGGGAGGTTCTCCGGCCTGAACCAGGACCTCGCGGCAGAGGTCCCGGAAATGCATGACCCTGCCGCCGACGATCGCGCCTGACCCGTTCGGACCGTCATCCCTGGTCAAGCGCTTCTCCCAACCGAATATGTCGTCGATCCCCGGCACGACGAGGAAGGGCTCCCGGTCGAGTTGATCCAGGAAGGAGGCCTCGACCAGGTCGGTACGACCGGTGTTGGGGGGTCCGTGGATCAGGTGGAGCGGCATGGCGTAACCCTAGGGTCCGGGACGGCGGCCCGGATCTGACTCAACTCCCCTGTTCATCCGCAAATAGCGGCGCTCCAGAGGCGGTTTTTGCGTCCTGCGGCGTCACTATCTTCACGGGTGACCCGGTTCCCCATCACCAAGGCGGTCCTGCCCATGTCACTCTGTTTCGTCGATCCCGCTGATGCGATTCACGTCATCTCCGACTCGGTCGGTCGTGAAGCCCGCCGTCAGCTGCTGGGAGAGGCGCTCCGTGCATGGGTGGATGAGATCCCGGAGGAGGAACTCGAGTCGCAGTACGCCCGCGCGCTGGCCGACCTCGACCAGGACGACCTCTCGTTGCTCGCCGCCTGGCATGGCTCGATGGACCTGGGCCAGCCGGTGCCCAACCGCGACTTCCTGATGGGAGCGTTCGGGACCCTGGGCGAGCACCGCCGCGAGGCGCTGAAGCTGGCCGCGGGATTCCGGGGCGAAGACGTGCTCGAGGAGGGCCTGACCGAAGACCTGGCCCTGGAGACCGTGGTCGGCTGGCTCTCGCCGGAGCGGCTGATGGCGCTCGCCGCCGAGGCGATGGACCTGTACATCTGGGACCGGATCGGCTCGGAGAACTGAGCCCCGGCACCCGTTGAGCC
>JAGQUV010000015.1 GCA_020438295.1 Solirubrobacterales bacterium
TCGGACTCGGCCCGGATCAGCCGGTCGGCCGGGCCGCCGAGGCCGATCGTGGTCAAAGGGGCCAGCGGGGCCCGTGCTCGCTCGAAGGTCATCGCCCGGGATCCTACTCGCGGACCAGCGCCCAGATCAGCACGATCGGGACCAGGACGATCACGGTCAGCCCGGCGGTCTGGGCGACCGCGTCGGAGGTCTCGTAACCGGCCAGGTGGCCGACGTGGAACGCGAAGTGGATCAGCTGGGTTGCCAGCCAGGCGACCGCGACCGGCAGGATCAACTGCCGGGACGGTTTGAACAGCGCCCAGACCCACAGCACGCCGAAGCCGATGTAAAGGCCGCCGACGTCGCTGATCAGGTGCTCGTTGTAAGGGGGGAGCAGGTCGATCCAGGAGGTGAAGAACGGGTAGTCGCGGTAGAAGTCCTCCGGGGCGAACGCGGCCGGGATCCCGATCGAGAGCGCCGCGAACGCGAGGATCGCCAGGCAGGTCCGGATCAGGGTGAGGCTGTTCATCGGCGCGGCCTGAGGTTAGGGCAAGCGGCGGTGGTAACGGGGGGAGAGGAGTGGCGGGCCGGGACCTGAGCCGGTCATGGGCGGCGACCGGAATCCTGGTGGTAGTATGGCTATATCTGAACCAGATAAAAGCGCCACAAAGGAACACGGCATGAACGTTGGAGTGAGGGATCTCCGGGACAACCTGAGCAGGCACCTGACCGCGGTCAAAGGAGGCGAAGAGGTGGTGGTCACAGATCACGGGAGACCCGTGGCCAAGCTGGTGCCTTACGGCGAACTCACGAAGTTCGATCAGATGGTTGCCGAGGGTCGGATCACTCCGGCCAGGAGGCCGAAAGGGCAACTGCCCGAACCGCTTCCGGCGGAAGGCACGGTCAGCGATCTGGTCAGCGAACAGCGCGGGTGATCGCCTATCTCGACACCTCGGCTTTCGTTCCGATGATGGTTCGAGAGCCGAGCAGCGAAGCGTGCCGGGATCTGTGGGACAAGGCAGGATCGCTGGTCTCGACCCGGCTGCTTCACGTCGAGGCGACCGCGGCCCTGGCCCGCGCCGCCATCGCGGGACGGATCAGGAAGTCGTCACTGCCCGACCGGCTGGCCCGGCTCGAAGAACTCCGGCAGAGAATCCAGATGATCGAACTGGACGAGCCGTTGCTCGAAAACGCGGCCTGGTTTGCCGCGACCTTCGGTCTGCGGGGCTACGACGCCACTCATTGCGCGGCAGGCGTGGCGATCGGCAGCGAGGGGTCCGTCCTTGCTTCGGGCGAGCGCAAGATGCTCGAGATCTGGTCCGACCTCGGGTTCAGCACTTTCGACCCGAACCGGTCCGGGTCCGGCTGAAGCCGGACCTACGGGCCGGGTCAGAAAAGCAGGAAGACCAGCGCGACGACCAGGACCACCACCAGCAGGATCGCGACCACCCGCACAACCGCCCCGTTCATGAACAGGTCGGGGCTGCCGCCCGCCTCGTTGTCGATGCCGAGCTCTTCCAGCTCTTCCTTGACTTCGGCCTCGGTCTCGAGGTGATCGCTCATGCCGGCACTATCGCACGGCGGCCGGCCGGACGCCGCCCGCCTCCCCGCCGGAAAACTCACCACCACAGACGAAAGGGCGCGACCCCGTGTGGAGTCGCGCCCCTGGTATCAGCCGATCGGACACCGGCCCGTCGCGGTCAGACCCGCGACACCTCTCTCGACTCGACCCGGGTGGTGGCGGTGACCGGGGCCTCGGTGGACGCGGCGCCCGGGCTCGTCCCGGCCGGGCCCGGCCGGGTGGCCGGTGCCGGATCGGTTACCGGACCGCTCTCGCCCCCGGCTACCGACCCGGCCCGATCGCCTCCCGGCAGGCGCCGGTCGAGCCAGGCCGGCAGGTACCAGTTGCGCTCGCCGAGCAGCTTCATCGAAGCCGGCAGCAGCACCCCGCGGATGATCGTCGCGTCGATCAGCACAGCGAACGCGAGGCCGACGCCCATCTCCTTCATGTCGATGATGCTGAGCGTGGCGAATATGGCGAACACCGCGACCATCACCACCGCCGCACTGGTCACCGTCCCGGCCGTGGTCGCGATTCCCTTGCGAACCGCCTCGTCGGTGCTCATGCCGCGGTTGTGGTACTCCCGGACCCGGCTCAGGATGAACACGTGGTAGTCCATCGAGAGGCCGAACAGGATCACGAACATGAACAGCGGCAGCCAGGTGGTGACGCCCCCGTTCGACTGGAACCCGAGCAGCGACTCGCCCCAACCGTGCTGGAAGATCAGGGCCAGCATGCCGTAGGCGGCTCCGACCGACAGCAGGTTGAGCGCGATCGCCTTGAGCGGGATCACGATCGAGCGGAAGGTGATCAGCATCAGCAGGAAGGCCAGCCCGAGCACGAACGCGAAGACCAGCGGCATCCTCTGTGACAGCAGCTGGTTGTAGTCGTGCGACTCGGCCGCGTTGCCGGAGACGTTGACCACGACCCCGTCGACCGCGCCGACCGTGGCCGGCACCAGGTCGTCCCTGATCTCGGCCAGTGCCGCGGCCGAGCTGGCGTCGGTGCCCTCGCCCGGGGTCGGGATCGCGACGTCGGCGACCGTGCCGTCGTCGCTGTAGGTGACGGTAGCCCCGGGGATCAGCAGGTCCGACCGGTCGGCCTTGCGGACCAGATTGTCGATCCCGGTCGCGACCTCGCCGCTCTTCACGTCGGCGGCCTCGACCACCACCGACGACTGCGAGCCCTCGCTGGGGAATGCCTCCTGGACCTGGTTGTAGGTCTTGACGACCGGCAGGTCCTGCGGGAAGTCCGACGGTCCGGTGACCACGGTGTTCAGGCCGATGCCCGGAACCGCCAGGACGAGCAGTGCCCCTCCGGCGACCGCGATCGAGACCACCGGGCGCCGCATCACCCGGGCGACCAGCCCGGCCCAGAAACGCGACTCGCCGGCCGGCCGGCGGAGCTTTTTGGTGAACGGGATCCGGCCCTTCTCGACCCGGTCCCCGAGCCAGCTGAGCAGCGCGGGGAGGATGGTCAGCGAGGCGAACATCGCCACCCCGACCACCATGATCGTGCCGATCGCGAACGAGATGAACGTGCTGTCACCGGTGATCAGCAGGCCGGCCATCGCGACCATCACGGTCAGCCCCGAGACCAGGATCGCCTTGCCCGAGGTGACTGCGGCCGTGGCAAGCGCATCGTCCGGGCTCTTGCCGGCGGCCCGCTCTTCCCGCTCCCGCCTCAGGTAGAACAGCGAGTAGTCGACGCCCACCGCAAGCCCGATCAACAGGATCACCGAGGTGAGGCTTTCGTCGACCGGGAAGAACTGGCTCGGTATGGCGACCAGCCCGATCGTCGCCGCGACCGCCGAGATCGCCAACAGCAGCGGTACACCGGCGGCGACCAGCGAACCGAACGCGATCACCAGGATGATCAGGGTGATCGGCAGCGAAAGCGTCTCGGCCTGTCTCAGGTCGTCGGCGAACACTTGGTTGATCGCCTTGCTGGCGCTGGCGTCACCGAACTGCCTGACCGAGTAGCCGGGGTTGGCCCGCCGGACCGCGTTGACCGCGGCCAGGCTCCGGTTGACCCGGGTCTCGGCCTGGGTCGAGTCGCCGGCGATCTCGAATTCGACAAGCGCCGAGTGGCCGTCTTCGGAAACCGCTCCGCCGCCGTTCGACGGCGAGCTCACGTTCTCCACGTACCTGGTGGACTCGAGCCCGGTCGTTACCTCGCCGACCACGGCCGCGAACTGCTGGTCGCCGGCAGAGAGCTCGGAGTTCTGGACCAGCACAAGCTCGGTGTTCGGTTTCAGCTCGGCCCGCTCCAGCGCCCTTTCGGCCCGCTGGGCCTCGCCGGTCGAGAGATCGGCCCCGTCCAGCGTCTTGGTCCCGATCGAGCCCCCGATCGCCACCGCGGCGACCACGAAGGCCAGCCAGCCGAAGATGGCGAGCTTGCGGTGGGTGGTGCTCCACTGGGCGATCCTGGTTGTCGGTTTCCTGCGTTGCATCCGGTGTCCTTTCGTCGCTTGGTCGGGTCTCTGCGTCCTGTCTGAAAGGCTGAGGGCGGCCCGTGAACTTGTCCATTGGGAATGACCCTTAGCCCGGATTGGGGTCGACCCTCGGCCCCGTCCCGTGTGTTCGTCTTGATGGACCCCAGATTCACCGAGCGGAGGCCCGATCTCGATGGGGCTGGCAGGCGTCCTCGGGTGCGGCAGGGGCGAGTCGAACACGGGGGCTGGCACCGGCCGGAGGTACGGGTATCCGTACCCGGCGAAACCCCGTGATAGGCGAGAATCGCCGCATGGCCAACTCGATCGTGATCATCGATGACAACGCCGGTTTCCGGGCCACCGCGCGGCGGGTGCTCGAGGCCGAGGGCTACGAGGTGGTGGCCGAGGCCGGGGCCGGTTGCCCGGGCGTCTCGGCGGCGCTGGGATCGGGGGCCGACCTGGCGATCGTCGACATCCAGCTGCCCGACATCGACGGGTTCGAGGTGGCCCGCCGGATCGGCGCGGGGGACGCGGCACCGGTCGTGGTCCTGACCTCGAGCCGTGACCGCTCCGATTTCGGATCGCTGGTCGAGCTGAGCCCGGCGGCCGGGTTCGTCCCCAAGGCCGAGCTGAGCGGGCGCTCGCTGGAGACCCTGACCGCATGATCGGTCTGCGCCGGGCGCTGATCCTGATCGCGACCGCGGCGCTGGCCGCCGGCCTGATCGCGGTCCCGGTGATCCTGACCAGCGACCACGAGCCGGCCAAGGTCCCGCTGCTGGTGGCGACGCTCTTGATCGGATGGTCGTTCGTCGGCACCGGCGTGTACGCGTGGTGGCGCCGGCCGCGGAACGAGATCGGCGTGCTGATGGTGCTGACCGGCTTCTTCTGGATCCTGCCGGCGCTGGCCGCATCGGACGTGGTCTGGGTCTTCGCGCTGGGATCGTTCCTCTCCCCGGTCGCGCTCGGGTTCCTGGTGCACCTCTTGCTGGTCTTCCCGGACGGCCGGCTGAGGACCAGGCTGGAGCGCTGGGTCGTGGTCACTACATATGTGGTGGTCACGGTGATGCAGCTGCCGGGGATCGTGTTCGCCAACACCCAGGACCCCGATATCTGCGGCCCCGACTGCCCGGCCAACCCGCTGCGGCCGGAGAACAGCGATTTCGCGTTCGTGTTTTTCTCCTCGCTGCAGGCCCTGGTCGGGATCCTGGCGATCATCGGGTTGATCGTGGCGCTGGTCCGGCGCTGGCGGCGGTGGAACGAAAGCACCAGGAAGGCGTTCGCCCCGGTGCTCTGGGCGGGCGGGGCGGTGTTCTTCCTCGAGGGGCTGCTGCTGGCCGAGAACCTGTTCGTACGCAGCGACCCGGTCGAGGTGGTCATCTTCGTCGCGACGTTGATCCCTCTGGGAGCGATTCCGTACGCGTTCCTGGTCGGGCTGCTGCGGACCCGCATCTCGCGGGCTGAGCAGGTCGGCGAGCTGGTCACCACGCTGACCCGGCGCTCCGAGTCGAGGGTCGATCTGCGTGAGGCGATCTCCGAGGCGCTGGGTGACCCCGAGCTCCAGATCGCGCTCTGGGTACCGGATCGCGGCGGCTACGTGGACAGCGCCGGCCGGCCGGTCGCGGTTCCCGACGACGGCGATCGCCGGACCCTGGTCGAGCACGACGGCCGCCGGATCGGGGCGCTGGTCCACGGCACTCCGGTCGAGGACCCGGAGACGGCCCGCACCCTGGCCGCGGCGGCCGCGCTCAACCTCGAGAACCAGCGGCTCGAGGCCGAACTCCGCTCCAACCTGCGCGAGCTCCGGGCCTCGCGCAGACGACTGGTCGAGGCGGGCGACGCCGAGCGGACCCGGGTCGAGCGCAACCTCCACGACGGTGCCCAGCAGCGGCTGGTCGGGCTGGCGCTCAGCCTGAGGCTGGCCGGCTCGAAGCTGGATGACGACCCGGAGGCGGCGGGCGAGCTGCTGGCCGAGGCATCGGCCGAGCTGGAGCTGGCCACCACCGAGCTGCGCGAGCTGGCCCGCGGCATCCACCCGGCGATCCTCAGCGACCGGGGGCTCGGGCCGGCGCTCGAAGCGCTGACCGCGCGGGCCACGCTGCCGGTCGAGCTCGATTCCGGTTCGAACGGGCGCTTCCCCGGCCGGGTCGAGGCGGCCGCCTACTACGTGGTGGCCGAGGCGCTGACCAACATCAGCCGCCATGCCGGGGCGGACCGGGCCACGGTCACCGTCGCGACCGAAGGCGACGATCTGGTGGTTGCGGTGAGCGACGACGGCAAGGGAGGGGCCGATCCCGAGGGCTCTGGCCTGCGCGGCCTGGCCGACCGGGTCGGCGCGGCCGACGGAATGCTCGAGGTCGAGGACCGGCCCGGAGGCGGGACCGTGGTCCGCGCGGTGCTCCCGATCGGTCAGGATGAGGGCCAGGCCGAGTGATGATCGAGCAGAGCGAAACCCCGCTGCGCGTGGTGGTCGCCGATGATTCGGTGCTGCTGCGCGAAGGCCTGGTGCGGATCCTGGGCGAGGCCGGGTTCGACGTGGTCGCCCAGGCCGGCGACGGCGACGACCTGATGCGCAAGGTCCGCGCCCACAAGCCCGATCTCGCGGTGGTCGACGTGCGGATGCCGCCGACCCACACCGACGAGGGCATCAGGGCGGCCCGCGACATCCGGGCCGAGATGCCGGAGGTCGGGGTGCTGGTCCTGTCGCAGTACGTCGAGGAGACCTACGCCCGCGAGCTGCTGGCCGACGACGCCTCGGGGGTCGGCTACCTGCTCAAGGACCGGGTCGGTGACCTCGACGTGCTGGTCGACGCGCTGCGCCGGATCGACGCCGGCGGCTCGGCGCTCGACCCCGAAGTCGTCTCGCTGATCCTGGGCCGCCGCCGGGTCGACGACCCGCTCGAGGAGCTGACCCCCCGCGAGCGCGAGGTGCTGGCCCTGATGGCAGAGGGCCGGTCGAACTCGGGCATCGCCAAGGAACTGGTGGTGACCGAGCGGGCGGTCGAAAAGCACGTGACCGGGATCTTCGGAAAGCTCGACCTGCCGACCGGCTCCGACGACCACCGCCGGATCCTGGCCGTGCTGGCCTTTCTCGAAGACTGAACCGGGACCGCCGGCCGATCGCTTTCGGCCGGGCACCACCCGGACCGAATACGGCCGTCTGCAAGTACCGGTTCACCCGGGGGATTAGCGGGTGCCGGGTGGAATCAACTGGTGGACATGATCGGCCTCGCAATTTCGCTGCTTTTCCGGACGCTCGCCGCGGGCGGCCGTCTGATCGTCTTTCTCGTTCTCGCCGCGACCCGGCTCGGCGTGACGGCGGTCGCGGTCCTGGCCGCGCTGGCCGGCTCGGCCACCAGGCTGCTGTTCTGGCTGTTGGCGAAATCGGGCGACCCGGTTCCGGGCCGGCAGCCGATCGACCCCGACCTGCGCTGGGCGGTCTTCCGGCGCGACGGCTACGCCTGCCTGTACTGCGGCTCGGAGTCGAACCTCAGCATCGACCACATCTTTCCGGTGAGCCGGGGCGGCGACAACCGCCCCGACAACCTGCAGACCCTGTGCCGCGACTGCAACTCGCGCAAGGGCGCCCTAGTCTGACCTGACCGGCCACGTAGGGAGGCGGGCCGCCTGCGGGCGGCCTGCGGGTCGGCGCGCGCGGGCCGGGTCGTACCGGTCGGGTGGGCCGGGATCAGGCGCGGCGGCCTTCCGCAAAGCGAGTACTGTTCGGCCGGATGAGGTCCGAACCGGGGCCTCGCGTGTTGGGTAAACAGGTATGCGGGCAAAGCTCACAGCTCTTGTTCTCACGGTGGCCGCCGCCGTGATGGTCGGCGGCCCGGCCGCGGCGACCGCCGGTTCGTCGGACCAGAAGCTGACCATCTCGCCGGCCAAAGGCACGCCGAACGCCTCGGCCGAGACCCAGATCAGCCTGCTGGGGGTCCACCCGAAAAAGATCAAGTCGGTCGAGCTGACCGGCGAGCTGAGCGGTCAGCACCCCGGGCAGATGCGCTCTTACTCCGGCAACCGCGGCGCCAGCTTCATCCCCGACCGGCCGTTGACCGAGGGTGAGCGGGCGGAGTTCACGGTGCGGATCAAGGGCCGCGACCCGATCGACTCGTGGTTCACGGTCGGCGTCTCGGGGCTGGACCTGCCGTTCCTGCCGCTCGTGAATTTCCAGCACGACAAGCTGCGCCACTACAAATCTCAGCCCGGCCTGATCCCACCGAAGATCACGGTCGAGAAGAACTCGCACAAGACGAAAGGCGACCTGTTCCTGACCCCGCTGCCGTCGCCGACCGTCCACCCGGGAAGCAACAACACGGTCACGATCAGGCCGGTCGGGCCGGGCGGCCCGATGATCGCCAACCGCCACGGCCAGCCGGTCTGGTTCCGCCAGCTCGATCCACCCGACGTCGCCGCGAACCTGAGGATCCAGCGCTACCACGGCAAGAAGGTGCTGACCTGGTGGCAGGGCGGGGTGACCCCCTGGGCCTACGGCGACGGCAAGGGCGTGATCGCCAACCGCTCCTACCGGACCGTGGCCACGGTAACCGCCGGCAACGGCTACCTGATGGACCTGCACGAGTTCGAGCTGACCGACGACGGCGACGCGCTGTTCACGATCTACAAGCCGCAGATGGTCCACCTGCCCGGCACGCCCGACGGCAAGCTCTCGCGGATGATGGACGCGATCATCCAGCAGGTCGATGTGGAAACCGGGCTGGTGGTCTGGGAGTGGCACAGCTACGGCCACATCCCGTTGGAGGACTCGCGGGCCACGCCCGACAACAGCGTCTCCTACGACGCCTACCACCTCAACTCGGTCCAGCAGCTGGGCGGCGGACGCGTCTTGGCCTCGGCCCGCAACACCTCGGCCGTCTACAAGATCGACAAGCCGACCGGCCGGATCGTCTGGACCCTGGGCGGTACCGCGAGCAGCTTCAGGATGAAGAAGGGCGCCACGTTCAACCTCCAGCACCACGCCCGCAAGCTGAACGACGGCAGGATCAGCGTGTTCGACGACGGGGCCGGGCCGCCCAAGCTGGCCCCGTTCTCGCGCGGGCTGGTCTTGAAGCTCGACCACAAGCGGATGACCGCCGGCGTCGCCCGCAGCTACAGCCGATCCAACGAGACTTCGGCCGAGAGCGAGGGCAGCGTCCAGATGCGGGGCAACGGCAACGTCTTCGTCGGCTTCGGCTCGGAGCCCGACTTCTCCGAGTTCTCGAAGAACGGCAGGCTGCTGTATGACGCGAGGCAGCCGGAAGACAACGGCAGCTACCGGGTCTACCGCCACCACTGGAGCGCGACCCCGAAGACCAAGCCGGATGCGGTCGCCCGGCGCGACGGCGGCACCACTTCGATCTTCGTCAGCTGGAACGGCGACACCGAGACCCGCACCTGGCAGGTCCTGGCCGGCAGCGACGGTGGCCCGCTCCGGCCGGTGGCCAGGGCCCGGCGCAGCGGCTTCGAGACCCGGATCGACCTGAACAGCTCGGCCGAGCGGTTCCGGTTGAGGGCGCTCGACTCGGACGGCCGCGTCCTTTCGAGCTCCGACGCGATCGGGGCCTCGTGAGTCGGGCGGTCGCGAGCGGTGCCTGACGAGGCCGCGGGGGATCTGCCGGAGGCCGGTGCGTACTGGCCGCGGCCCTGGACCGGCGAGGATGGAGGCCCCCGCCGCTGGGGCGTGCCGGGCGGCCGGCAGGCCGGTCCCGGCATCCAGCCCGGCGAGCGGCTCGAGGTGACGGCGGTCCACGACGCTTTCGCGACCGATGCGCTGGTCCGGCGCGAGCCGGGCGAGCTGTACGCGCTGCGCCACGACATGGCGCTCGGCGGACCGCAGTCGAGTCCGGTCGAGGCCTGGGTCGAGCGGCTGGACCCGCTGACCCTCGAGGTGACCGGCTCGACCGGGCGGCTGCCCGGAGGCCCGTTCTGGCCCGGCGGTATCGCGGCCCACGCCAACGGCGACCTGCACATGGTGTTCGGCCGCTGGGCCTGGCGGCTCAGCCCGGACCTCGACGTGCTGGCCTCGCACCGGCTGCCGGTCGGGCGGCCGCACAATTCGTTCGTCGTCCTGAACGGCGGCGAGCTGGTGACCAAGGACTGCGACGCGCCGGCCGGCCGCGAGCGCTCGACCTTCTCCGTGCTCGACCCCGAAACGCTGTTGCCGGTGGTCGAGCCGATGGTGCTGCCCGAGCCGTCGATCGCGCGGCTGTCCAGCGACGGCGAGTCGGTGGTCGCGATCGGCACCACCATGGTCTTCCGGCTGAACCTGGACCGCGACGCCGGCCGGCTGGTGATCGACGAGTCGTGGATACCGAGCTACGGCCCGTCGCTCGAGCGAAGCTACGGCTGGGACCCGGTGATCACCGACCGGCACCTGTTCTGGATGGACAACGGGCGCAACCGGGTCGACACGACGATGCTGGGCAGCGGCGTCCAGAAGGACCCGGTCCGGCTCTGGTGGGCCCGGCTCGACGACGCCGACCGGGTCCGCTCGGTCGAGATCAGCGGGATCCCGTACGGAACCGAGTCGAACCCTCCGGCCTGGGACCCGTTCGGCCGGATCGTGGTCGCCTACGACTCCGGCAACGCGGTGATGCAGGCCTGGCGGCTCGACGGCGACGAGCTCGAGTCGATCTGGCGCTTGGACGGGCTGGCCCACGGAGGCCACCTGATTGTCTACCCGGACACCCGCGAGTTGGTGGTCGGTGACTGGCGCGGTCCGGCCGTAATGCGCAACCGGGCGGTCCGCCCGGCGGCCCGGGCGCTCGGCCCGCTGCTCGGCCGCAGCTCGCTCGCCCGCCGCGCCGCACTGGCCGGTGGCGGCGACAACATGGTCGTGCTCGACCTCGACACCGGCGCGGAAAAGGCGAGGGTCGAGGTGCCTTCGTCGATTCAGGGCTTCCTGTTCCCGGCACCCGGCTTCGGCCGCGACGTCTACTACCAGTCGCTGTCCACGATCGCGAGGGTCGCCGTTGTCTAGCCCGCCAACCGCCGGTCGGCCGCTGCTCGGGCCCTGTCCGCGGCGTTAGGCCGCGGAGCGCTCGATCGCCTGCTCGAGCGCCGCGGCGATCGCGGCCGGGTCCTCGATCTGGGCGTAGTGGCCGATCGTGGGGAGCCGGTTCAGCGGGACCCCGGGCCTCAGCTCGATCACCGCGTCGAGCACCGCGGTCGTGGCCACCGGGTCGAGCTCGCCCCAGGCCAGGCTGAGGCTGCCCGGCCAGTCGCTGATCGCCCCGTGCCAGCGGTCGGTCAGTCGTTCCCGTTCAGTTATGTAGTGGATCAGCCGGTGGTTGAGCGAGCGGCCGCGGTTGTGGCAGATCAGCGACCACTGGTCGTCGGCCTCTTCGTCGGTGAGCGGGTGGTCGGGGGAGAACAGGCCACCGAATTCGAGGTCGAACACGCGGCGGCTGGCCAGCCGGGCGGCCAGCGGGCCGATCCCGCTGCGCAGCAGCTTCTGGGTCCGGGTCAGACTGGCCCGGTCGATCACCATGCTGCCGTTGAACAGCAGCGCCCCGGCGATCTCGAACGTGAGGTGACCTTCGATGTCGCGGGCCATGAGCTCGGTGGTGACCGATGTGCCCATGTCGTGGGCGACGATGAACACCGGCTGATCGGGCAGGTGCCGCCGGACCAGCTCCTCGGTCAGGTCGGCCTGCCAGTGGAGCGAGTAGAGGTGGTCGCGCGGCTTGTCGGACAGGCCGAAACCGAGGAAGTCGAAGGCCAGCACCGGCCGGTCCCGGACCTCGTCCAGCAGCGTCTTCCAGTCGTACGAGCTCGAAGGGAACCCGTGCAGCAGGACCACCGGCACACCTTCGCCGTCCTGACGGAAGACATTGATCCGGTGCCCGCGGAAGGTCTCGCTCGCCCCCCTCGACCGCCAGTCGAGCACCCGGTTGGTCAGCTTGGTCGCCACGCGCCCCAGCCTACCCAAGCCCTCGCCCCCGTCGGAACCGCGGCGCAGCGGACGACCCCCGACACGACCGTCGCGACTGACGGCCGGGTCCGCGTCAGTGGCCGGATCCTGGACGGAGGGGGTGGGATTCGAACCCACGAAACGCCTTAGGACGTTTGCTGGTTTTCAAGACCAGTGCATTCAACCGCTCTGCCACCCCTCCGGGAAGGACTCGCCTGTTGGCGACAAGTCTGACAGGGCGCCCGTCGCCGGGACGGGATGCGCCGCGGCTCAGTCGTGGTCGTCGGCCGGGCGCTCCGACGAGTACTCCTCGTCGCTCTCGCCGTAGACCGCGTCCGATTTCTCGGATTCGACCAGCCCGGCCTCGGCCACCGGGTCGTGGCCGTCGTCGACGCCCTCGGCCTGGCGCTGGAGCTCCGCCTCGGCCAGTTCGAACCCTTCCGCCTCACCGCCGCCGGCCTCGTCGACCGGTCGTTCGGCTTCGCGCCTTTCCGCTTCCCTGTCGTGCTTCTCGATCATGCCGGGAGGATATCTGCGCGGCCCAGACCGGGGCGGCTCCGCGCCGGCCGGCTTCGGGTTACGGTACGACCGTGAGCAGATCAGGACCGAACCCCGGACACGAGAGCAGGTGACGATGAGCGACTCCCCGGACAAATACCTGTGGCATCCGTTCGCCCAGATGGGCAAGGTCAGCGACCACCAGCTGGTGCTGACCCGTGGCGACGACGTCTGGGTCTGGGACGACGACGGGAACCGTTACCTCGATGCCACGGCCAGCCTCTGGTACGCCAACGTCGGCCACGGTCGGGAATCGATCCGCGACGCGGTGTCGGCGCAGATGGACGAGCTCGAGGCCTATTCGACCTTCGGCGACTTCGCCAACCCCCCGGCGCTGGAGCTGGCCGAGCGGCTGTCGCGGCTCTCGCCGATCCCCGACGCCCGCGT
The DNA here is from genome assembly GCA_020438295.1 of Solirubrobacterales bacterium. Lineage (GTDB taxonomy): Bacteria > Actinomycetota > Thermoleophilia > Solirubrobacterales > 70-9 > 67-14. The sequence goes on from JAGQUV010000015.1 coordinate 12,829, forward strand.
TTTCCTGACCAGCGGCGGCGGCGACAGCATCGACACCGCGGCCAAGCTGGCCCGCCGCTACTGGCACGAGCAGGGGCACGACGAGCGCCACCACCTGATTGCCCGGGTCCACGGTTACCACGGGACCCACGGCTTCGGCACCAGCCTGGCCGGCATCCCGCCCAACCGGACCGAGGTCGGGCGGCTGGTCGAGGACGTCTCGGTGGTCGGCCACGATGACGCGCGCGACCTGAGCAGGGAGATCGAGCGGGTCGGGGCGGAGCGGGTCGCCGCGTTCTTCCTCGAGCCGGTGATCGGTGCCGGCGGCGTCTACCCGCCGCCCGACGGGTACGTGGAAGAGGTTGCCGCGATCTGCCGCGAGACCGGCGTACTGCTGGTGGTCGACTCGGTGATCTGCGCGTTCGGCCGGCTCGGCACCTGGTACGGGATCGAGCGCTGGCCCGGGGTCGTTCCCGACATGATCACCTTCGCCAAAGGCGTGACCAGCGGCTATCTCCCGCTCGGCGGCGTGGTGATCTCCGACCAGATCGCGGCGCCGTTCTGGGATGAGCCCGACGCGCCGCCGTTCAGGCACGGGGCGACCTATGCCGGTCACCCGAGCTGCTGCGCGGCGGCGCTCGAGAACATCAGGATCCTCGAGGACGAGAACCTGCTGCCCAGGGGCAGGGAGCTCGAAGGCGAACTGTTCTCGCAGGTCGACCGGGCCGCCGGGCTCGAGGCCGCGGCCGAGGTACGGGGAGGGACCGGGCTGCTGGCCGCGGTGGAGATCTCGGCCGAGGTGATGGAGGCCGACCCCGGCGCACCGGTCCGCCTGGCAATGCTGGCAAGGGAGCGCGGGGTGCTGGTCCGGCCGCTCGGACGCGGTGTCGCGGTTTCGCCGCCGCTGACCGTGGGTACCGATCACCTGGAGATGATCGGCGACGCCCTGGTCGAGTCGGTCCGGCAACTCGCCTGACCGGCCCGATCTGACGGGGCTCGCGTGATCGGCCAAAGCGCGTAGCCCCGGCTCCGCCCGGCTGTCAGGATGGGCCCGTGCGTCGGCTCCTTTTCCTCGCCTGTGCGGTCGTCTTCATCGACGTGACCTTCTTCGCTGTGCTGACGCCGCTTCTGCCCGACTTCCGAGATCGGTTCAGCCTCGGTGAGGGCGGGGCCGGGGTGCTGGCCGGGAGCTTCGCGGCCGGCACCCTGGTCATGGCGATGCCGGCCGGCTGGATCGCGGCCCGTTTCGGTCCCCGCCGGACGATGATCGCAGGGCTGGTCGGGATCGGGGTGTTCAGCCCGTTGTTCGGGTTCGTCGATCACCTGTGGCTGCTGGACGGGAGCCGCTTTCTCCAGGGCGCGGCCGGGTCGCTGATGTGGTGCGGTGCGATCAGCTGGGTGATCTCGAGCGCCCCGCTGAACAGCCGCGGCCGGATGATGGGCATGGTGATCGCCGCCGCGGTGATGGGGGAGCTGCTCGGGGCGCCGCTCGGGGCGCTGGCCCACCACATCGGCACGGAGATTGTGTTCGGCATGGTGTTGTTCGCGGCGGTGGCACTGATCGCCCTGGCGATGACGGTCCCGCCGGCCGCCGAAGTCGACGGGCAGCCGATCTCGTCGGCGGTCACCGCACTGCGGCGCTCCGACGTGCCGCGCTCGTCGCTGGTCCTGGCCGGCCCTTCGATCGCGTTCGGCCTGGTCGTGGTGGTCGCGCCGCTCCGCATGGACGTGCTCGGAGCCACGCCGGCGCTGATCGCGGCGGCGTTCGTCGCCGGGTCGGTGATCGAGGTAGTCACCGGGCCGCTGGTCGGCCACTTCAGCGACCGGGCCGGCCGGACCCTCCCCTACCTGGTCGGCCTGGTCACGTCCGCGTCGGCGATCATCGGCATCGGGGTGTTCGGGTTGCTGCCGGTCCTGTTCGCGGCGGTGATGTTCGCCTCGTTCGGGGCCGGTCTCTCGTTCACGCCGGCCAGCACGCTGGTCACCGATGCGGCGACCGCCTCCGGTCTCAACCAGGGCTACGCGTCGGGGGCAGCCAACGTCGCCTGGGGCGGCGGTCAGATGATCGGCGCGGTCGGCGGCGGCTTCCTGGCCGGCATCGCCGGCTATCTGCTGCCCACCCTGATCGTGGTCGGCATCCTTGCCGCGACCGCGGCCGTGGCGCGGGGCACCGACCTGCCGCTGCCGGCCGAAGGCGTACGCGAGGGGGTCGGCTGACATGGGACCGCTGGACCGGGCCGGCGCGGACCGGAGCGACCGGACCGGTGCGACCTGGACCAACTGGGCCGGGGACCGCAGCTGCAGGCCCCGCGATCTGGTGCGGCCGGGAAGCCTGCGCGAGCTGTCCGAGGTCGTGGCGGCCGGTGCGGCCGCGGGGCGCCAGATCACGGTCGCGGGCTCCGGCCACTCGTTCTCCGGGGCGGCGATGAGCGACGACCTGATGCTCGACGTCGGGGCGCTTTCCGGGGTGATCGAGGCCGATCGGGCCGGCGGCCTGGTCAGGGTCGGCGGCGGCACCGTGCTGGCCGAGCTGAACCGCGAGCTCGACCGGCTCGGCCTGGCGATGCCGAACCTCGGCGACATCGACCGGCAGACGATCGGCGGGGCGATCTCGACCGCGACCCACGGCACCGGGGCCGAGCTGCCCAACCTCGCGGCCCAGGTCGAGGCGATCGAGCTGCTCGGTCCCGACGGCGAGGTCCGCCGGCTGACCGCCGGCGGCGACCCCGAGCTGCTGCGGGCGGCCCGGGTCGGGGTCGGCTCGCTCGGTGTGATCACCGCGGTGACCCTGAGGACGGTGCCCTCGTTCAACCTGCACCGGGTCGACGCCCCGATGCCGCTGGACGAGGTGCTGAACGAGTTCGACCGGCTGGCCGGGGAGAACGAGCACTTCGAGTTCTTCATCTTTCCCCACACCGAGACCGCGCTGACCATCCGGAGGAACCGGACCGAGCGGCCACCGGCGCCGCGCGGGCGGTTGGAGCGCTACCTGAGCGACGTGGTGATCGAGAACGGGCTCGGCAACCTGGCGCTGAAGGCGACCGGAAAGGTGCCCACGGCGATCCCCCGCACGGCCAGGTTCTCGTCGAAGTTCATGGCCCAGGCCGAGCAGGTCGACGTCTCGCACCGGGTCTTCGCCAACTACCGCACGATCCGGTTCACCGAGATGGAATACGCGCTGCCGCGCGAGGCGGCACCGGAAGCGCTGCTCCGGGTACTCGACCTGATCCGGACCGAGCGCTTCCCGCTGGCCATGCCGATCGAGTGCCGGGTGGTCGCCGGCGACGACGCCCTGCTCAGCCCGACCCACGAGCGGGCCTCGGCCTACCTGGCGGTCCACCAGTACCACGGCCTGGTGTGGCGCCCGTACTTCGAGGCGATCGAGCGGGTCTTCGACTCGTACCGGGGCCGGCCGCACTGGGGCAAGCGCCACTCGAAAGATGCGGCGGCGCTGGCCCCGCTCTACCCGGAATGGGCCCGGTTCCGGGCGGCCCGCGACGAGCTCGACCCCGGCCGGGTGTTCAGCAACGCTTACGTCCGCGAAGTGCTCGGGCCCTGACCCGAAAACGCCGGGGTCAGAGGAAGGTCTGGCCTTCGCCGCGGTAGGTGGGGACTTCGTCGACGATCTCCCCGTCCTCGATCAACAGCAGCGAGTCGAAGCGCTCGCACAGCTCGCCGGCCTTGCTGTGGCGCATGTAGACGTTGTCGCCGATCGCCAGCCCGTCGGCGGCCGGGCCGAGCAGCGGCGTCTGCACTTCACCGGCCCCCTCTTCGTCGTCCAGCACCAGTCCTTCGGGCAGCCAGGGGACCGGCATCCGGGCCGGTCCCGCCGCGCCCGACGAAAGGTAGCCGCCACCGAGCGCGGTGACCACGCCCGGCCCGGGCCGGCGCACCACCGGCAGCGCGAACGCCGCGGCCGGGGCGAGGGTGAACCAGGAGTAGTAGTCGAACTGGACCGGGGCGAAGAAGCCCGACCCGGCGGCCAGCTCGGTGACCGCCGGCTCGGCCGAGGTGAACTCCAGCGAGCCGGTGCCGCCGCCGTTGACGATCTCGATCTCGGCCACCTCGTTGATCCGGGCGACCACGTCGGCCCGGCGTTCGCTGATCTCCTTGATCGAGTTCTTCTGCATCCAGCGGATCAGGCGCGAGCGGAGCGGTCGCTTCGGCACCCGGTCGCCGACCCCGGAGATCTGGCCTTCGTAGGCCATCAGCGCGACCAGCTCGAACTTGTCGCGCCGGTCGATCTCCTCGGCCAGCTCGACGGCCTGGTCCGGGGTACGGATCGGCGAGCGCTTGGCGCCGGCCTTGATCCGGCCGCCCAGCCCGTGCCAGGCGGCGTCGAGCTCGAGGCTGAGCCGGACCGGGGCGGCCTGGCTGCCCAGTACCGACTCGATCAGGTCGAGGTGCTCGACGCAGTCGACCGTGAGGATCGGTGCTTCCGACGGGCTGGCCACGCTGCGCATCGCCAACTCGGCCAGCGCCTCGACGTCGGTGGTCGGGTAGGCCAGCAGCAGGTCCTCCTGACCGTGCCCGGCCAGCCAGAGCGTCTCCGGCAGGGTGAAGGTCATGACCCCGCGGAACCGTTCGTCGCGGTCCAGGATGCGGTCGATCAGCGCCCGGCTGCGGATCGATTTCGACGCGACCCGGACCGGCTTGTCACCACCCCGCTCGAGCATCGCGTCGGCGTTCTCCCACATCGCGTCGAGGTCGACGAACGCGAACGGGGCCTCGACCTCGTCGAACAGCTCTTCGTAGTAGCCGTGATTTCGCGCAGGGGTCGGCATCGGGTCCCCGCAGACTATCCGGGCGGTCCCTCGAATCCGTACAATCGTCCGGCCCGGAGAGGTGGCCGAGTGGCTGAAGGCACTCGCCTGCTAAGCGAGTAGGGGGCGCAAGCTCTCTCGAGGGTTCGAATCCCTCCCTCTCCGCCTCGGGCGGGCGGCATGCGGGGTGAGCGGACGACCGAATCGGGGCGACCGGCGTAGTGTTATGAGAGGTTGTGTATGGAAATGTCTGGCAACGGTTCAGTTCTGAACCACTCTCGAGGGGGTAGTTGATGCGTCGTCTGCTGTCTGTTTTCGCCGTGCTCGTTTTCGGATTCACGATGCAGGCGGCGAACGCCTCGGCCAAGGAGTATGCGGCCACGTCGCTCAACATCATCCCGTCCGGTCAGTGGGGCTCGATCCCTGCTCCCGCCGGCGCCGACAGCCAGGCCCTGATGTATGACGCGCTGACCCCGCTGTTCAACAACGTCACCTTTTCCGACATCAAACAGAACTTCAAGTCGCAGGGCTTCGGCGTCGGTCCCGACGGCCCCGGCACCAACGAGCCGGTCCCGTACGACGGCGTGACGATCACCCGCGACAAGTACAACGTGCCGCACGTCGACTCGACCACCTACGACGGTGGGATCTGGGCGGCCGGCTGGATCGCCCAGGAAGACCGCGGCATCCTTCTGGCTCAGGTCCGTTACAACGCCAGGATCGCGGCGATCGACGTCCCCAACATCACCGCCTACAGCGCCATTCTCGGGCTGGACAGCTTCGTCCCCAGCGCCGAGACCGAGGAGGTCGTCGCCCAGCAGACCGAAGCGCTGCTGGCCAAGGGCAGCGACGGTGAGCAGGCGCTGGCAGACATCGACACGTTCCTCGAGGGCATGAACGCCTACCTGGCTGCCAACAGCCCCGGTACCGCGCCCTGGACCCGCAACGACATCTACGCGATCAACGCGTTCAAGGACCAGTTCCTCGGTGAGGGCGGTGGCGACGAAGCCCGTCGATCGCAGTTCCTGGACGGCCTGCAGGATCGGCTCGGTGTGAAGAACGGCTGGAAGGTCTTCGATGACCTGGCCCAGAACAAGAACAACGGCAGCCCGACCAGCGTCGACGGCAAGTTCCCGTACATGCCGATCCCGCAGAACGGCCGGGCCGGCACCGTGATCATCGATCACGACAGCTACGACGAGTTCGACCCGGTGGTCGGCGGCGCTCCGATGCCGCTCTCCGGGTCCGATCCGAGGACCAACTCGTCGAACACGCTGATGGTCACCAAGAAGAAGTCGGCGACCAACAAGCCGCTGATGGTCGGCGGGCCCCAGATCGGCTACAACTACCCCAGCTTCATGTGGGAGATCGACATGAACGCACCCGGGCTGAAGTGGACAGGCTCGACCTCGGCCTTCGCCCCGGGCTACCTGCTGATCGGTCGCGGCGAGGACTTCTCCAACACGCTGACCTCGGCCAGCGCCGACCTGATCGACCAGTACGCCGAGACGCTCTGCGGCGGCAGCGACACGATGTACCGGTACAAGGGCCAGTGCCTGAGCATGCAGGAGTTCAACGCCGGCACGCTGAACGGCGACCCGGTCAAATTCATGACCACCGTGCATGGCCCGGTCACCGGATACGCCACGGTCGACGGCACCAAGGTCGCGATCTCGTCGAAGCGCTCCAGCTACGGCAAGGACGTGGTCGACATCCTGTTCAACCAGCGGCTCTCGAACGGGTCGGTCACCGACGTGAAGTCGTTCTATACGGCGGCGAACCAGTCGCCGCAGACCTTCAACTCGTTCTACATCGACAACAAGCACATCGCGATGTTCACCAGCGGCAGGTTGCCGATCCGCCACCCGCAGGTCGATCCGCGCCTGCTGACCAAGGGCACCGGCCAGTACGAGTGGCAGGGCTTCCTCGACAAGGCCGGCCACATGCAGGGCATGGACCCGAAGTCGGGCCTGATGGTCAACTGGAACCAGACGGCCGCCCACCGCTTCGCCGCGGCCGACGATTCCTGGGGCCGCAACGGCTCGGTGGCACGGGTCGACATGCTGAACAAGCAGCTGAAGAAGAACCGCAACGCCAACGGCAAGTGGAACCTGCCGGCGATCACCTCGGCGATGAACTCGGCCGCCACGCAGGACGTGCGGGCGATCGTCACCGTGCCGCTGCTGCGCAAGCTGCTGAACGGTTCCAAGCCGCCGACCGGACAGGCCGGCCAGATGCTGAAGCAGATGCGCTACTGGACCGAGAAGGCCGGCAGCCGGCTCGACCGGAACGGGGACGGCCTGATCGACGCGCCGGGCGCCGCTTCGATGGACGGCGCGTGGGACAACATCGCCAACGCGTTCATGAAGCCGCAGCTCGGCTCGCAGCTTGATGAGCTGAACTCGCTGTTCAGTCGGTTCGATTCGCCTCCGGGCGGCCAGTACAACGGCTGGTACCAGTACTTCGATCGCGACATCAAGAGGCTGCTGGGCAAGGACCAGCCGAAGCCGTTCAAGAAGAGCTACTGCGGCAAGGGCGACCTCGAGGCCTGCCAGACCGCGGTCTGGAACGCGATCGCCCAGTCCGGCCAGGAGCTGACCTCCGAGTACGGGACCTCCGATCCGTCGCAGTGGCAGGCCAGCGCCACCGCCGAGGAGATCACGTTCTCGCCGATCAACATCCTGACCATGGCCTACACGAACCGCCCGAGCGGTTACCAGCAGGTCGTGGCCTACAAGAGCCACAAGAAGTAGGAGGACTCCGGGCCGACCACCGCGACCCCGGCAGCCCCGGGGTCGCGGGGCCCTGTCCGCCGGCCGGGGTGGGCCTGCGGGCGACCTGACGACCGGTCCGCCGCTCCGGGTGGGCCGACCGTCACAATGGTGGGGTGGACGAAAGCGGATTCAGGCGAACCAAGATCGTCGCGACGGTCGGCCCGGCCAGCTGGGACCCTCCGACCCTGACCGAGATGATCGAAGCAGGGGTGGACGTCTTCCGGCTCAACTTCTCCCACGCCGACGAGGCCAGGCACCGGCAGGCGGTGAAAGACATCCGCGCGGCCAGCGAGGCGACCGGCCGCGAGGTGGGAATCCTCGGCGACCTGCCCGGCCCCAAGCTCAGGGTCGGCCACTTCCCCGACGAGGTGGTCGAGGTTGTCGCCGGCTCCGACGTGACCCTGACCCCGGACGAGATAGACGGCACGGCCACCGAGATTCCGGTGCCCTGGCCGGAGATGGCCGAAGTGCTGGGCGAAGGCTCGATCGTGTACCTGGCCGACGGAACGATCCGGCTCGAGGTTACCGCCAGGGCGGGCGACTCGCTGACCGCGCACGTGCACATCGGCGGTCCGCTTTCGTCGAACAAGGGCGTCAACCTGCCGGGGCTTGAGTCCGGCCTCGAGGCGGTCTCCGGCACCGACCTCGCCTGGGTCGACTTCGCGGTCGCCAACCGGATCGACATGCTGGCGGTTTCTTTCGTGCGGACCGCTTCCGACCTCGATCCGGTCAAGCGGCGGCTCGAGGAGCTGCACAGCGACATCCCGGTGATCGCAAAGATCGAGAAGCCCGAGGCGGCCGATGCGATCGAGGAGATCGTCGAGGCGGCCGGTGGCGGGATCATGGTCGCCCGTGGCGACCTCGGGATCGAGGTACCGCTCTCTAAGGTGCCGGTGCTGCAGAAGCACCTGATCCGGGAGGCCGGGCAGTGGTCCAGGCCGGTCATCACCGCGACCCAGATGCTGGCCTCGATGGTCCAGGAGAAGCGGCCGACCCGGGCCGAGGTGACCGATGTCGCGACCGCGATCTTCGACGGCACCGACGCGGTGATGCTGTCCGAGGAGACCGCGGTCGGCGCCCATCCGGTCGAGGCGATCAGGGTGATGGACCAGATCGCGCGCTCGACCGAACCCGACCTTCCGTACTGGGACTGGCTGTTCAACCGGGCCAGCCAGGACGACATGGAAGTGTCGGACTCGGTCACCCAGAGCGCCGTGATCGCCTGCTACAGGCTGGGGCTGGAGACGATCGTCGTTCCCACCGCTTCGGGACGCGGCGCGATCATCGTCTCGGCCCACCGGCCGAAGGTGCCGGTCCTGGCGGTCACCCACAGCCTGCAGACGGTGCGCCGGCTGCGGGTCGTGTTCGGCGTCGACCCGGTGCTGCACGACCAGACCACCGAGATCCGAAACCTGCTGTACGAGTGCGCCGACGTCGCGGCCGAGTACGGGGCGGCCGCGTCCGGCGACCTGATCGCGATCGTGGCCGGGCTGTCCGACGTCGGCCTGGGGGCCAACCTGTTCGAGGTCCACCGGATCCCGTAAGCGCCGGTCGCACCGGAGCGGTGTGGCGATATATTGAACCCGGTTCATGTCAGTGAACACGGTCGCGATCAAAAACCCGGAGGAGTCACAGGTTCTCGGCGAGATCGAGGCCACCGAACCGGGTGACGTGGACGGGATCGTGGCGTTCGGGGTCGCCGCCCGCAGGGACTGGTCGTCCCGGCCGGTGGCCGAGCGGGCCGCGATGCTGGACCGGGCGGCCGACCTGCTCGAGGTCGAGCGCCCCGAGCTCGGCCCGCTGCTGGCGGCCGAGTCGGGCAAGCCGCTGGCCCAGGCCGAGTTCGAAGTCGGCGGCGGGATCCACTTCCTCCGTGGGAACGCCGACGAGGGCCGTCGCCTGGCCGGGCGGATCCTGCCGACCGAGGGCAACACCGGCACCGAGTGGGACCTGGCCTACACCCGCCGCGAGCCGCTCGGCGTGGTCGCGGCGATCCTGCCGTTCAACTTCCCGGTCGAGCTGTTCGTGGAGAAGTGCGCCGCGGCGCTGGTCGGGGGCAACGCGGTCGTGGTCAAGCCGCCGATCGAGGCGCCGCTGGTGGTCGAGCGGTTCCGGCTGGCCCTGATCGAGGCCGGTGTGCCGGAGGCGGTGATGCAGGCCGTGCACGGCGGGGCCGACGTCGGTGCCGCGCTGGCCTCGGCCGACGGGATCGATGCGGTCTCTCTGACCGGCTCGACCGGGGCCGGGATCGCGGTGGCCCGGGCGACCGCCGAGACGCTGCGCTTCCTGCATCTCGAGCTGGGCGGCAACAACGCCTGCCTGGTGCTCGACGACGCCGACCTCGACCTGGTCGCCGACGAGGCGGTCAAGGGCCGGATGATGATGAACGGCCAGGCCTGCTCGGCCAGCAAGCGGATCGTCGTGCACAACTCGGTCCACGACCAACTGGCCGAGCGGCTGGCCGCGGCGGTCGAACGGCAGGTCGTGGGGCCGGCCACCGACCCGGACTCGACCATCGGCCCGCTGATCCACGCCGCGGCCGCGTCCAGGGTGGCCGACCAGGTGGCCAACGCGGCCGGCCAGGGCGCCGGGATCGCGGCCGGAGACGGCCGGGCCGAGGGCCCGTATTTCGGGCCGACGCTGCTGGCCGGGGTGCCGTCCACGGCCGACGTGGCCCGCGACGACGAGATCTTCGGCCCGGTCTTCAACCTGATCCCGGTCGACGGCGAGGCGCAGGCGATCGAGGTCGCCAACTCCTCCTCCTTCGGCTTGATGGCCTCGGTCTTCTCGGCCGATCCGCAGCGGGCGCTCGGCGTGGCCGAGGTGCTCCAGTCGGGCGGGGTGGTGATCAACGGCACCGACAACTACCGGCCGCCGGTCATTCCCTTCGGCGGGGTGAAGCTCTCCGGTCGCGGGGTCGAGGGCATCGGCTACACGCTCGAGGAGATGACCCGCGAAAAGACGATCGTCTTCCGGCGCTTCCGGGCCGGGCTGGAACGGCCGGGGGCTGAATGACCGGAAAGGCCGGGAAGGGGAGCGGGGTGTCGCAGAAGAACGGCAAGTACCAGGTACCGGCCGTGGTCGGCGCGATAAAGGTGCTGGAGGTGCTGTCGGGCCAGGGGGACCAGGGGGCGACCCAGACCGAGCTGGTCGAGGCGACCGGGCTGTCGAAGAGCACGATGCACAACCTGCTCTCGACGCTCGAGGCACACAAGTTCGTGCGCCGGGACGAGAGCACCAGGACCTACCGGCTCGGTCCGGCCCTGATCCCGCTGGGCACGGCGGCGACCCGGCAGGTGCAGCTGATCCGCTCGACGATCGACCGGATCGGTTCGCTGGCCTCGGTCCACGGCCTCTCGTTCGCGGTGGCCCAGCGGACCGGCGAGGACGAGTGCCAGATCATCGAGCGGGTCTACCCGGCGATGGACGTGCACGTCGGCATCACGGTCGGCAGCACCTACGGCCCGACCGACGGAGCGCTGGGCAAGGTCCTCTTGGCCGCGATGGAGCCGGAGCGGGCGAAGAAGCTGATCGGTCGCCGCAAGCTGCCGGCCCGCACCGGGGCGACCATCACCAGCCCGAAGACCCTGCTGGCCGAGATCGACGAGGTCCGGACCAGGGGCTGGGCGGCAAGCCGGGGCGAGTTCAACGAGAACCACGCGGTCGCGTCCGGAATCCGCGGCCCGTCGGGCGAGCTCGAGCTGCTGCTGCTGGCGCTCGGCTTCCCGGGCCAGCTCGACGGCGACCGGATCGACGAGACCGGTCTTCTGCTGAAGCGCGTGGCCGGCTCGGTGATGGCCGAGGCCGGCGTCCCTTCCCGCGAGATCCCGGAAGCGGCCGGGCAGACCCTGTGTTAGGCTGGCCACAGCGTTGAACCTTGTTCAACATACTGAATTTGATGCCTTGAGCATGCGAACCGGAGGAGAGGTAAATGGGCGACGCGCAAACCGTTGACATGGTCATAACCGGAGGGACCGTGGTCAGCGGCAGCGGTACCCGGAAGGTCGGCATAGCGGTCGACGACGGCAAGGTCGTGGCGGTGACCGAAGAGCGTCTGCTGCCACCGGCCAGACAGACGGTGGACGCGACCGGCCTGCACGTGATCCCGGGGTTGGTCGACACCGAGGCCCACCCCGGCTGCTACTCGCCGCTCAAGGACGACCTCGCCTCCGAGTCGCGCGCCGCGGTGACTGCCGGCGTGACCACCTGGGGAGTGCACTGTCCCCAGACCCGGATGGGCGACCCGAACTTCATCGAGTTCGTGCAGAAGGAAGACGTCAAGTCGTTCCACGAGAGCTTCCCGTACTTCGAGAAGCTGATCGAGACCGACTCGGCGGTCAACGTCTTCCTCACCTACATGCTGGAGACCGACCAGCAGGCCGAAGAGGTTCCCGAATACGCGAAAGACCACGGGGTCACCTCGTACAAGCTCTACCTGCAGGCGATGAGCCCCGAGGCGGAGCCGAACTGGCCGGGCCGCCGGGCCGGGCTGGGCGCCGGTTTCGACGACGGGGTCTGCTGGGTCACGATGGAGAACGTGGCGGCGCTGGGGCGGCCCGGCATCGTCTGCATGCACTGCGAGAACTGGGAGATCGCGAGGATCTTCGACAAACGGCTGAAGGCAGAAGGCCGTACCGACTGGGCCACCTGGTCGGATCGCTCGCCGCACTTCCTCGAGGCGACCCACATCCGGACCTACGGCGACATGGCGGCCGAGACCGGCTGCCCGATCTACATCCAGCACTCGACCACGCCCGAGAGCTACCGCGAGATCCTCGAGCTGCGCGGGCGCGGCGTCGAGGTCTACGCCCAGACCGGGCCGCACTGGCTCCACTTCGGCAAAGGCGAGCACAACGCCTGGCGGATCAACGTGCCGCTCCGCTCGCGTGAGAACAACCCCAACATCTGGACCGCGATCCAGGCCGGGATCATCGACTCGGTCGGGTCCGACCACGTCGTCGCCTGGGAGCCGGCCGACTACGAGACCTCGTACAACGAGAACATCTGGGACCTGAAGACCGGCTTCACCTCGCGGGTCGAGATGCACCTGCCGGTGCTGCTCGAGGGCGTCCACCAGGGAAAGCTCTCGCTGGAGCGGATGGTGCAGGTGGCCTGCGAGAACCCGGCCCGGATCTTCGGCGTGTACCCGCAGAAGGGCCTGATCGAGGTCGGGGCGGACGCCGACATCGTGCTGGTCGACCTGAACCGGGAGGTCACGGTGAAGAACGAGAACGTGCTGACCCGCTCGGGCTGGACCGTGCTCGACGGCCACACGATCCACGGCTACCCGGTGGCCACGTTCCTCGGTGGCAAGCAGATGTCGAAGTTCGACGACGGCGCGCCGGGCCCCGAGTTCATCGGCGACGCCGACGGCAGCTACATCCGGCGCACGCCCGGCCAGGACCTGGTCCCGGTGGCCGGTGGCGAGGGTGCCCGGGCCGAGGTCCACCCGCACCCGAAGATCGGGAAGGCGGGTGGGGCGTGACCAACGTCTGGGACGACGTACTGCCCGAGGAGGACCGGCTGGTCTTCGAGCGGGCCGGATGGGGTCGGGAGGTCGGGTTCGGCGAGAAGCCGGTGCTGCTGGTGGTCGACGTGATCTACAACTTCATCGGCGACCGGCCCGAGCCGATCCTCGAATCGATCAAGCGGTGGCGCTACAGCTGCGGCGAACGCGGCTGGGTCGGGGTCGGACACCTGAAGCGGCTGATCGCGGCGGCGCGGGAAAAGCAGATCCCGATCGTCTACACCGGCATGGACCGCCGCCCCGACGGCTTCGACCAGGGCGCCTGGAACTGGAAGAGCCACCGGGCCGACGAGGCGACCGACATCAAGGGTTCGATCGGCAACGAGATCGTCGAAGAGGTCAGGCCCGAGCCGCAGGACATCTACTTCGTCAAGGACAAGCCGAGCGCGTTCCACGGCACCCACCTGCTCGACTACCTGATCTACCTCGGCGCCGACACGGTGATCACGGCCGGAACCACGACCAGCGGCTGCGTCCGGGCCACCGCGGTAGAAGCGGCCCAGTACAACTACCGCTCGATCGTCCCCGAGGAGTGCGTCTGGGACCGCTCGACGATCTCGCACAAGGTCAACCTGCTCGACATCCAGATGAAGTACGGCGACGTCAAGCCGACCGACGAGGTGATCGCCTACTTCGAGTCGCTGCCCGACCGCCCCTGCGGCCCGAACACCCCGACCGGGCGGGCCAACACCGACCAGGAGGTTCCGCAGTGAGCATCGACCCCGAGATCCGCAAGATCGTCACCGTGGTCGAGGAGGTCCTGACCGAGGGCGGCCGCTCCGACGGCGAGCCGCTGAAGAAGGCGGCGGTCGCGGTCGTGTTCCGCAACCCGTACGCCGGCCGGCCGTACACCGACGACCTGGGTGAGCTGATCGAGGCCAGCGCGGCGCTCGGCAAGCTGATCGGGGAACGCTGCAACTCGGCGGTCGACGGCAGGGTCGAAAGCCACGGCAAGGCGGTCCTGGTAGGGATCGACGGCGAGCAGGAGCACGGCAATGCGGCCAAGACGACCTCGTTTGGCAATCCGTTCCGGGAGGGCTTCGGCGGCGGCAAGGCCTGGCTGCCTTCGACAACCAAGCGGTGTGCACCCGGCGCTTCGGTCGACGTGCCGCTCTGTTTCAAGGACGAGATCTGGGTCCGCTCCCACTACGACACGATCACGATCTCGGTCCCGGACGCGCCGGCCCCCGACGAGATCGTGCTGATCGGCGGCGTCGCCTCGCGTGGCAGGCTGAACGCCCGGGTCGGAGGCAAGACCAAAGAGGAGGTCGAGTGACCGACCTCAAGCAGACCAGGGAGGAGGTCCGATGACGGGCCCTGCAGGCGGGTCGGTCGAGATAAGGAACCTGTCCGGGATGGTGACCGGCCGGATCGACGACCCGCTGGCCACGCCCGAGGTGATCCGTATCGAAGACGGCCTGATCACCGGGTTTGAACCGGGCCCGGAGCCGGACTCGGTGCTGGACGCCGGCGGCGCGGTGGTCATGCCGGGCCTGATCGACAGCCACGCCCACGTCGTGTTCGGCGACTGGACACCGCGCCAGAGCGCGCTGGGCTGGATCGAGTCGTCGCTGCACGGCGGGGTGACCTCGATGATGTCGGCCTCCGAGGTCCACCTGCCGGGCCGCCCGCACGACCGCGACGGGGTCAAGGCCCTGGCGCTGACCGCGCGGCGGGCGTTCGAGGACTTCCGCCCGGGCGGGGTCAAGGTGCTGGCCGGCTCGGTGATCATCGAGCCGACGCTGACCCCGGACGACTTCGCGGAGCTGGCCGAGCAGGGAGTGTGGCTGGCCAAGGTCGGGTTCGGCGACTTCGAGCCGCAGGCCGACGCGGCGCCGCTGGTGCGGGCGGCCCAGCAGAACGGCTTCGTGGTGATGAACCACACCGGCGGGGCTTCGATCCCCGACTCGTCCCCGGTCACGATCGACGACGTGCTGGCTCTGGGCTGCGACATCATCGGCCACGCCAACGGGGGCACCACCGCGCTCCCGGACGCAGACCTGCCGAAGCTGTTCGACGCGCCCGGCGCGATCCAGCTGGTCCAGGCCGGCAACCTGCGCTCGAGCACCGAGATAGTCGAGCTGGCCTACGACCTCGACGCGCTCGACCGGATCGTGATCGCGACCGACACGCCGACCGGGACCGGCGTGATGCCGCTCGGCATGATCAAGACGGTCTGCGAGCTCTCCTCGCTGTGCGGGCTCGGTGCGACCCGGGCCATCGCGATGGCGACCGGCAACAACGGGGCGGTCCTCGGCCGGCCCCAGGGCGTGCTCGAGCCGGGCCGGCCGGCCGACCTGTTCTGTGCGTTCGCCCCGCTCGGCTCGGCCTGCGACGGGCCGATCGAGGCGATCCAGTACGGCGACATCCCCGGGATCGCCGCGGTCATGGTCGACGGCGAGGTCAAGGCGCTGCGCTCGCGCAACACCCCGGCGCCGGACGGAAAGTGTGAGCTGATCGGGGAGGCGGTAGCGGCGTGAGCGACCCGGTCGAAGAGGTGATCGTGCCGGCCTACGAGGCCCGCACGATCGAGGTGAAAAAGGGCCAGACCCTGGAGGTGGTCGATCTCGAGGGGCAGCAGGTGGGCGATCTCGCCGCCTGGATGATCGACGATCCGTCGGAGCACCTGTCACCGGCCCACACGGTCTCCAGCCTGGCCAAGCTGGTCCCCGAAGTCGGCGACCCGATCCTGTCCAACCACCGCACCCCGCTGCTCAGGATCGTGCGCGACGACGTCGGGCGGCACGACCTGATCGTGCCGTGCTGCGATCCCGAGCGCTACGCGATCGACTACGACGCGCCCGGCCACCCCTCCTGCCTGGGCTCGATCCAGAAGGCGATCGCGGGCCAGGACCGCGAGCTCACGATCGAAGGTGAGAACTGCTGGAACGTGTTCATGAACAACACGGTCGAGGACGGCCGGATCGTCACCCGCGAGCCGCCCCACCCGGCCGGGTCGGCGATCGTGATGGAGGTGCTGGAAGACCTGGTGGTGGCGCTTTCGGCCTGCCCCCAGGACATCTCGGCGGTCAACGCGTACAACCCGACCCCGATGGCACTAAGGGTGACCGGCTGAGATGAGCGCCGCGGCCGACAGCCTGCGGGTCAGGCCGGGCGAGGCCGGGACCACGGAGACGGCCGGAGCCGGCCGGGCGAGTGCGGGCGAGGTGGCCGAGGCGGCCCGGATCATCGCCGGCGCCGGGCTGGTCGAGGGGTTCGGCCACGTCTCGGCCCGGGACCGCGACGGCATCCTGATCACCGCCACCAGGCCGCTCGGCGCGGCCGGCGCCGGCGACATCCACCGGCTCGACGCCTCGGGCGCGGCGTCCGGACAGGCCACCGACGTGCCACTGGAGGCGCCGATGCATGCCGCCGTGTATGCCGCCCGCCCGGACCTCAACGCGATCTGCAGGACCCACTCGCCGGCCGCGGTGATCGCCGGCGCCCACGGCGAGGTACCGCCGCTGGGCCACGGGCTCGGCGGGCTGGCCGGCGAGGTCAGGCTGTGCGGGCGGACCGACCTGGTGACCGACCACGAAGGGGGCGAACAGGTCGCGGCCGCGCTCGGCCCGGCCGACTGCCTGCTGATCCGTGGCAACGGCGCGATCGCGACCGGCAGCAGCCTGGCCGAAGCCGTGGTCCGGGCCTACTACCTGGAGGAGCGCTGCCTGGTCGGCGAGGCACTCGGTCCCGATCAGGGATTCTCGGAGCAGGAGCTGGCGGCCCGCCGCCGATGGTTTGAACAGGAGACCGCCCGGGCGTGGGCATGGATGCATTGGAGGTTTGGCCGGGATAGCTGAGAACCTGAGTTGCGTCGAAAAGCATCTGTACCGAACGAGTTTTCCGTTTCGCATTTCAACTGGAAACCAAGTGGAGAGGAATCAATGAGCATCAAGTCAAACTGGAAACGAATACTGCTGATGTTGGTGGCGTCGCTCACCCTGGCGACCGGCTTTGCGGCCTGCGGCGGTGACGACGACTCCAGCTCGAGCGACTCCGGGTCGTCTTCAGGCCAGACCAAGAGCGCGACCCTGGTCCTGGACTTCATCCCGAACGCCGTGCACGCCGGGATCTACACCGCAGTGGCCAACGGCTACTACGAGGACAACGGGATCAACCTGAAGATCATCCAGCCGACCTCGACCGCCGACACGCTGCGGTTGATCGACGCCGGCAAGGCCGACTTCGGGATCGCCGACGGCATCGATCTGGCCGGGCAGATCGACACCGGACGCGAGGCGAAAGGCATCATGGCGATCCTGCAGCGTCCCCCGGGCGGTCTGATCACGCTCGAGGAAGAGGGGATCGAGAGCCCGGCCGGCCTGGAAGGCAAGACGGTCGGCGTGACCGGCGTGCCGTCCGACAACGCGATCCTCGACACGATCATGGCTGACGACGGAGCCAGCTCGGACGACGTCGACGTGGTCACGATCGGCTTCAACGGCGTGCAGTCGCTGGAAGCCGGCAAGGTGGCCGCGTTCACCGGGTTCATCCCGGCCGACGGCGTCCAGGTCGAAGAGGACGGCTTCAAGACCAAGTCGTTCGCGCTGGACGAATACGGCGGACCGTCGTACCCGGGCCTGGTCGCCTTCTCGACCGAGTCCAAGATCGCCGACGACCCGGACCTGATGAAGGGGTTCGTAGACGCGACGACCAAGGGCTACCAGGACACCCTGGACGACCCGGCCCAGGGGGTCGACGACCTGGTCAGCGAGACCCAGGGGGTCGACAAGCAGCTGGCGACCGCGCAGCTGGACGCGTACATCCCGTTGATGGGTGACGCCGACACCTACGGTCAGTTCAGCAACGACAGCCTGGATTCGCTGTCCACGTTCCTGGTCGACAACGATCTGGCCAAGCAGCCGATTGCGCCGGACCGTTATGCGACCAACGAGTGGACCGGCGGCGACGAGCTGTCCGGAAGCACGGGCGGCGAGTAGGCGCGCCCGGGCGCTGAACAGAGGAGCGGGTTGCAGGCGACGGCAACGAAGCTGACGGTAGACGGTCTCTCGAAGACCTACCGGGGCGCGGGTGGCGGCGGGAACGTCACCGCGCTCCGGGACGTCAGCATCGAGATCGGTGAAGGGGAGTTCGTCTCGATCGTCGGTCCGTCCGGTTGCGGCAAGTCGACCCTGTTCAACATCATCGCGGGACTGGTGGCGCCGTCGAGCGGCCGGGTGCTGCTCGACGGCGACCAGCCCGACGACCTGCTGGGCAGGGTGGGCTACATGCCGCAGCGGGACATGCTGATGCCGTGGAGGACGGTGCTCGACAACACCACGCTCGGCCTCGAGCTGAACGGCGTTCGCAAGAAGAAGGCGCATCAGCAGGCGCTGGCCGAGTTCGAGCGGTTCGGGCTGGCCGGGTTCGAAAAGCAGTGGCCGGCCAAGCTGTCGGGTGGCATGAAGCAGAGGGCGGCGCTGCTCAGGACCTTCCTGGCCGGCCGCGAGCTGATGCTGCTCGACGAGCCGTTCGGCGCGCTCGACGCGCTGACCAGGGCCGAGATGCAGCAGTGGCTGCTCGACGTCTGGCAGGAGGACCGGAAGACGATCCTGTTCGTCACCCACGACGTCGAGGAGGCGGTCTACCTGTCCGACCGGGTCTACGTGATGTCGGGTCGTCCCGGCGGGATCAGCCTCGACGTCGAGGTCGACCTGCCGCGGCCGCGCCGGGCCGAGGTGACGATGGACCCCGCCTTCCTCGACCTCAAGCAGAAGCTGCTCAAGCCGCTGGAGGCCGCCGTGGCCGATCCCGGCCGGATCGGTGACGGCCCGGCCGCCCCGGGGTCGAACCGGTGATGGCCCCCAACTCGAAGGCGCGCCGGATCGGCGCGCGCGTCCTGCCGCCGGTGATCTTCGCGCTGATCGTGCTGACCGCCTGGCAGCTGTACGTCGAGTGGGGCAACGTCAGGGAGTCGACCCTGCCGCCGCCGACCGCGATCGCCGAGTCGATCTGGGACAACCGCACGATGCTGGCCGAGAACGCCTGGGTGACGATCAAGGAGATCCTGATCGGGTTCGCCGTGGCGATCGTGATCGGGGTCGGGGTCGCCACCCTGATCCGCAGTTCGCAGAAGATCGAGCGGGCGGTCTATCCCTGGCTGGTCGTCTCGCAGATGATCCCGATTCCCGCGATCGCGCCGATCCTGGTGATCTGGACCGGCTTCGACATGAGGCCGAAGGTGATGGTGATCGCGCTGGTCAGCTTCTTCCCGATCGCGGTCAACACGATCGACGGGCTGCGTGCGGCCGAACCGGAGCTGCTCAACCTGCTGAAGACGCTGAAGGCGAACGCCTGGCAGCGTTTCCGCAAGGCCCAGTTGCCGGCCGCGCTCCCGTTCCTGTTCTCCGGGCTCAAGGTCGCGGCCGCGTTCTCGGTCATCGGCGCGGTCTTCGCCGAGTGGGTCGGGGCCTCGGAGGGCCTCGGCTACCTGATCCTGGTGCTGAACAACCAGACCGCGACCACCGACATGTTCGCGGTTATCGTGGTCCTGGCCCTGATCGGCATCAGCCTGTTCCTGATCGTCAGCCTGATCGAGCGGCTGATGCTGCCCTGGTACTACGAGAGCCGCCAGGTCGAGGCCGAGGGCCTCGAGCTCGAGCCGGAGGAGGTCGCTTGAACGCGGAACGCGAGCGGGCCCTCCCCGAAACCGGTCGCGGCGACGGCGGGGCGGTCCCGGAGGTGACGATCGTGCGCGGCGCCTGGCTTCTGACCATGGGCCCGCAGGGGGCGATCCGCGACGGCGCGGTCGCGTTCGACCGCGACGGCGCGATCACCGCGGTCGGCGACCCGGCCGAGCTGATCGCGACCAATCCGGGTGCGGAGCTGGTCGGCGACGGCAACGGCGTAGTCCTGCCCGGGCTGGTCAACGCCCACACCCACCTGACCGAGGGCCTGATCACCGGGATGGGCGAGACCGCGATCCTCTGGGAGTGGTTCGAGCGGGTGGTCAATCCGTCCGGGCTGAACATCACTCGCGACGAGGTGGCGCTCGGCGCCCGGTTGAAGGCGGTCGAGATGCTCGAGGCCGGGGTGACCACGGTCAACGACATGTCCTGTCACCGCAACCTGGGCTCGCTGGCCAGCCTGGGTGCGGTCGACGGGCTGTCTAAAACGGGGATGCGGGGCGTGGTCTGTTTCGGGGCCGAAGACATGTACCCCGACGCCCCGGGTCCCGAAGCGTTCATGGCCGAGCACGAGGCGCTGGCCGACCGGATCGCGGCGGAGCAGCTGATCGGGTTCCGGGCCGGGGTCGGCACCGTGCTGGGGATCAGCGAGCCGCTGTTCGAGCAAACCGTGGCCGCCTGCGCCGAGCACGGCTGGGCGGTCCACACCCACCTGGCCGAGGTCAGGGAGGAGGTGACCGATTCGAGGATCAGGCACGGCTGCGGCACGATCGAGCATTCCGAGCGCATGGGCCTGCTCGAGCACGAGGTGATCGGCGGCCACTGCATCTGGTGCACCGAGCACGACATCGGGCTGATGGTCAGCCGCGACGTCGCGGTCGCCCACAACCCGGTCGCCAACATGATCCTTGCCTCCGGGGTGTGCCCGGTCCCGCGCTTTCGGCGCGAAGGCCTGAGGATCGGGATCGGGACCGACGGCGCCGCCTCGAACGACAGCCAGGACATGCTCGGGGCGATCAAGACCGCGGCGCTCCTGCAGAAGGTCCACGCACACGACCCGGTCGCGATGACCGCTCCCGAGGTGCTCGAGATGGCGACGATCGGCGGCGCCAGGGCGCTCGGCCTGGATCAGGCGGTCGGCAGCCTGGAGCCCGGCAAGCGGGCCGACGTCCTGCTGATGGACGGCGACGGACCCGAGCTGGCGATCCTGCACGACCCGTTCCAGCAGATCGTTTACGGGGCCACCCCGCGCAGCGTCTCCGAGGTCTGGGTCGACGGGGTGCGGAAGGTCACCGGATCGGTGGCGATCGGTATCGACCGGGCCGCGTTGGCGGCCGAGGCCAGGGCGGCGGCGGCCGACCTGGCGGTGCGCAGCGGGATGGCCGGTGAGTCGGCCTACGCCGGCCCGCTCGAGTTCGAACGGGAAGACCGGTGAAACCGGCCCGGGCACGACCGCCCGGCGGGAGCGGCTGAGATGAGCCGCGAGGCCGACGTCGTGGTGATCGGTGCCGGCCACAACGGACTGGTGGCCGGCTGCTACCTGGCCCGGGCCGGTCTCGACGTGGTCGTGGTCGAGTCCTGGCCGGAACCCGGCGGCTGCATCTCGACGGTCGAGCTGCCCGACGGCCGCGGCCGGCTGGAGCGGGGCGCCTACGTGCACGGCGGGATCCGCGGCAGTGGAATCGCCGGGGAACTCGAGCTGGAGACCAGGTACGGCCTCGACTTCGTCGAGCTCCCGGAGCTGCTGCTCGATCCGCTCGACGACGGGACCGCGATCGCGATGCACCAGTCGGCCGAGCGCACCGCGACGCTGATCGAGCCGGTGGTCGGGGCCAGGGACGCCGAGGCATATCTCGACTTCGCCCGGTGGGGGACCGCCTGGACCGACCTGCTCGGCCAGATCGGCCGCGGCCCTTCGCCCGGCCTGCGGGAGATCGCGGCGCTGTCGGAGGCCGCGCTCGGGAGCGAGGGCGAGCGCCTGATGCAGCAGCTGTTCGCCTCGGCCTCGACCGTGGCGCGCGAGTTCTTCGAAGACGAGCGCCTGCAGGGGCTGGTCGCCCACTGGGGCGCCCACTCGCAGCAGCCGCCGGACGACCCCGGCACCGGCGCCGGCGCGCTGATCCTGGGCGGCTGGCACGGCGAACCGACGATCCGGCCGCGCGGCGGCTCGAAGGGGACCCCGGACGCCCTGGTCCGCTGTCTCCAGGCGGCCGGGGGCGAGCTCCGGCTGGCGACCCCGGTCACCGAAGTCGAGGTCTCCGGCGGGCGGGCGCGTGCGGTGCTGGCCGGTGACGAGCGGATCGTCGCCCGCAAGGCGGTGGTCAGCAGCATCGACGCCAGGCGGCTGTTCCTCGAACTGATCGACCGCTCCGAGGTCCCCGGCCGGCTGGTCGGCGAGGTAAGTCGGATCCACGTGGGCGACAAGAACGTGGCCGAGCTGAAGGTGGACGGGATCACCTCGTCGACCCCCGAGCTGCCCGGCCCGGAAGGGTTCGGCCGGACGCTGATGCTGTCGCCCGGCACGCTGCCCGAGCTGGAGCGTGCGTTCGCGAAGATCGCGCTCGGCAGGCTGCCCGACCGGCCGCCGCTGATGATCGGGCTCCCTTCGCTGCTCGAAGATGGTTGGGCCCCGGAAGGGCGCCAGTCGGTCTGGGTCTCGACCTTCATCCCCTGGCGGCTGGCCGACGGCCCGTGGGACGAGGCCGCGCTCGAGTACGCGGCCGACCACACCTGGGATGCGGTCGAGCGCGCGCTCGGCACAGAGGTCGATCTGGCCGAGCGGCACGTGATGAGCGCGCAGGACTGGGTCGACAAGACCGGCAACCCCTACTCCAACCCGAACCACGTCGAGATGAGCATCGACCAGATGATGGGCATGCGTCCTTCGCCGTCGCTGGCCCGGTACTCGACCCCGATCGAAGGGCTGTATCTGAGCGGGGCGGGCTCGCATCCCGGTGGCGGGGTGACCGGCATGCCCGGCCGCAACGCGGCCGGCGTGGTCATGGAGGAGCTCGGACTGAAGAAGAAGTCCCGGATCGGGAGCCTGCGCAGCCAGGCGGCCATGTTCAGGGACGCCCTGCGCGCGACCCGGGAGCTGAGGAAGAGCGCATGACCGAGCCCTCGCCGATCGACCTGGTCGGTTCGATGACCGCGTACCAGCAGTCGGCCCTGATCGGGACTGCGGTCGAGACCGGGCTGGCCGACGTGCTGGCGGCCGGGCCCGCGACCCTGGACGAGCTGCTGGCCGAGCTCGGAACCGACCGGCGCGGCACGATGGCGCTGCTGGCCGGCCTGGCCGGCTTCGGCCTGGTCGAACGCGACGGGGAGAAGTTCGCGCTCACCCCGCAGGGTGCGCTGCTGGGCCGCGACCACCCCGACTCGGTCGCCCAGATCGTGCTCAAGGAGTGGTTCTTCTACCGGCTCTGGGCCGACCTCCCCGACGCGGTCAGGACCGGCCATGCCCAGACCGGACCGTGGCGCGAGCGGCTCGAGAACGACCCGCCCCAGGCGGAGTCGTTCCTCCGCGCCCTGGACGACCTCTGCACGCTGTTCGGCGGCGAGCTGCCGGGCCTGGCCGCGGTCGACGGCCCCGGGACGCTGCTCGACGTCGGCGGGGGCGCCGGCTCGCACGCGGCCAACCTGGTCAAGGCCAACCCCGGGCTGGAGGCCACCGTGCTCGACCTGCCCGGGGCCGAGCCGGTCCTGAAAGAACGGCACCCCGGGCTGGACTTCGTAGCCGGCGACTTCGAGAAGCCCCGGTTCGGGCGGCCGGAGGCGGAGCAGTGGGACTACGTGCTGGTCGCCAACATCCTGCACGACCACCCGGCCGAACGGAACCGGCACCTGGTCGCCGAGGCGGCCTCGCTGGTCAAGCCCGGTGGCAGCCTGATCGTCTACGAGTGGGTGATCGACCCGGGCCGGACCGGCCCGGAAGGCGTGGCCAAGTTCACCGCGATGATGGTGGTCGAGAACGAAGGCGGCTGGACCTGGACCGAGCAGGAGATCGGCGACTGGATCACCGCCGCCGGCCTCGAGCCGCAACCGATGAATCGCGGCAACGGCCCGATCGCGGTGATCCGGGGGTTGAAGCCCCCGGAACGGCCGACCCGGTAGCCGACCGGCCCGGCTCGGCCGCCCGGTCGATGGTCGATATGGTCCCCCGGATGGTTGGGAACGACGCCGAACGGCTCGCGATCAGGACTCGGGGGCTGACCAAGACCTATGGCGAGGGTGCCGCCGAGGTGCGGGCCGTCCGCGGCGTCGACCTCGAGATCGAAGCCGGCAGCTTCGTGGTCATGCTCGGCCCGAGCGGATCCGGCAAGACCACGCTGCTCAACCTGATCGCCGGGATCGAGCCGCCGAGTGCCGGGGAGATCCGGGTCGACGGGGTCGACCTGGCCGGCCTCGACGAGGAGCAGCGGACCCGTTTCCGCCGCAACTCGGTCGGGTTGATCTTCCAGTTCTTCAACCTGATACCGACCCTGACCGGATCCGAGAACGTCGAGCTGATAGCCGAGCTGACCGGTGGCGGAGAACGGGCCTCGGAGATGGTCGGAAGGGTCGGTCTGGCCGAGCGTGGTGACCACTTCCCGGCCCAGCTCTCGGGCGGGGAGCAGCAGCGGATCGCGGTGGCCCGGGCGCTGGCCGGCGCGCCGCATCTGCTGCTCGGTGACGAGCCGACCGGGGCGCTCGACCTCGACACCGGCCGCAAGGTGCTCGCCCTGCTCAGGGAGGTCGCGGTCGAACGCGACCAGACCGTCGTGCTGGTCACCCACAACGCGGTGATCGCCCGGATGGCCGACCGGGTCCTCGGGATGCGGGACGGGCGGATCGTCTCGGATGAGCTGAACCCCGAGCCGGTCGATGCCGACCAGCTCGAGTGGTAGGCGGATCGGCGTGAGAGTCCTGCGGCTCAAGCTGAGGCGCGACATGCGCCGCCAGCGGAGCCAGTTCCTGGCGATCGGGGTAACGATCTTCCTCGGCGTGGTGCTGTTCGGCGCCAGCTACGACGCCTATCGCAACCTCGACGCCTCGTACCAGCGGGCGTTCACCGAATACAGGTTCGCCAATCTGACGATTACCGGAGGCGACACCGGAACGATCGCCGCCAAGGCGCGCGTCGCGGACGGAGTGGAGGCGGTCGAGGCCCGTACCCAGGCCGACCTGCCGTTTCAGACCGGTGACACCAAGCTGCTCGGCCGGGTGGTCGGCCTGCCGGTCGCCGGACAGCCGGCGGTCAACCGGGTCGATGTCGAGGCGGGCGACTACCTATCGCCGGGGCGACCCGACGGCGTGCTGGTCGAGCAGCACACGGCCGAGCACTTCGACCTGTCGCCCGGCGACTCATTGACGGTCCTGGACCAGTCGGGCGCCCCGCATCGCGTCACCTCGGTCGGCACGGCCGCCTCGGTCGAGTATTTCTGGCCGGCACGGAGCCGTCAGCAGGTGATCACCTCGCCGGACGACTTCGGGGTCCTGTTCGCGCCGGAGGAGACCGCGCGCGAGCTGGCCGGGGTCGGGGGACCGAACCAGGTCGTCGTCTACTACGACGGCGGCCGGGAAAACGCCGCGCTGACCGAACGGCTGACCCGTGATGCCGGGCGGGCCGGTGCCGCCGACGTGATGACCAGGGCGAGACAGCCGTCCAACTCGGCCCTTCAGGAAGACGTCAGCGGTTTCGAGGAGCTGGCGATCATGTTCCCGCTGCTGTTCCTGACTGCGGCGGCGCTGGCGACCGCGGTGTTGATGCGCAGGCTGGTCGACGCGCAGCGGCCGACCATCGGCATGCTGCGTGCCGCCGGCTTCTCGCGCGGCCAGCTGTTGCGGCACTATCTCGGCTTCGGGCTGGTGGCCGGCGGCCTGGGTGGGCTGGTCGGCGGCGTGGTCGGGCTGCTGCTGGCCGGTCAGGTGACCGACGTCTACACCGGTGAGCTGTCGATCCCGGTCACGGTCACCGAGCTGAGGCCGGCGACGCTGGTCACCGGAATCGCGTTCGGCATCGTCACCGGCCTGATCGCGGCCGGGCTCCCGGCCTGGGGCGCGTCGAAGGTTCCGCCGGCTGAAGCGATGCGGAGCTTCGGACCGGCCAGCGGAGGCTCGATCAGCCTGTTCGAGCGGATCCTGCCGCCGCTGAAGCGGCTGCCGGCCCGCTGGCGGATGACCCTGCGCTCGTTCGGGAGGAACCGCCGCCGCACCTTCTCGACCGCGCTCGGGGTGGTACTGGCGCTGGTCCTGATCCTCGTCTCGTGGGGAATGGTCGACACGGTCCAGACCCTGGTCAACCAGCAGTTCGACGAGATCGAGCGCCAGGACGCGGAGCTCTACTACCAGGCGGCGATCGGCCCGGCCGACCTGGACGCGGTCCGCGGCACGGACGGGGTCGCGCGGGCCGAGCCGGCGCTCAACGCCGAGGTGACGCTGAGCGCGGGCGGCCGCCGCTACCAGACCTCGCTGGTCGGGTTGAGGAGGGATACGCAGATGCACGAGTTCCTGCTCGCCGGGGGCGGTACGACCACGCTGCCGGCGCAGGGGCTACTGACCGGTGAGGCGCTGGACAGTGAACTCGGCGTCTCGGTCGGCGACACGGTCCGGGTGACGGCCCCGGGAGCCGGGTCCGGGCGGGAAGAGACGGTCCGCGATTTCGTTTCCGAGCCGCTGGGGACCCTCGCCTACACCGCGCTCGACAATGCCGCGCCGTTCGCGCCGGCCGCCGGGGCGGAAGGGAACGCCAACTCGGCCCTGGTCAGGTTCGAGCCGGGCGCGGACCGGGACGAGATGCGGCGCCGGCTGAGCTCCCTGCCCGGGGTCGCCGCCTACGAGGACTCGCAGGCGATCAAGACCGCGGTCGATCAGTACCTGGGCCTGTTCTACGCGTTCGTCGGGGTGATGCTCGTTTTCGGCGGTGCGATGGCGTTCGCGCTGATCTTCAACTCGATGAGCTCGAGTATCTCCGAACGCAGGGTCGAGATGGCGACCCTGCGGGCCTCGGGTGCGCCGGCCCCGATGCTGGCCCGCCTGGTCAGGGCCGAGAACCTGATCAACGTCGCGATCGGGATCGTTCCCGGGCTGATCGTCGGGTACGCCGCCGCGGCAGGTTTCATGGCGTCATTCGGCAGCGACCAGTTCAACTTCGACCTGCAGATGCGGGGCTCGACATTGGTCCTCTCGGCGGTCGCGATCGTGATCGTCGCGCTGATCTCGCAGATCCCGGGTCTCAGGGCGCTGCGGCGGATCAACGTGGCCACGATCATCCGCGAGCGGTCCGGCTGAACCGGCCAGTGCGCCTCGCGGGCGCCGGGACGCCTCGTTCACAGGATTTTCACAATAGAGTCAACGGATGGATGTGGGGTTGGTCATCGCCGTGATCCTGGCGCTGGGCTTCGCTGCGACCAACGGGATACACGACGCATCGAACGCGATCGCAACCCTGGTCGCGACCCGGGCCGCGACCCCGTTCCAGGCGATCCTGCTCGCCTCGTTCTTCAACCTGCTCGGCCCGTTCCTGGTCGGCGCCGCGGTGGCCGACACGATCGCCGGGACCGTCACGGTGCCTGCCGACGAGGCGATCAGGGTGATCGGCTCCGGGCTGGCCGCCGCGGTCGGCTGGAACCTGATCACCTGGAAGTTCGGGCTGCCGTCGAGTTCGAGCCACGCGCTGGTCGGCGGGCTGGTCGGCGCCGCGCTGGTCGAAGGGGGGGTGAACGCGGTCCAGTGGGGAGGGCTCGACGGGCTGCATCCGGTCGGTGTCTTCGGCGTGCTGATCGCGCTCGCGATCTCCCCGGTCCGCGGCGCGCTCGCGGCGCTGCTGGTGATCCGCTTGATCCGGCTGCTGGCCCACCGCGCCACCCGGCGGTGGAAGGCGGTGACCTCCGGCGGGCAGTGGGTCACATCGTCGGCGCTCGCATTCAGCCACGGGGCGAACGACTCCCAGAAGTCGGTCGGCGTGATCGCCGCCCTGCTGCTGGCCGGCGGGCAGACCGACAGCCTTCAGACCCCGGGCTGGGTGATCCCGGCCTGCTCGATCGCGCTGACCATCGGCACTGCGCTCGGGGGCTGGCGGATCATCAAGACGGTCGGCCGGCGCATCTACCGGATCAAGTCGGCCGACGGGATCGCCAGCCAGTCGGCCTCGGCCGGGGTCATCTTCGGGGCGTCGCTGGCCGGCGCGCCGACCTCGACCACCCAAGTGGTCGCCTCTTCGGTGATCGGCGTCGGCGGCGGCCGGCGCCGGTGGCGCCACGTGCAATGGGCTACGGTTCAGGCCATGGGACTCGCTTGGGTCGTGACGCTGCCCGCATCGGCGTTGCTCGCCGCGGTCACCTTCGGGGTTGTGCAATGGCTGACCTAGCGTTCAAGCGCTGGTTCCTGCCCGAGACGCCGGACCTGGTCGGACAGCTCAAGAGCCAGCTGGCGGTGACCATGGAAGGGGCCGAGGCATTCACCGAATGGGCCAGGGGCGAGCCGTACACCGCGGCCGAGCTGCGCGAGATCGAGGCCCGCGGTGACGCGGCCAAGCGGGACCTGCTGGTCTCGCTCCGCGAGGCGTTCGTGACCACGGTCGAGCCCGAAGACCTGTTCACGCTTTCGCGCGAGATCGACTGGATCCTCAACGGGCTGGGCGACCTGGTCGGCGAGGCTGAGGTGTTCGACGCCAGTCCCGATCAGGGGATCGCCGAGATGGCCGAGCTGCTGGTCAACGCCCTGCGTGAGCTCGACACCGCGCTCGGCATGCTGGAGGTCTCGGAGCGGGAGGCGACCGCGGCCGCCGACCGCTCGATCCAGCTGATCCGCGACCTCCAGGCCCGCTACTTCGTCGGCATGGCGTCGACCCTCCAGCTGAAGGGCAGGGCCGTCCGCATCGGCCGGCGCGAGCTGTACCGTCGCCTGAGGCGGGTCGGCGAGACCACGATCGACGTGGCCGAGCGGGTGGTCTACTCGGTGGTCAAGGAGAGCTGAGCCGGGCCGCTGCAACGAGGGTCGGCCGCGGCGCCGCGGGGAGTGGCCGGGCGCGCGGTCCGGTTGACCGGTATGCCGGTTGGTGATAGAACCGGCGCAGGTACCCAGACGGCAGGCGGCCACGGGGAACGCCCGGGTGTCAGACGGCCCGCCGGCGAGGAAAGGAATCGAAGACATGTCCGGTCGTATGACTTCTGTAGTGGCAGGTGTTCTGCTGGTCTCCCTGGTCGTGCTCGGTGGGGCGGCTTCGGCGGGCAAGAAGGGCAGGAACGTCGTGGTCAACGACCCCGTCGACAAGAACGGGAAGCTCTACGAGAACAAGACCTACGCCCAGTGCGACGTGACCACGGTCAAGGCGACGGTAAAACGGGGCAGGCTGGTGATCAAGATGGACTTCCGGGGCAAGAAGGAGAGCGGGAGCCTTCTGGTGCATCTGAACACCAGGGGCGGCAAGAAATCGCTGCCCGAATACGACATTGACAACAGTGGCGGTTTGACCAAGTTCAAGGGCCCGGTCAAGCCGGAGGGTTACCGCGACTCGACCTATAAGTCGGAAGTGGCGAAGGTCAAACTGAAGAACAAGATGAAGTCGGTCCAGTTCGAGCTGCCGCTGCGCAAGATCGGCAAGCCCAAGAACACCGGGTTCCAGGTCCAGACCTGCGGGGAGGGAGCGACAGATATCGCTCCGGGCGGCAACTACTTCAACGCCGGCAAGAAGTGGGACGGGACCATCAATCGCAAG
>JAGQUV010000016.1 GCA_020438295.1 Solirubrobacterales bacterium
TCGCCGACTATGCGTTCCTGTCCGATTGCCACACCGGGGCCCTGGTCGCGCCCGACGGGGCGATCGACTGGCTGTGCGTTCCCCGATTCGACTCGCCCAGCGTGTTCGGTACGCTGCTCGATCGCGAGGCAGGCTCGTTCAGGCTCGGTCCGTTCGGGATCAGCGTGCCGACCGCACGCACCTACGAGCCGGGCACGAACGTCCTGATGACCACCTGGCACACGCCGACCGGCTGGCTGATGGTCCGCGACGCCCTGGTTATCGGCCCGTCCCGGGGCCCGGACACGATCACGCCACACACCCGTCCTCCGGCGGACGAGGACGCCGAGCACATGCTGGTTCGCTGCGTGACATGCCTGTCCGGCACGGTCGAGCTCGAATTGATCTGCGAGCCGATCTTCGAGTACGGCCGGACTCCGGCCGAATGGGAGCTGCTTGAAGACGGACACGTCGCCGACGCGAGCGGAGGCGATACGACGATCAGGCTGCGGACCGACCTGGCCCTGGGGATAGAAGGCAACTGGGTCAGGGCGCGCCATGCCCTGAACCAGGGCGAGCAGGCGTTCTGCTCGCTGTCATGGGCGGAGAACCTGGCCTCACCCGACGACGTCGACGACGCCAACGGCCGACTCGCAGCAACCACCCGCTTCTGGCGGGACTGGCTCGGGCGGGCCCGGATGCCCGACCACCGCTTCCGCGAGCCGATCCAGCGCTCCGCCCTGGCGATCAAGGGCCTGACCTACATGCCGACCGGTGCCACGGTCGCAGCCCTGACCACTTCACTGCCCGAGACCCCGGGCGGCGAGCGCAACTGGGACTACCGGTACACCTGGATGCGCGACACGACCTTCACGCTGCAGGCTCTGCACTACCTGAACCTCGACTGGGAGGCCGAGGAGTTCATGCAGTTCGTGGCCGACCTGGAAGCCAACGAGGACGGGGCGCTCCAGATCATGTACGGCATCGATGGTCGTCGGGACCTGACCGAGTCGACCCTCGACTACCTCTCGGGATACGGCGGGGCCAAGCCGGTACGGGTCGGCAACGGAGCATTCGATCAGCGCCAGAACGACGTCTTCGGCGCGGTGCTCGACTCGATCCTGCTTCACACGCGCCGCTCCGAGCGCCTGCCCCGCCGGCTCTGGCCGATCGTCCAGGCACAGGCCCAATGCGCAACCGAGGTCTGGCGCGACCCCGACCAGGGCATCTGGGAGGCGCGCGGCAAGCCGCGGCACTACGTCTCATCCAAGTTGATGTGCTGGGTCGCACTGGACCGGGCCGCCAAACTGGCCGCGATTCGCGGCGATGCCGACTCCGAGAAGCGCTGGGCCGCGACGGCCGACGAGATCAAGGCCGACATCCTCGAGCACGGCGTCAGGGACGGGGTACTCCGACAGCACTACGAGGACGACTCACTGGACGCATCGACCTTGCTGGCCGCGATCTTCGGCTTCCTGCCCGGGGACGATGAGCGGATGCGCGCCTCGGTCAAAGCGATTGCCGACGACTTGACCGAGGACGGCTTCGTCCTCCGCTACCTCACCGGCGAAACCGACGACGGCCTGTCCGGCAAAGAGGGGAGCTTCCTGATCTGCTCGTTCTGGCTTGTCTCGGCTCTGGCGATAATCGGAGAGGAACAGCGTGCCCGCGACCTGATGGACCGGTTGCTCAGCGTGGCCTCACCACTGGGTCTCTACGCCGAGGAGTTCGATACCGAGACCGGCCGCCATCTCGGCAACTTCCCACAGGCCTTTTCCCACCTGGCCCTGATCGAGGCGGCCGCACGAATCATCCTCGCAGAGCGGCTCAAGGAGATCGGAACATGAGTGACTACGACGTGATAGTGATCGGCAGCGGCGCCGGGGGCGGAACCCTGGCGCACCATCTGGCCCCGTCCGGCAAGAAGGTGCTCCTGCTCGAGCGCGGCGACTGGCTCGCTCGAGAGCCGCAGAACTGGCTGGCCGAACAGGTATTCGTGAAAGGCCGGTACACCTCGCCCGACACCTGGTTCGACGGGGAGGGCAAGCCTTTCGAACCAGAGACCCACTACTTCGTCGGCGGTGCGACGAAGATGTACGGTGCAGCGCTCTACCGACTGCGGGCCGAGGACTTCGGCGAGATCCGGCATCACGACGGCATTTCCCCTGCCTGGCCGATCGGCTACGACGAAATGGAGCCTTACTACGACCGGGCCGAAAAGCTGTACCAGGTCCACGGATCGCGGGGAGAGGACCCGACAGAACCACCCTCGAGTTCGCCCTATCCGTTCCCCGCCGTCTCACACGAACCGCGCATCCAGCAGCTTTCGGACGATCTGGCCGCGGCCGGTTACCAGCCGTTCCACGCACCATGCGGCGTTCTGCTCGACGAGGCCGACATGCCGTTCAGCAAGTGTGTTCGCTGCCAGAACTGCGATGGCTTCCCCTGCCTGGTGCACGCCAAGTCGGACGCCGAAGTGATGGCCGTCAGACCGGCAATCGAGTACGACAACGTGACCCTGCTGACCAACGCAAAGGCGCTCAGGTTGGAGACCAACCCCCAGGGCACGGAGATCACCGGGGTCGTGGTTGAGCGCGACGGTGGCCGGGAGACCTACTCGGCCGACATCGTGGTCACCTCGTGCGGCGCCGCCAACTCGGCCCGGCTGCTGCTGGCTTCGGCAAGTGAAAGGCACCCGAACGGGCTTGCCAACGGATCGGACCAGGTCGGGCGCAACTACATGTTCCACAACAGCCAGGCCGTCCTCGCGCTGTCGAAAGAGCCGAACCCGACGGTCTTCCAGAAGACGCTCGGTCTCAACGATTTCTATTTCGCCAGCGAGGAGTTCGACTACCCGCTGGGCAACATCCAGATGGTCGGTAAGTCACAGGCCCCGATGTTCCGCGGCGAAAAGCCGCTGGAGACCAAACTGGCTCCGGAGTGGACCCTGGAGAAGGTGGCCGCCCACGCGGTCGATTTCTGGCTATCGACCGAAGATCTGCCCCGCTC
Organism: Solirubrobacterales bacterium; assembly: GCA_020438295.1. GTDB lineage: Bacteria > Actinomycetota > Thermoleophilia > Solirubrobacterales > 70-9 > 67-14. The sequence goes on from JAGQUV010000016.1 coordinate 2,989, forward strand.
CGAAAACCGGGTGACGCTGGCCGACAACGGGGCGGTCCGGCTCAGCTACACCTACAGCAACCAGGAACCGAAGAAGCAGCTCTACTCGAAGCTGAAATCGATGCTCGGAGAGATCGGAATGCATCCCGGCCACCTGCTGCCTCACCACGCCTACCTGAAGAACGAGATACCGGTGGCCGGCGTGGCCCACCAGGCCGGTACCTGCCGGTTTGGCGCCGACCCCGGGACATCGGTGCTCAACACCGACTGTCGGGCGCACGAGCTCGACAACCTCTATGTGGTCGACACGAGCTTCTTCCCGAGCATCGGCGCGGTCAACCCGGCCCTGACCGCTATGGCGAACGCGCTTCGGGTAGGCGACCACCTGCTCGACCGGATCGGCAGCTGACCGGAATCAAGCGCCACTAGCTGCTGCGGTCCCGTTCGCCTTCTGACACTTTCCGGCGCAGCTCTTCACGCCCGCCGATCTGCTCGATCGCGGTCCGGCCCATCGCCTGCTGCAGCGTGATCGTGCGCTGGCTGCGGCCGCGCCCGATGAAGCTCACGGTCCAGCCGAAGATCGTTGTCACCCGGTTCCAGGTACCGGTCAGGAAAGCCAGGTGCACCAGCAGCCACATCAGCCAGCCGAGAATCCCGGAGAGCCGCAGGCCCTTGAAGCTGACCACCGCCCGGAAGCGCGAAACCATCGCCATACTGCCGAGGTCGCGATAGCGAAACGGCTGTGGCTCCTTGCCGTCCAGCCGACGCTTGATGGTGCGCGACGCGTGTATTCCCTGCTGCATGGCCACTTCGGCAACGCCGGGCAACCCGCCCATCGACATCATGTCGCCGACCGCGAACACTTCGGGGTGGCCCGGCAGCGAACAGTCCGGCTCCACGGCGACCCGGCCGGCCCGGTCACACTCGGCCCCCGTGGCCTCGGCCAGCATCCGGGCGAGTGGTGAGGCCTGGACACCGGCCGCCCACACCTTGGTCCGTGCCGCCACCCGCTCGACGTCGCCGCCCGGACCCTTGACTTCGACACCGGTCCGGTCGATGTCGGCGACCAGACTCCCAGTCCGGATCTCGACCCCGAGCCGCTCCAGCTCCCTGGCGCCTTTTCCCGCCAGCCGGTCACCGAAACCCGCCAGGATTTCGCTGCCGCCGTCGAACAGCAACACGCGGGCCGTGCCCGGCTCGATGCGCCGGAAATCACGGGGCAGGACCCGGCGCGAGAGCTCAGCTATCTGACCGGCGATTTCAACCCCGGTCGGGCCACCACCGACCACGACGAAAGTGAGCCACTCCCGCTGGAGATCGGGGTCCTGCTCGAGCTCCGCCATTTCGAACGCTCCCAGGATCCTCCCCCGTAGCTCGAGCGCGTCATCGATCGTCTTCATTCCGGGCGCCCAGACCGAATACTCGTCGTGGCCGAAGTAAGACTGGCCGGCACCGGCTGCGACGATCAGGCTGTCGTACGGGATCTGCAGACCCGAGCCGTCCGAGCGCTTCGCGGAAAGCCTCCGGTTGGCCAGGTCGAACCCGGCCACCTCGGCCATTTCCACCGTCACGTTCTTCTGCCGGCGCAGCACGTTGCGGATCGGCGGGGCGATCTGGCCTTCGGACAGGATTCCCGTCGCAACCTGGTAGAGCAATGGCTGGAACAGGTGGTAGTTGGTGCGATCGACCAGTGTCACCTCGACCGCTGCCCGCCTCAACATGCGGGCTGCGAACAGACCGCCGAAACCGCCGCCGATGATAGCTACGCGATGCATCTCTGGACTCATGGCAGCAAACCTACGCTTCCGCGGCCCGGTCAACAACACCCCGATCGGATGAGGCCGCAGTGCACGCTCGATAGGGAGCCCACAATGCCCCAGACCGGCCAATCATCCGATCGGGGTGATGACTTTCCGGTCGTAATTCGGTGAACTACGTCCAGGCCAAAGGATACGCTCGCACCAGCCGTTCGGTCAACGTAAGTGGAAACCCTCGCCGTAACAACCGTCGACCTCGCCCGGACCCAGTTCGGGATGACTTCGATCTACCACTTCATCTTCGTTCCGCTGACCCTCGGACTGGGACCGCTGGTCGCGGTGATGCAGACCATGTGGTACCGCACCGGGAACCCGGAGTGGTACCGCCTGACCCGCTTCTTCGGCACGCTTTTCCTGATCAACTTCGCGATCGGCGTTGCCACCGGCCTGGTCCAGGAATTCCAGTTCGGGATGAACTGGTCGGCCTACTCGAAGTTCGTCGGGGACGTCTTCGGCGCCCCGTTGGCCATCGAAGGGCTGGCCGCCTTCTTCCTGGAGTCGGTCTTCCTCGGCCTCTGGATCTTCGGCTGGGGTCGGCTTTCCCCGAAACTGCACCTGGCGACCCTCTGGGTCGCGGTCATCGGAACCTGGCTCTCGGCCTACTTCATCCTGGTCGCGAACTCCTGGATGCAGCGCCCGGTCGGAAGCGAGGTGACCGGCGGCAGGGCACAGTTGACCGACGTCTGGGACCTGCTCGGCAACCGGTTCGCACTGCACGCCTTCGAGCACACGATCCTGGCCGGGCTGACCACCGGCTCGTTGCTGGTCTTCGGGGTCGCCTGCTGGCACATGCTGCGCGGGCGGAACGCCGACCTGTTCCGCAAGGCCGCGGCCCTGGCCTTGATAGTGGCCGTGCCGGTGACCGCGGTGAACCTGGTGGTCGGCAGCAGGTTCGGCATCGTGACGACCGATTACCAGCCAATGAAAATAGCCGCGGCCGAGGCATTATGGGACACGGAGCAACCGGCCTCCTTCTCACTGTTCCAGATCGGCGGATTCAGCCGGAGCGACCAGACCCCGAGCGTCGATCTCGAGGTACCCAAGCTGCTCTCCGTCCTTGCCACCGGATCGCTCGACGGCAAGGTCGAGGGACTCAACCAGCTTCAGTCCCAGGCCGAGCAGAAGTACGGGGCGGGCACCAACTATCAACCCAACATCTGGGTCTCGTACTGGTCGATGAGGACGATGGCCTACCTCGGGACGCTGATGTTCCTTGTCGCGGCGCTCGGCGCGTGGTTCTATCGAAGGGGAACCCTGGAGAACAAACGATGGTTCCTCAGGCTCGGCGTGCTGAACATCGCGTTCCCGTTCATCGCCATTTCGGCCGGCTGGTTCCTGACCGAGATGGGCCGCCAGCCATGGATCGTCTACGGCCTGCTGAAGACCACGGCGGCCAACTCGGCCAACGTGGGCAGCGGCACGCTCGCGCTCAGCATCGGAGTGTTCGCACTGCTGTACATCGCGCTCGGCGTGCTTGACTTCATGCTGATGCGCCGTTACGCGCGACTGGATCCGCCGGAAGCAACCGAGGGTGACGGCGAGGAACCGACCTCGCTGCCCGCGATGGGGTACTAGGGGGCCGCGATGGATCTGCCGACACTCTGGTTCGTACTGATCGCGGTCCTGTGGGGCGGCTACTTCCTGCTCGAAGGCTTCGACTTCGGCGTCGGCGTACTGCTCCCGTTCCTCCCTCGCGACGAGGACGAGCGCTCCGAGATGTTCGACTCGATCGGCCCGGTCTGGGACGGCAACGAGGTCTGGCTGGTGGTCGCCGGTGGCGCCACGTTCGCCGCGTTCCCGGCCTGGTACGCGACCATGTTCTCGGGCTTTTACGAGGCGCTACTGCTGGTCCTGGTCTGCCTGATCGTCCGGGTGCTGTCGTTCGAGTGGCGCAAGAAGAGCGACGATCCCCGCTGGCGCGCGCGCTGGACCTGGGCCAACACGATCGGCAGCATCGGGGCCGCGTTCGTCTGGGGTGTCGCGCTCTCGAACCTGGTCCAGGGCGTGCCGCTCAACTCGAGCGGCGACTACGCCGGCAACTTCTGGGACCTGTTCAGCCCGTACACCGTGTTCGCCGGGATCATGACGGTGCTGCTGTTCGCCTGGCACGGAGCGACTTACCTGAGCCTGAGGACCCGCGGCGATCTGCTCGACCGGGCTGCCGGAGCGGCCCGCAAACTGGCCCCGCCGACCGCCGTCGGCGTGATCGTGCTGCTGGCCTGGACCGTCGCCGTCGCGGTCGACAACAACGCCCGGGAAGTGCTCGGGCCGGCCGTCCCCGCGGCGCTGGGCGGGCTGGCCCTGATCCTGGCGCTTGTGCTGGGGCGCCGGCACCGTGGTGGCTGGGCGTTCGTGATGACCGCGCTCGCCACCGTCCTACTGGTTGCGACCATCTTCACTTCGCTCTACCCGCGGGTCATGGTCTCCTCGCCCGAGTTCATGAACAGCCTCACGGTCGCCGGGGCCTCTTCGTCCCACTACTCGCTCAAGGTGATGACGATCGTCGCGGTCATCCTGATCCCGGTGATCCTGATCTACCAGAGCTGGACCTATTACGTCTTCCGCGAGCGGGTCGGCGGCCGGCGGCCGGCGGCAAGCCCGGTCGAGGCGCTCAGCCCAAAACCGGACGAGGCGCCGGGCGAGTAGTGGCAGGCGGCGGCAGCCAATTTCGGGCCCGGTCCGGACGGCCGGCCGGCCGCGATCTGCCAGGACGCCCGGCCGGATGATCGGCGAGCAGACGATCGACCGATACCGGGCGGTCACCCTGGCCGACCGTATGGGGAAGATCGAGGTCGCCTTCGTGCCCGAGGCGGGGATGGTCGGATGCTCGCTCAGGCACCGCGGTGAAGAACTGCTCGGACAGCGGGGCGGTCTGCGGAACTACGTCGACCAGCGCTCGACCATGGGCATCCCCTTGCTCTACCCCTGGGCCAACCGGCTCTCGGAGAGGCGGTTCCGGTGTGCCGACCGCACGGTCGACCTGGACCTCGCGTCGCCGCCGCCATCGGTAGACCCGAACGGGAAACCGATCCACGGCCTGCTCGCCGCCGCCGACGGATGGCTGATCGAGCACCGCGAACCGGCCGACGACGGTGGCTCGATTTCGGCCCGGTTCGAGTTCGGCGCCGAGCGGCAGTTGATCGAGGCATTCCCGTTCCCGCACACGATCTGGATCGAGGCGGACCTGCGAGGGCCGGAGTTGACGGTCACCACCACCGTGGAGCCGACCGGCGAGGCGGCGGTTCCGGTCGCGTTCGGCTTCCACCCATACTTCCGGTTGCCCGGCATCGAGCGTTCCGCTTGGCGGATCGAGATCCCGGTAACCGAGCGGCTCGAACTCGACCGGGACATGATCCCCACCGGAGACCGAAGACCGGTCGCAGTCGAGTCCGGTCCGCTCGGTTCGAGGACGTTCGACGATGCCTACACGGCACCCCCCGACTCGGCGCCGCTGGTGCTCGAAGGCGGCGGCCGGAGGATCGAGGTCCGACTGGGGCCCGGTTATCCGTACACCCAGGTGTACGCGCCCGCCGACGACGACGTGGTCGCGCTCGAGCCGATGACCGCGCCGACCAACGCCCTGGTCCGGGGCGGCCCGGAACTGACGCTGGTGCCACCCGGGCAGAGCTACACGGCGGGATTCTCGGTCCGGGTGCTGGACGCGGAGGGCCGGGTGACGTGACTCGGCGGCCCCGGGTCGCCGTGGTCGGGCACGTCGAATGGCTCGAGATAGCGCGGGTGGGGCAGGTCCCGCGACAGGGGGAGATCGTGCACGCCCGGGCAAGCATGCACGAGGTCGGAGGCGGCGGGGCGGTGGCCGCGGTCCAGCTGTCACGACTGGCCGGCGAGTGCGACTTCTTCACGGCGCTGGGGAACGATGAACTCGGCCGTCGGGCCAAAGCGAGGCTGGAGGCGCTCGGGGTCCATGTGCTTGCCGCGGAGCGCCCCGAACCACAACGACGCGCGTTCGTGTTCACCGACGACCAGGCGGAGCGCACGATCACCGTGATCGGCGAGCGGATCGGGCCGAAGCGGGACGACCCGCTGCCGTGGGAGGACCTGGCCGAGGTCGACGCGGTCTACTTCACGGCCGGCGACGTCGACGCGGTCCGCGCCGCACGCCGGGCGCACCGGCTGGTGGCCACCCCGCGGGCGATCGACGTCCTGGCCGAAGCGGCCGCCGGGATCGACGTGCTCGTTTCGAGTGCCGGCGACCCGGGAGAGCAATACCACCCCGGCGACCTCGAACCCCCGCCAGGGATCGTTGCCCGGACGGCCGGGGCCGAAGGCGGAACCCTCACCGGTTCGGACGGACGGACGGGCAGCTGGAACGCCGCACCACTGCCCGGCAGACCGGTCGATTCGTACGGCGCCGGGGATTCGTTCGCAGCCGGGCTGACCTGGGGGCTGGCCCTGGGCCGTTCGGCCGACGAGGCCGCCGCGATCGGCGCCCGCTGCGGCGCCGCTTGCATGGCGGGCCATGGCCCGTACGAGGGACAGTTGCACGGTCCCGTCGGTTGAAGCATCTCCCGCGGCCGGTCGCCCCGGCGCACGTGGAGCGGTCGGGCCGCCGGCGGTATGGTGACGGCTGATGAGCCCCGCAGACAGGCCGATCGACGTGAGCCAGGCGGAATTCCAGGCGCTGTTTGCCGAGGTCTCGAACTGGGGCCGCTGGGGAGAAGACGACGAGCGCGGGGCGCTCAACCTGCTCACCCCCGACCGGATCGCGGCCGCCGCACGGCTGGTCAGTGAAGGCGAGACGGTGACCCTGAGCAGGACCCTGGACACCCGCTCCGGTCTGGACAACCCCGAGCCGGCAGAACACCACATGACCATGCTGACCGACATCGACATCGGCTCCGGCACGCTCCGATTCGGCAAGGACTACGTCGGCGTCGACTACCACAACGACACCCACTCCCACCTCGACGCGCTCTGCCACGTCGCGTTCGACGGCACCCTCTACAACGGCAGGCCGAGTGCCTCGATCACCTCGGAAGGGGCGACCACGAACACGGTCGAGGTGCTGAAAGACGGTCTGGTCGGCCGCGGCGTGCTGCTCGACGTGCCGCGCCTGCGGGGCGTTCCGTGGCTGGAGCCGGGAGAACACGTCCGGGTCCGGGACCTCGAGCAGGCCGAGCGCGAGCAGGGCGTGGAAGTGGGCTGCGGCGACATCCTGCTGGTCAGGACCGGCCACACCCGCCGGCTCGCCGAACTCGGCCGCTGGGACACGGCCGGAGCCAAGGCCGGGCTCCACCCGGCTACCGCCCGCTACCTCTCGGATCGGGAAGTGGCGGTGCTGGGCTGTGACAGCAACAGTGACACGGCGCCCAGCACCACCGAGGGGGTCGGCTTCCCGATCCATGCCCTGGCGCTCAATGCGATGGGAATACACCTGCTCGACTACCTGCAGTTCGAAGACCTGGTCCCGGTCTGCGAACGGCTCGAGCGCTGGGAGTTCCTGTTCACCGCAGCGCCGCTTCGCATCGTCGGCGGGACCGGTTCGCCGCTGAACCCGACCGCGATCCTCTGACCCGCCTGACCGGCCCCGGGCCCGACCGTCGTCAGCTGCCGAGCGGGTGGTGGCAGGCCGCGAAGTGGCCGGGCCTGTACTCGACCAGTGGTGGTTCGGCCTCGGAGCAGACATCCGTGGCGTGCGGGCAGCGGGTATGGAATCTGCAGCCCGATGGAGGGTCCGAAGGGCTGGGCGGATCACCGCTGAGCGGGCGGCGCTCCCGCTCGGCGTTCAGGTGAGGATCGGGGATCGGCACGGCGGCCAGGAGCGATTCGGTGTAGGGATGGATCGGACGGCTGTAGACCGACTCCGAAGGGCCCAGCTCGACGATCTTGCCCATGTACATGACCGCGATCCGGTCCGAGACCTGACGGACCACCCCCAGGTCGTGGGCCACGAACAGATAGGTCAGGCCCAACTCCCCCTGCAGGTCGGCCATCAGGTTGACGATCTGCGCCTGGATCGAGACGTCGAGCGCGGACACCGGCTCGTCGGCGACGATCAGGCTCGGCTCCGGCGCCAGCGCCCTGGCGATCCCGATCCTCTGGCGCTGCCCACCCGAGAACTCGTGTGGAAAGCGGCTGTAGTAGTCGGCAGAAAGCCCGACCCGCTCTAGCGTGTCCTGAACCCGGCTCTTCAACTCCGATCCTTCGGCGAGGCCATGGATCTTCAGGGGCTGGCCGACGATCTGACCGATTCGTTTGCGGGGATTGAGCGAGGCGTAGGGATCCTGGAAGATCATCTGCATGTCGCGACGCAACGGCCTCAGCTTCCTGGTCCCGAGCGAGGTGAGCTCGGTGCCCCGGAAACAGACCGAGCCGGCGGTCGGCTTTAGCAGCTGGAGCAGCACTCTGGCGAGGGTCGACTTGCCGCAGCCCGATTCGCCGACCAGGCCGAGCGTCTCTCCCTCGCGGAGCTCGAAACTGACCCCGTCGACCGCCCTGACGCCACCGTCGCTGCGACTGAACAGGCCGGCGCCCGGCTTGGAGAAATGCTTGGCCAGATCTTTGACCTCTAGCAGCGGGGGTGGCTCGGCCGAGGCCTGCTCCTGTCTTGCCACGGTGGTCAAGACGTCGGCACCCCCAGCCCGATCTGGCCGCTGGGCAGCTCCCGTAGCACCGGTCGTTCCGCGATCTCGAGCCAGCAGCGATCGAGGTGATCGCCCGGCTCGCCTCTGGCGATCAGCTCGGGCTCGCTCTCGCACATGTTGAATGCGTGCGGGCAACGGGCCCGGAACCGGCAGCCGCTCGGCGGGTTCAGCAGCGAGGGCGGCTGGCCTTCGATCTGGGCCAGCCTCCTGGGGCGCTCGCCTCCGACCCGGGGCACCGAGCCGAGCAGGCCCCACGTGTAGGGGTGCCGTGGGTCGTAGAAGACTTCGTCGAGCGAGCCGGTTTCGACTATCCGGCCCGCATACATCACGGCCACCCGGTCGGCGATCTCGGCCACCACCCCGAGATCGTGGGTGATCAGGATCACCGCGAGGCCACGCTCCCGGTTGAGCTTGCGGAGCAGCTCAATGATCTGGGCCTGGATGGTCACGTCGAGCGCCGTGGTCGGCTCGTCGGCGATCAGGATCTCGGGGTCGAGCGACAGTGCCATCGCGATCATCGCGCGCTGGCGCATGCCTCCCGAGAACTCGTGCGGATACGAGCGGGCCCGCTCTTCCGCGTCGGGCACGCCGACCGCATCCAGCAGCTCCACCGCCCGGTCCATCGCCTCGCGCTTGCCGACGTCGCGATGGGCCCGGATCTGCTCGACGATCTGGTTGCCGATCCGGTGGACCGGATTGAGCGAGGTCATCGGGTTCTGGAAGACCATGGCCATCCGGTCTCCCCGCACGGCGCGCAGGGTCTCGCCGTCGGCACCGACCAGCTCCTGGCCGTCGAGCCGGACCGAGCCCCCGACCGAAGCGTTGGGGCCTTCGGTCAGCCCCATCAGGCTCATCGCGGTCACCGACTTGCCACAACCCGACTCGCCGACGATCGAGACAACCTCGCCCCGTTCCAGCCCGAACGAGACCCGGTCGACCGCGCGCACGGCGCCGTCTTCGGTCCTGAAGGTGACCTCGAGCTCGTCCACCGACAGCAACGGTTCGCTCACGTCGCCGTGTCACCCGCCTCGAGCCGGATCCTCGGGTCGAGCGCCGCGTAGACGATGTCGATCACGGCATTGAAGAAGACCACGAAGAAGGCGCCGAACATGGTCACCGCCATGATCGGCGGCTGGTCGAGTTGCCCGATCGCGTCGGCCGCGTACTGGCCGACCCCCTGCAGGTTGAACACGGTCTCGGTCAGGATCGCCCCGCCGCCGATCACCACCGCGAAATCGAGGCCCCACAGGGTGACCACCGAAATCATCGAGTTGCGCAGTACGTGGTGGATCAGGACGCGCCGTTCGCTCAGGCCCTTCGCCCGCGCGGTCCTGACGTAGTCCTCATCCATGGTCTCGAGGATGTTGGCCCGCAGGACCCGCGAGTAGAAGCCGATGAACAGGATCGAAAGCGCGAACCAGGGCAGGAGCATGTGGTGGAACCATTCGAACGGGCTGTTCGAGAACTCGACGTAGCCGCCATTCGGGAACAGCTCGAAGCCGAGCACCTGGGTCAGCTCGAAACCGAGGTACTGGTTCATCAGGGCTCCGAGCCAGAAGACCGGCATCGAGATCCCGATCAGGGCGAAGACGTTGAGCAGGGTGTCCGACTTGCCGCCCGCCTTCATCGCGCTCCAGAGCCCGAGCGCCATCGCGAACGCCATCCAGATGATCGCCGCCCCGAAAGCGAGCGCGAACGTTCTCGGCACCCCCTTCCATATCTCTTCGACCACGTTCAGCTGGTTGAAGTAGCTGATCATGTTGCCGCTGAACAGGTTCTCCATCGTCTTCGCGTACTGGGTATAGATCGGCTCGTTGAAGCCCCACTCCTCGCGGATCGCCTCGACCTGGGTCGCGGTCGGCTGCTTGCCGGCCATGCGGACCGCCGGATCACCGTTCGGGATCACGTTGAAGATCAGGAAGGTCAGCACCGAAACCGCGAACAGAACCAGGATCATCGAGCCGATTCTTCTGATCGCGAAGCGCGCCATGCGATCAGTGCTCGATGCGCACCTTGGCGCGCGGGTCGAGGGCGTCGCGAACCGCTTCACCGAATACGTTCAGCGAAAGCACGGTCAGCACGATCATCGCACCGGGGACGATCGCCAGGGCCGGCGCGGTCACGATCCGCTCGACCCCTTCGTCGATCATCGTGCCCCACGAAGGTTCCGGCGGCTGGACCCCGGCTCCGAGGAACGACAGAGCCGCTTCGAGCAGGATCGCGTTGGCGACCAGCAGCGGGAAGAAGACCAGACCGGTCGAGATCACGTTCGGCAGGATCTCGGAGTGGATCAGCCGGATCGGCCCCATACCCTGCGCCCGGGCCGCCTCGACGAATTCCTTTTCCCTGAGGCTCAGCACCTCGCCACGGATCGGCCTGGCCAGATACGGCACGTAGATGACCGCGATGACGAAGATCGGGATGGCCAGGCTGCCGCCCGAAACCTCGACCGGTCCGGCCTTGAGCCCGCCCAGCGACAGCGAAGTGCCCAGCGCGATTCCGAGCAGGATCACCGGAAAGGCCCAGAGCACGTCCATGATCCTCGACAGGACCGAGTCGGTCCAGCCCCTGAAGTACCCGGCCAGCAGACCGGTGGTGAGCCCGAGGACCGTCGTTATCAGGGCCGCCGACAGGCCGATCAGGAGCGAGTTCCTCCCCCCGTAGAGCAGCCGTACCGCCACGTCGCGCCCGTTGCTGTCGGCACCGAGCAGGAACTTGCCCCGCCAGGTCGGGCCGATCGGAACCCCGTCGAACCCGACCACGTTGACGGTCTCGCCTCCGACCTCGATCTGGTCGGAGAGGTGGTTCTCGTACGGAGTGGTGTCGGCCACGTGCCTGGCGTACAGCGGCGCGGCGAGCATCACCGCGACCAGCACCAGGAAGACGATTCCCATCGCCAGTGCGCCGGGGCGTTTGCGCAGCCTTCGGGCCGCCAGCCTCCAGGGGCTGGCCCCGCCGGACCCCCCGACGGTCACCGCCGGAGCGTCCGAGAACGCATCGAGGTCGCTCACCGGCCGGTCGGCGGTTTCGCTCACGTGCCGTTCCTTCCCGGCACGCACTCAGGAGGCGCACCGGATGGTGCGCCTCCTGAGGACCCCACTTTTTTCGTTCTCCGGCCGGCGCTTCCTATTTGAGCTGGAAGGACGAGTAGTCGTTGAGATAGAGCGGGTGGAACACGACCGCATCGAAATCGATCCGGTCCGAGGTGAACGTGGCGATCTTGCGGTGGCCATAGGGAGCTATGTAGCTGTTCGGCGGCGAGACCAGGGCCTCGTCCCAGGCCTCCCACTGGTCGGCGACCGAGGCCAGCTCCGGCTCCAGGGTCAGCTGGTTGATCGTCTCGTTCAGCTCCGCGTTGTCGACGTTGCCGAAGTTCTGGTTGTTGGTCGGCTGGATCGAGTCCCCGTCCACCAGGAACGAGAAGTTGAGCGGATGGGGGAAGTCCTGGAACCAGTTGGCAAAGCCGGTCTGGGCCTTGGTCGACTGGTTGCCGATGGTCTGGAAGTAGACCCCGCCGTCAACTATCTTCGGGGTCGCGTCGAAGCCCATCTGGTTGAGCATGTCGGCGTAGGCCTCGGTCACCTTGTCGGTCGGGTCGTCATTGTTGCCCCAGACGGTCAGCTTCGTGCCGACCTCTCCCGCCTCCTTCAGCAGCTGCTTGGCCTTGTCGAGGTCCGGCGGCTGCGACGGGTCGCCGTACGGGCAGTCGGTGGTGTCGAAAGCCTCGTTGTAACCGGGCATGCCCGGCGGCAGGAAGCTGCAGCCCGGTGCCAGCTCGCCGGCGAAGATCCGGGCCAGCCCGGGCTTGTCGATGCCGTAGTTGACCGCCTCGCGTACCTTCGCCTTGTCGAACGGCGCGACCCGCGTGTTCATGAAGAAGTAGTAGGTCGAACCGGTGGTCGTTTCCCTGTACCGGTCGCCGGCCTGCTCCTTCACGGTGGGCTTGAGGTCGGCCGGTGGCGGATCCTGCATGTAGTCGAGCTTGTTGGCCAGCACGTCCTGAGCCTGCTGGTTGGCGTTCTTGATGATCTTGGTCGTGATCATGTCGACGTGACCAGTGGGGATGTCGGGAATGTCGAAGCTGGCGAAGTTGGGGCTCTTCTCCATCACGAACTCGCGATTCGGGACCGACTTGGTGATCACGTACGGACCGACGCCCGGGGGCGGGTCCTCGGTCATGTTCTTGAACGGTGTGTCGCCCGGCACCAGCCCGGCGAAGTTCATCGCCAGGATGTTCGAGAACGAGGCGTCGGCGTCGACCAGATCGATCGTGATCTCACCGGTGTCGTCGTCCGTCTTGATCCCCTTGATGTCGCCGTTCGGGTTGCCTGCCTTCAGGTACTCCTCGGCACCGACGATGTTTTCGTAGAAGAACGAGCCGCCCGACTCCAGGTTGAGCACCCGCTTGATCGTATGGGCGAAGTCACTGGCAACGACCGGCTGGCCGTCGGAGTATTTGAGTCCGTTGCGCAGCTGGAGCTTGTAGGTCTTGCCGCCGTTGCTGACCACGGGCAGGTTCTCGGCCAGGCCGGGGATCAGCTCGCCTCCCTCGGTTCCCTCGACGTGGGGATAGGTGAGGAGCGGCGTGTAGACCAGCCACATCGGTTCCCACCCGTTGACCGTGTAGGAGAGGGCCGGGTCGAGGAAGTCGGGCTGGGAGGTCTGGGAAATCGTGATCGATCCGCCCGATTCGCCGCCGCTGCTGCTGCCGCTGTCACTGCTGTCGTCGGAGCCGCAGGCCACCACCACCGAGCCGAGCCCCAGGACGATCAGGATCAGGGCGGCGATTCTTGCCGCCACGGAATTGCGCAAGGTACGGGTCATGCTTATGGTTCCTCCTCCTCGTTGGACGGACGAAGCCGTTGGACGGGCTTCGCCTCGACTGGAACCAACCATAGCCGCATTCGCCGGACCTCACCAACGGACCGGCTCGTCCCGGCCGATCACCGATCCCGGTGGATCACCTCCCCTCTAGCCCGGGCTGTCGGGCGCGGGCAGGCGGTCGGCCTGTCCGGCGCTGATCGAGAGCACGACGCCCCGCTCGAAGATCTCCCGGACTGCGTCCGCCCCGACGTAGCGGAGGCCGCCGGCGCGGTGACCGCGATCGATCACGATCCCGTCGAATATGTCGAGGTCGACCGCCGCGTTGACGCGCTCGACCTTGCCGACCATCTCGCCGTCGCTCGAGTAGACCGCGGTCCCCGGCTCGAGGTCGATGTAGGAATGGGGCCGGCCAAGGTCCATGGCCAAAGCCTAGTGGCCCGGCCTCGGCTCCGCCCGCGCCTCCGGCACTGCTCCGCTGCTACTTGAGCAGCCTCGAAAGCCGGCGGTCCTTGAGCGACTTCCCCCGGTCTGCTCGGCCGGGCAATAACACATCACGTAGTCGCGATAGTGCACAGCCTCGATCGTGGTGCCGCAGCTCGGACAGGCCTCGCCCTCGCGGTGGTGGACCTGCAGCGGCCACGGCAGCTTGTGCGGAAGCGGCAGGCCAAGGACCCGCTCATAGTGGTGGATCGCACCATCGAGCCGCTCGACCGTGGCAGCCCGCAGGCTGTCCGCCTCCGCGGCCGACAGGTCTTCGCCCCTCTTGAACGGGGAAAGCCGAGCCGTCCAGAGGATCTCGTCCACCCAGGCCCTGCCGATGCCGGCGATCACCGTCTGATCGCGAAGCGCCGTGTACAGCGGCCTCGGAGAATCGAGCAGCGGCCCGAGCTCCGGTGGGTCCGGCCAGGCCTCCGGACCGAGCCCCGTCAGGTAATCGTCCACCTCGACCTCGCCGGTCCCGGCCACCTTTGCCCAGGCCCGCTGGCGGGTTCCGAACTCACGCAACCGCAGCTCCTGGCCCGAGTCCAGCCGGATCAGCAGCCTCGATGTCCTGTCGGTCGCGGAAGCGGGGGCTTCGAACAACTGGAGCCGCCCGGCCGACATCAGATGTATCAGCAGCGAAAACCCCGAGCCGGAGTCGACGATCAGCAGTTTGCCGCGGCGCCTGATGCCGGTCAGCTCGTGCCGCTCGAGAACCTGCAGTGGTGGTCTGAACGTCTTGATCGTGTTCAGCCCGGGCGCCGCGACCGATCCGACCACCTGCCCGGTCACCGCCGGTTCGATCAGGTGGGCCGTGATCTCGATCTCGGGCAGCTCGGGCACCAGGCAATTGTCCTCCGCCGCAGCCGGGAAAGCAACGCAGCGGGAAACCCGGCCGTCGCTCGGCACCATCGCGGATCGGAGTGGATACCCTGATCCCCGATGGAGGCGGGCTAGACATCCTCGCGCTGGGCACGATCATCGTCATCATCCTGGTTTCGCTACTGGTGGCCAGGGTGGCGACGGCCGCGTTCATGCTGACCGGGCTGTCGCGCGACACCTCGAGGTTCCAGGCCCGGAGCGCCCTGACCGGGGTCGGCTTCACCACCACCGAGGCCGAGATGGTGGTCAACCACCCGGTCCGCCGCAAGATCGCGATGATGCTGATGCTGCTCGGCAGCGCCGGCTTGGTCACCGTGATAGCGACCCTGATCCTCTCGTTCGCCAACGCCGAGCGGGAACAGACCCTGGAGCGGCTCGCGGTGCTGATCGTCGTGCTCGCCGCGATGGTGCTGATCTCCCGCAGCCGGTTCGTCGAACGCCGGTTGAACCGGATGATCGGTCTCGGGCTGTCCCGCTGGACCGACCTGACCGACAGCGGCCTGGCCCGGCTGCTCCACCTGGGTGGCGACTACGGCGTGGCCGAGGTGGCGGTCGATGACCACGACTGGATTGCCGGTCGCACCCTGGGAGAACTCGACCTGCGGTCGGAGGGCGTGGCCGTCCTGGCCCTGGTCTGCTCGAACGGCACATACATCGGAGCGCCGGTCTTCGAGATGAAGACCCGGCCGGGCGACACCCTGGTCCTGTACGGCCCGGCCCGTCGGCTCGAGGACCTGGACCACCGGCGGATCGGAGCCGAAGGCGAGCGGGCCAGAGTGAGCGCGGTCGCCGAACAGCTCGAGCGGGTCAGGCTGGAAGCGCGCGAACGCGAGCAGGCCGACTCCGAGCAGGACCGCCGGGAGGCGGATCGCAGCCAAACGCCTGACCAAAGCCGCTGACTACCCGATCCGAAGGGCCCCGGTAGTCTGCCGGCCATGGAGGAGTCAGCCGACGAGCCCCGGCAGCTGAGCAAGAAGCAGTACGAAAAGGTGCTGAAGAAGCTTCAGATCGAACTGGTTCGAATGCAGGAGTGGATCGTCGAGTCCGGCCAGTCGGTCGTCGTCCTGTTCGAAGGCCGCGACACGGCCGGCAAGGGCGGCGTGATCAAGCGGATCTCGGAGAAGACCAACCCGAGGGTGATCCGCACCGTCGCCCTGGGTACCCCTACCGAACGCGAGAAGACCCAGTGGTACTTCCAGCGCTACGTGGCACACCTGCCGGCGGCCGGGGAGGTGGTCCTGTTCGACCGCAGCTGGTACAACCGGGCCGGCGTCGAGCGGGTGATGGGATTCTGCACCGACGACGAGTACCAGGAGTTCATGCGCTCGGCCCCGCGGTTCGAGCGCATGCTCCAGCGCTCCGGGATCATCCTGCTCAAGTACTGGCTCTCGGTCTCGGACGAAGAGCAGGAGCGCCGGTTCAACGCCCGGATCAATGACCCGAGCAAACACTGGAAGCTGAGCCCGATGGACCTGGAGTCCAGGGCCCGCTGGGTCGACTACGCCGAGGCGAAAGACGAGATGTTCGCTTACACGGACACGAAGGATTCACCCTGGTACGTGGTCGAGGCCGACAGCAAGCGCACGGCCCGGCTCAACCTGATCAGCCACCTGCTGGAGCAGATCCCATACGAGAACGTGGAACCCGACAAGTTCTCTCTCCCGCCCCGCCAGGACCGGGGATACGTGCGCCCGCCGGCCGACACCCAGACCTACGTCCCGACCCGCTACCTGGTCAGCTGATCCCGGCACCGAGGAGGAACAGGGCCAGGGTCGCGACCAGGGCCCGGCCGCCGATCATCGACTTGCGGCTTCGTTCCATTGGGCTCGCCTCCTCGGTTCGGGAGCAGATTTCCGGTGCTTGCCGAGGCCCGACCCGCCACGGTGGGCCCAGTCACCCTGGCCGGGCCCGGATCGCCTGTCCAGCCGGCCACGATAAGGTCTTTCCCATGCGCGTTTCAATCGGTGGACCGATGTTCCTGATCGTGGTCGGCGCGATCCTCTACTGGGCGACCGATTTCGAACTGGCCAACGTAGACATGAACACGGTCGGGCTGATCCTGCTGATCGCCGGAGTCGCCGCCCTGGTCCTCTCGATCGCGGTGGCGCTGTTCAACAGCGAGGACGGGGGCGGAGGCCGGCCGCCGTCAGGACGTCCACCACCCCGCTACTAGGCGCCGTCCGGCCCGTCCGGACCGGTGGATCGTCGGGCAGCGACCGTGAGCGCAAAGCCTGATCTAGAATCGGGCACGTGAAGCTTTGGTCGACCTTGATCGGTCAGGACAGGGGGCGTGGCGCGGTGGTCCTGCTCGGGGGGCTGGGCGCGCTGGTACTCATGGCTGCGCTGCCGACTCCCCCGGCCGCATCGGCAAAGCGCACCTACACCTACGACACCCCGGTGCAGAAGAGCTCACCCTGGCCTTCGATGCGACGGGACCGGCGCAACACCGGAGCTTCACCGATCCGGGCGCGCTACCGGGCTGGTGCCGAGCCGTGGCGCTTCCGCACCGGCAAGGGCGTCTTCTCGACCCCGGTGATCGACGAGAACGACACCGCCTACTTCGGCTCGGCCGACCGCTACTTCTATGCCGTCGACAGCCACGGCCGGCTGCGCTGGAAGATGCGCACCGGCGAGATCATCGATTCGGCTGCCACGCTAGGCGCCCGTGATCCGCTGGCCGGCTCGCGCACCGTCACGTTCGGCTCTGCCGACGAATACATCTACAGGTTGCGTTCACCGGGCCGGAAAGGCATCCCCCGCAAAGAGAGGGTCGTGTGGCGTTTCCATACCGACAAGCCACCCCGGGGCGGCCAGATCGTCAACTGGTGGGAGGGCAACGTGGTGACCGGCCCGGACGGGACCCTGTACGCGGGCAACACCGGCGGCGGCCTGTACGCGATCAGCCCGGCCGGGCGTGAGCTCTGGAACCTGCCTACCGGGAACGCCGTCTGGTCGGCATCGGCGATCGATGACCAGGGTCGCCTGTTCGTCGGCTCGGTCGACGCCCAGCTGTACGGGGTCGGTCCGGACGGGGCGAAGCTGTGGAGCAAGTTCACGGTCGGCTTCAACGCGGCATCGGCGGCGGTCGGCGGCGACGGGACCGTTTACATGGGATCGTTCGACGGCAACCTGTATGCGCTCGACCCCGCCACCGGCAACGAGCGCTGGCGGTTCGCCACCGGTGACCACGTCTATTCCTCGGCCGCGCTCGAGGAAGGCGGCAACGGGATGACGCAGGCGATCTATACGGCCTCGGCCGACGGCTCGATCTACAAGATCAGCCCCGAAGGCGACCTGGTCTGGCGCTATGACACCGGTGACCCGATCCGGTCGTCGCCGGTCCTGGGCCTGCCACCGAAAGGCGAGTCCGGACGGATCCTGTACGTCGGCTCGTCGAACGGGCGCCTCTATGCGATCAACACCCGCAACGGGAAGCGCCGGTTCTCGTACGACACGACGCCCCGCGGCAAGGTCCTGCGCGACCGCAACGACCTCAACGCCAGCCCGGCGCTCGGTAGGCGCGGCATCTGGATCGCCGGCGAGCACGGCTTCCTCGAGCACGTTCCATACGAGTACTGCCTCAGGAACGGCCGCAGCGATCCCCGCTGCGAAACCGCCGGTGGCGAGCGGTTCGCCGACGACCTGACCGCGGTCTTCCCGGTTACGGCGGGCGGCTCGACCGAAACCGGTGGCTTCACCCGCAAGCTCCCGCGGGCGACCTCGATAACCGCCAGGCTGGTCGTCCGGCGGGACGGCGAGACCCGGGATACGCGCATGGTCCCCGAGCCCGATGCCGAATCGCTGGTCGCAAAGATCGACCCGCCGTTCCCCCATACGACCCAGCTCTCGGCCGACGGCCGCTACTTGCATATCGTGCCCGACGGCTTCCTCACGGCGAGCACGAAATACGCGGTCACGCTGACCGGCCGGTATGAAGGCGACGGCGAGGGACCGTTCTCGGATCGCTTCACCTTCACCACCGAACGCAAGGGCCCGACGGTCGGCCTGTCCAGCGGAAAGAAGCGCGTCTCGGCGTTCAAGATGCGGCGGCTCGCCCTGCCGCTGCCGCCGCTGCTTCCGTCGGTCAACCAGATCGGGTTCGACAGCTACGACTGGATAGTCGGCACGGTCGAGCGGAACGGTTCAGGCCAGGGCGACCGCGGTGATCTGCTGCTCTGGGTGGTCGGTTCGAGGGAGGACAAGAACGGAGTCCGGGTACCCGATCGGCACAGCGAGTTCGCGTTCCCGCTGGCCGGGCGTTACGCGGGCAACTCGATCATCGTCGAACAGCGTGGTTTCGAGCTGCTGTTCACGTTCGGGCCGGTGCCGCTCGAACAGCTCCAGTTCCGCGGCCGCCTGGACCGTGATCGCAGGGTCGCGCCCGGCGCCTCCGTATACGGCGAAGTCAACTGCCCCGAGGTCCCGAACCTCGGCGGCGCCCTGCTGGCGGCCGGCCTGTGCAACGACCAGTCGAAGCTGATCTCGTCCGGGGCCTATTTGACCGACCGCTATCGCGGTCCCGCCAACCTGAAGCCGGACGGAGTGGCGATCGACTCGGTCGGGCTGACCCGCCCGACCGCGAGCGACGACGGTCTCGTCCGGGTCGACTTCAAGCTCTCGCACGACGCGCATTTCGGGGTCAACCGCCATACGGCCGACCTGATGCTGGTCGACCGATCGACGGGAGAACCGCTCGGCTTGGACTACAACGGCCTGACCGAACTCCGGCTCCGTGGCAAGAAGATCGCGGGGCTCGACCTGCGGCTGCCGGCCGGCACGGAGTTCCCCGAAATGGTCCGCGCCTATGTGATGACCGACGTCTTCCCGCTGGGCAGACGCGACTTCCCCCCCACTGAGACTTCCGGGCCCGCGGTCAGGCGACCCCGACGACCTGATCCAGCCAGTCGAATATCCGCTCGTCGCGAACTCCCAGCGCTCGTGGCTCGCAGTGGGAGTCGGCCCCCTCCTCGACCTTGAAGCCGACCAGCGCCTTGCTCTGCGCGGGTGTCGCCACGGCCTCGTAGAGCTTGCGGGACTGTCCCGGCCAGAACTGCTCGTTGTCGGGGTCGGTGATCAGGATCGGGCAGGTGATCTTCGAGGCGACGCCTTCGAGCGTGTACTCGCGTAGCTCCCTGTAGACGTCGTACGCGCTGTCCTTGCCGAACGGGCGCATCCGGAACTCGAGCGTACCGCGCTGGGCGGGCGAGCTGCGCATGGCTTCTTCCATGAACTGGTTGAACCGGTCACGCTCGCCGCCGTCGAGCAGTTCGACCATCGGCGGGGGCAGGTGCGCAAACCAAGATGCCCCGACGTCCCAGACGCCGGGGTCGGCCACGGCGGCAGCGATCCGGTCCTCGAAGGCGACCGCCCGGGGTACCCAGAAGCCGGCCTGGCTCACCCCGAGCAGGGCGATCCGCTCGGGGTCGATCCGGTCGATACCGACCGCGAAATCCACGACCGGCCCGATCACCGCCTCCCAATCGGGCCGGAAGTGGAGGCCCTGCCTCCACAGCGCTGCGCCCTGCCCGGGACCGTCAAAGGTCAGGCAGTCATAGCCGCGCTCCAGCGCCGAGGCAGCACCTTGCAGCCACATCGCCGAGACCGGCCCGTCCGATCCGTTGTTCAGCAGAAGGAGCGGGCGTGGTTCATCCCCGACCGGCGAACGGAACAGGAACCCTTCCAGCTCGACCTCGTCATACGGAATCGCCACCGGCTCGATCCCCGGTGAGTTCCGGACGAAACCGTCCCAGGCGGCGCGATGGAGTTCCCAGGTCGGCCTGAACCGCCCGGGGTCGTCGGTCGAATCGAGGAATGCGGTCGACGTCTCGTAGTAGGTGGCCGCCCGCAGCCAGGCCCAGCGCGCGCTCACCGGGTGGCCGGAGTCCTCGCTCTTCCTGGCGGCCGCTTCGAGCCGTTCGGCGGTCGCCCGCCAATGCCCGAACCACTGCTCGAAATCGCCGTCGTGGATCCGCGCCGCGGTCGCCAGGCATTCACCCACATCGGCGCCGCGGTGATAGCTCGCGCCGAGAGCGAGTGAAAACATGAACTCGAAGTCATCGTTCTCGAAAAAGCGGTCCCGCTCCACCCTCGTCCTCCTCTGAATCCGAACGCCACGAAACACCAGCCGCCCGGTCGGTACGGCGGCCATCCCGGGGCAATTGAAGCAGATCGCGACCACTTGGACCACGCTGTCGGACCGGAACTGAGAGGATCGTGCCGATGAGTGATATCGGCGTGCTCGCTGCCGTTCTGATCGTCTACAGCCTGGTCTCGCGCCGGCTCGAGCGGCTCTTGATCAGCGGTCCGATGTTCTTCGTCGCCGCCGGGATCCTGCTCGGCCCGGACGTGGCCGGCGCGATCGACCTGGAGCTGACCAGCGAAACCGGCCTGTTCGTGGCGGAGGTCGCGCTGGTCATCGTGCTGTTCGCCGACGCCGGCCGGATCGACCTCGGCGCGCTGCGCGAGAACCGCAGCCTGCCGGCCCGGCTCCTCGGCATCGGGATGCCGCTGACGATCGCGCTCGGCTTTGCGGCCGGTGCGCTGCTGCTGACCGGGATCGAGTTCTGGGAGGCCGGGATCATCGCCGCGGTGCTGGCGCCGACCGACGCGGCGCTGGGGCAGGCCGTGGTTTCCGACAGGAGGGTGCCCGAGCGCATCCGGCAGGCCCTGAACGTCGAGAGCGGACTCAACGACGGGCTTTCCATCCCGTTTCTGTTCCTGTTCACCGGTCTGGCGGTAACCGAGGTGGAAGTGAGCGCCCAGGGCTGGCTGGCTTTCGCCGGCGAGCAGATCGGCTACGGCACCCTGGTCGGGCTGGCGATCGGGCTTGCCGGTGGCTGGCTGGTCGAACAAGCGGTCCGCCGGGACTTCATGACCGGGGCCTTCCAGCAGCTGGTGATGATCGGCTTCGCCATCCTCGCCTGGGCGCTCGCCGAGGCCGTCGGCGGCAACGGCTTCATCGCCTCGTTCGTGGCCGGTCTGAGCGCCGGCCGGGTAACCGAGGTCTGCAGCGAGAAGATCCTCGACTTCACCGATGACGAGGGCCGGTTGCTCAACCTCACCGTCTTCTTCATCTTCGGCATCAGTGCGATCGGTTTCCTGCAGGGTGCCGGCTGGGAGGTCTATCTGTTCGGCCTGCTGGCCCTGACCGCGGTGCGGATGCTGCCGGTCGCGATTGCCCTTGCCGGGACCGGGCTGCGCCGGTCTTCGGTTGCGTTCATGGGCTGGTTCGGGCCCCGCGGCCTCGCCTCGATCATCCTCGCCCTGGTCGTGCTCGAGGACGAGCCCGAGCTGCCGGCGATCCCGACCGTGTTCGCAGCGATGACGATCACCGTTCTGGCCAGCGTGCTCGCACACGGGATCAGCGCTCGCCCGCTGAGCCGGGCCTACGGCGAATCACTGGCCGGGGCCGAGGCGGACGAAGAAGAGATGCAGCCCGTCATGAAGCACCCGACCAGGGGCAGCATGGACGGCCAGGGCGACCGACCGTGACCGAGTCGTTCCGGCATACCGATCGCGACCGGACGATCGTGTTCGGGTCCGGGGCGATCGAAACCTCGGCCGACCTGCTGGGCGACGGCTACACCCTGCTGACCACCGCCCGCGCCGCCGCGACGGCACCCGGCGTCGCCGCCCGCGCCGCCGCGGTCGTCGATGTGCCGCCCGGGGCCGTACCGCCGCTCGCCGCACAGCTCCGACCGGCGATCACCGGTGAGCGCCTCGTCGCCCTGGGCGGCGGCAGGGTGATCGACACGGCCAAGGCGATCGCCGCGGCCGACGGCCTGCCCGGCCCGGTGGCGATACCGACCTCGCTCTCGGGCGCCGAGATGACCGGCGTGCACCGTCATGCGCTCGGAGTCCCGGAAGACAGGCCGCGTTCACGTGCCTCGATCGTCATCAACGACCCCACGCTGAGCGCCTCACAGCCGGAAGACCGGCTTGCCGCCAGCAGCGCCAACGCCCTGGGCCACGGTTTGACCGCAGTGGTCAGCACGAGCTCCACGCCGATTGCCCGGACCGTCGCACTCGATGCGGTCGGACGCCTTGCCCGGGCCTGGTCATCGGTCGGGCCCGACCGGCCGGGGGTCGCACTCGGTGCGCTGATGGCCGGTTGGGCCGTGGATCGGAGTGGACTCGGCCCGCACCACGCGCTCTGCCAGACCGCGGTCCGTTCGACATCGCTCGACCATGCCTCCGCGAACGCGGCCCTGTTGCCTCACACTGCGCGCGCGTATCGCTCCCGAGCCCCGGAGCGGTCGGCCGGGATCGAGGCGGAAACCGGCATCGCTCCGGAGGGGCTGGCCGACCTGCTCCGGGATCGCGCGGGTGCCGATGGCCTGGGCGCGCTCGGGAGCGATGGCGGCCTGCTCGAGCGCATGGTCGAAACCGCGTCCGCCAGGCCCGAGCTGGAGCGCGTCCCCCCTCCCTTCTCCGCAGACGAGATCCGGGCGATCTACCTGGCCGCAGCCGGTCTTCCGGGCTGCAGCCGGCCCGCTCCTGATTAACTAGGGGTCCGATCGACGAGGACGGGATCGTCCGCCGGGGCCCATGTCCCCCGATACTCGATCGAGACACTTCCGATTCGAACCCGACCCCGAAAGGATTCCAGTGTCCGATAGCCCCGATGCCGTTGTTGGAGAGATGAACGAGGAGAGCAATGGGGGCTGCCCGGTTGTCCACGATGGCGCCCCCGAGGGTGTAGGCAACCGGGGCTGGTGGCCGAACCGGCTCAACCTGAAGATCCTGGCCAAGAACCCCGCCGTAGCCGACCCGATGGGTGACGATTTCGACTACGCCGAGGAGTTCGGGTCGCTCGACCTCGACGCGGTGAAAAAGGACATCGAGGAGGTGCTGACCACCTCGCAGGACTGGTGGCCGGCCGACTTCGGCCACTACGGGCCGCTGATCATCCGGATGGCCTGGCACAGCGCCGGCACCTACCGGATCAGCGACGGTCGCGGCGGTGCCGGGACCGGCCAGCAACGCTTCGCCCCGCTCAACAGCTGGCCCGACAACGCGAACCTAGACAAGGCCCGCAGGTTGCTGTGGCCGGTCAAGAGCAAGTACGGCCGCAAGCTTTCCTGGGGCGACCTGATGGTCCTCTCGGGCAACGTCGCACTCGAGTCGATGGGCCTTGAGACCTTCGGCTTCGGCGGTGGCCGCGAAGACGTCTGGGAGCCCGATGAGGACGTCTACTGGGGTCCCGAGACCGAGTGGCTCGGCGACGAGCGCTACACCGGCCAACGGGACCTCGAGAACCCCCTGGCCGCGGTGCAGATGGGGCTGATCTACGTGAACCCCGAGGGCCCGAACGGCGACCCGGACCCGGTCGCCGCGGCGACCGACATCCGCGAGACATTCCGCCGCATGGCGATGAACGACGAAGAGACGGTCGCGCTGATTGCCGGTGGGCACACCTTCGGCAAGACCCACGGCGCCGCGGACCCCGACCGGTACGTCGGGCCCGAGCCCGAGGCCGCCCCACTCGAAGACCAGGGCTTGGGCTGGATCAGCTCGTACGGGAGCGGCGACGGCGGGGACACGATCACTTCCGGGCCCGAGGTCACCTGGACCTACCACCCGACCCGCTGGGACAACGAGTTCTTCCACATCCTGTTCGCCTACGAATGGGAGCTGATGGACAGCCCGGCGGGCGCCAAGCAGTGGCGACCCAAGGGGGGCGCCGGCTCGGACATGGTGCCGCTTGCGGACGACCCGTCGAAGCACCGCGAGCCACGGATGCTCACCACCGACCTCTCGCTGCGGTTCGACCCGGAATACGAGAAGATCTCGCGCCGCTTCGCAGACGACCCCGAAGCGCTCGCCGATGCTTTCGCCCGGGCCTGGTTCAAGCTGACCCACCGCGACATGGGGCCGGTCCAGCGGTACCTGGGGCCGGAGGTACCGGACGAGGAGCTGATCTGGCAGGACCCGATCCCCGAGGTGGACCACGAACTGATCGGCGAAGCGGAGGTGGCCTACCTCAAGCAGCGGATCCTCTCGTCGGGCCTCTCGGTCCCCCGACTGGTCTCCACCGCTTGGGCTTCGGCATCGACCTTCCGCGGCAGCGACATGCGGGGCGGCGCCAACGGAGCGCGCATCCGCCTCCAGCCGCAGAACGGCTGGGACGTGAACGAACCGGACGAGCTGGCGAAGGTGCTGTCCGCGCTCGAGGAGGTCCAGGCCGACTTCAACGGCTCGCAGACCGGCGAAAAGCGGGTCTCGCTGGCCGACCTGATCGTGCTGGCGGGCTGCGCGGCCGTCGAGCAGGCCGCCCGCAACGCCGGCCACGAGATCGAGGTCCCGTTCACACCCGGTCGCGCGGATGCCTCGCAGGACCAGACCGACGTTGAGTCGTTCGACGCGCTCGAACCGACCGCCGACGGGTTCCGCAACTATCTCGACGGAGACCACCGCCTGCCCACCGAGTACCTGCTGATCGACCGGGCGAACCTGCTCACCCTGAGTGCTCCGGAGATGACCGTGCTGGTCGGCGGCCTGAGGGTTCTGGGGGCCAACCACGGGCAATCCGAGCTCGGTGTCTTCACCTCGAATGCCGGCTCGCTGACCAACGACTTCTTCGTCAACCTGCTCGACCAGGATACGACCTGGGAGCCGGTCTCAGACGACGCCGAGACGTTCGAGGGCCGCGGCGCCGACGGTGAGCCCAGGTGGACCGGCAGCCGCGCCGACCTGGTCTTCGGCTCGAACTCCGAGCTGCGGGCGCTGGCCGAGGTCTATGCCAGCGACGACGCCGCGGAGAAGTTCGTGACCGATTTCGTCTCGGCCTGGGCCAAGGTGATGGACCTGGACCGGTTCGACCGCGGCTGAGCGCACACCCGGAAACTTCCGGGGCCCGGCTCAGAGCCTGATCCGGGAACGGATCAGGTCGGCCACCGGCGCGGCCTGCTGGGCGGGGACGGCGTGGCCGGTGCCGGCGAACAGCTCGACCCGGGCCCCCGGAAAGCGTCCGGCCAACGATTCGACGTTGCCCGGCGGGATGATGATGTCGTCCGCGCCGGCCACGATCAGGACCGGTCCGGCCACTGCAACGGCCGGACCGGGCGCCGCCGCCCACCACCACTCCATCGCCCGCTCCTCGGCGGCCAGGGCCCGCGGATCCATTGCGGCCTGGGCCGCGGCGACCAGCTCGCCGAAATCGCGGTCGAACTGGGGGGCGACATCGGGCGGGAAGATCACCGAGATCGTGCGCGACGCCCGTTCGCGGGCGGTCCCGGAGTGGTCGACGAGACGGGCCCAGTCGCCAGGATCGGCCCGTATCGCACCCGGACCGCCCGGATCGGTCGAGATCAGGGCCAGCAGCTCGACCCGCTGCGGGGCGACGGCGGCAAAGGCCTGGGCTATGAACCCGCCCATCGAGAAGCCGACCACCGGCAGGCGCTCGATCGCCAGCTCGTCGAGCAACTCCACCAGATCGGCCGCCATCGAGTCGATGGTCACGTCGTCCGGGTTTCCGAGCTCGGAGTCACCCATGCCCCGGTTGTCGGGCATGACCAGGGAGAACGAGCGCCCCAGCGCCCCCAGGAATTCCGGCGGCCAGTCGTCGGCGGTACCGGCGTAGCCCTGGACCAGCAGCAACGGCGGACCGGTCCCGAGCCTGCGCCAGGCGAACCGGCGCCCGGAAATCACGGTCGAACCGTCCCTGTCGAACTTGCCCATCGATCGAGTGTATGCGGCAGCGCGAAGACGTTCGTCATCATCGGCAGGTGCTGCATCACCAGCCCCCGCGCCGGTATCCTCCGGATGTGAGCCCCAACGGCGAGTCAGGTTCCGACCGGCCCGCGCGGCTGACCTTCCTGCAGCGGCGGGCACTGAAGCGTCTCCGGCGCATGGCGGAGCGAGACTCGGGCGAGCCGCTGCAGCCGGAGGACTGGGAGGCACTCTGGGGCCTCGAGCACACTTCCGGCGCAAGGGCCCTCAAGCGTCTCTGGCACTGGCTGCCGGGTAACCCGCGGTGCGGGATGTGCGGAGCCCCGTTCGCGGGCCCCGGCCGGATGATCAGCAGGCCGCTCGGCTATCGGCCGTCTCGCAAGAACCCCCATCTCTGCGCCACCTGCGTCGAGCTGTCGTCGCCGGGCGGCATGACGACCGAGACCGGGATCCTGTTCGCCGACCTGCGCGGGTTCACCAGTGCCTCCGAGGGCGCCGACCCGGAACAGGTCTCCAGGACGCTACGCCGGTTCTACGGGTGCGCCGAGCAGGTGCTGTTCCCCGAGGCCGTGATCGACAAGCTGATCGGCGACGAGGTGATGGCCCTCTATATCTGCTGGCCCGACAGCGACGTGACGATTGAGTCGGCGCCGGGCGTGATGGTCGATCATGCCCGGGGCCTGCTGGAAGCGGTCGGTTACGGCGCAGCCGACGGTCCGTTCGTCGAAGTCGGGGTCGGCCTCGACTTCGGCAAGGCGTTCGTCGGCAACATAGGCGACCGCGCCGTCTACGACTTCACCGCGGTCGGTGACGTGGTCAACACGGCGGCCCGCCTGCAGGCGGAGGCGGCCGGTGGCGAGATCGTCATCTCCGAGCGCGTGGCGGCCGGACTCATCGAGCCGGCGGGCGAGCCGGTCGAGCTCGAGCTCAAAGGCAAGTCGGCCCCC
Organism: Solirubrobacterales bacterium; assembly: GCA_020438295.1. GTDB lineage: Bacteria > Actinomycetota > Thermoleophilia > Solirubrobacterales > 70-9 > 67-14. Next base: position 30,193 of record JAGQUV010000016.1, read on the forward strand.
GAGCGCGGATACAGGCTCTCGGCCGGGACGCGCCCGCCGTCGCCGTAACGGGGCGGGACCCGGCCGGTCCCCACGGTCACAGCCGAAACAGCGGCGGAGCCGGCGCCGACCTGCTCAAGGGTGGCCAGGAAAACGACGGCCAGTTCGGCGGCAAGGGCCGGGACCTGTGCAACGGTGGCCCTGGGCGTGACCGGGCCGGCAGCTGCGAACGCCTGGCCAGCATCCCCTGAACGAGGTCCCGAAACCGGCCCGGTCGGCCCCCTCCGCCGATGGGCACGCTGCCGCCGATCCCAGGGCGTCTGGCGGGTCCTGGAATCGGACAGGTCTCGTGGTACCCAACGACGGGACCTCGTTCCGGGGATTCGGCAGGCCCCGGAAAGGAAGCCTCGACGGCCTCGGTCGGCTTCCGGTCGAGGTGTGCCGGGCCGCCCGGAACGAGTTCAATAGGATCACCCGCGATGACCGTCACAGCGGCCCCTCCCAGCCCGGCCCCGCGAACCTTCGGCTCACCCGGTGAGGCTCTGGCCGACGTCGCCGGCGTAGCCCGCCGCGTGCTGCCGATCGCCGGGGTCTACCTGCGCGGCGATCTCGACCCGGAGCTGCGCGAGCGCGTGATGGTCGCGGTCAGTCAGACAAACGCCTGTCGCGGCTGCAGCCGCGTTCACAAGCGCTGGGCGATCCGGACCGGGGTCGGAGCGGACGAACTCGAGTCGATCGGTCTGGGCGATCTCGCATCGCTGAGCCCGCGTAGCCGCGCCGCGGTTCTTTATGCAACGGAAGCGGCCGAGGCACGTTTTCGCCGGCCGGTCCCGGCCGAGGTCGCCGCATACGCGGGCGAACACCTGACCAGCGGCGAACTGGACGCTGTCGATGCGATCGCCCGGATGATCGCCCTCGCCAACCTGTCGGCCAGCACGACCGAAGAGCTGTTGGCGAAGCTCCCGGGCTGAGCCGACTCGAGGTTCGAGCTCGCGCACAGTGGGCTTGGGTCAGCCTCCCGGGCTCAGGCCTTGATCACCGCTGCGGTTCGGCCTCCGCCCGCGCGCGGCGAGCTTCAAGCCGCCGCTACGCACATCGGGTCCCGTCGCCTGGAAGGCCGGTACTACCTCGGCCGTGATCAGCCCCCTCTCCGGCGTGGCCCGGTCCAGGATCTCGAACCACCTGCCGATCCGGGGCGGTCTGTCGACAACCGTGGTCACGGTCGGAACCCGCCGGCGCAGGCTCGAGAAGCGGTCGCCGTGGGGTCGGTGGTCGCCGTGGTAGCCCCAGATCCCGCGCAGCGCGGTGGCGCCGGGTGCTCCCCCGGCGCGGAGGGCGCGGATCGCGGAGACGTGCACCGGCTCCCCTTCGAAACGGTTCTGCTCGCTCGAGTACAGCATCAGCTTGACCCAGCGATCGAGACCTTGCTCGTCCGCACCGGGACCGTCCCCGAGCTCGGCCAGCGTCTTTCCGTCGCGCTTCAGCGACCGGGCCCGCTCCAACGTGATCATCACCTCACCCGGCAGCGACTCGAGCTCGGGAAGGGCCTCGACCAGCCGGTCGCGCCGGCCAATCGAGATGACCATGACCGGTACCTCGAGGTTGCGGGAGAAGAAGCGCGCCCTGCGACGCGCGCCGGCTACGGTTCCGTCGACGCCGACCAGCACCGTGGCGCCGGCGACCCGGTGGTCGCGGAACACCTGGACGGCCTTCTCGTACGCGGGTCGTCCGGCGTCTCTTTCTCCGCGACCGAAGTAGACGGTCAGCTTGACCTCTTCCCCGAGCCCTCGCGGGATCTCGGGCGAGCGGTCGTCGGCCAGCAGGGCCCGCTCGATCGTGATCAGCCCGTCGAAGCGGAGCCTTCTTACCTCGGCCAGGGCCGCATCTATCCTGGCCGGCACATCGACCGCCACCGCGACCACCGGCAGGTCCTCGGACAGAGTCAGCAGCCGGTCGGTGCGCAGGTGGTGCTTGATCCCGAAGCCCTCGGCGCCCCGCATCAGCACGCTGACCGAGATCTGATGCCGCTCAAAGACGTTGAGCAGGTGATCGGCGAGGAACCGCTCTTCGACCCGGTCCCGCTCGCCGAAATAGATCGTCAGCTTGCGGGCGTCCCGGCTCACAACGCCGCTCCGACCTGCATGCCGAGCCAGGCCAGGCCGATTCCGAGCCCGAGGCTGGCCAGGATGTTCAATCCGGCGACCCTCAGCTGTCCGTCTTCGGTCAGCCGCTCGGACTCGAACATCCAGGTGCTGAACGTGGTGAAGCTACCGAGCAGACCGACGCCCGCGAGCCGGAGAGCGTCGCCATCTACCCCGATGCCCACGAGCAGGCCGAGCAGAAGCGCACCGGCGAGGTTGACGGCGAAGGTGCCGGAAGGGAAGTTGCCGTTGAGCCGATCGGAGACCACAGCGTCGAGACCGAAGCGGAGAACTGCCCCGAACCCACCCAGCAGACCGAGCCCGCACCAGACGAAGAGATCCATCAGGCCAACCGCGCCCTTCTGACCAGTCCGGTGGCGACGGCGACCGCCAGGAACCCGGCGACGATGCTGACCGCGGCATAGGCGGCCGCCCGGCCGCCGGCCCCGTGCTCGACCATCTGCACGATCTCGACCTGCATCGCCGAGAAGGTGGTGAGCGCGCCGCAGAGACCGGTGCCGAGCAGGGGCCGGCGGTAGGCCGAGAGCGGCAGGCGTTCCTGGAGCCGGGTCGTGAAGTAGCCGAGTGCGGACGCGCCGACCAGATTGGCGATGAAGGTCGGCCAGGGCCAGGCGTCCGGGCCCACCGGGATCACGTCGACGAGCAGCGCGCGGGCGATCGCGCCGATGAACCCACCCGCGAATATGGCTGCAAGCTCGCGGCGATCGAAAGTCACGGCCGGGGCCCAGCTCCGCCCTGGAGCGTTCGGGGTTGCGACGGGCAGTTGGAATGCACGGCAGGCTCCTACGAATGGTTCGGTCTCGTAGGGGCCATCAGCGTTACCAGTTCGCGGTTCGCGCTACCGGGGTAACGCAAGCGGGCTCCATCGCTCGGCCACCGATGCTACCAGCGGGACGACGCAATCGGACAACCCCGGCCCGGTCCGGGTCCGAACCGCCGGTGCCGGTGCGACTCGTCCGAGGCCCACCTCAGCGCCTGTAACCGAAATCGAGCGTGTAGGTGGCGGCGCTGGCCCGGTGGTGCCGGGGCGAGCCCCAGCGCACCCCGACCTCCGCGGCAAGGAGATCCATCGGAGCCGCGCTATTCGACCTCGAAGCGCCCGTGTGAGGCAAGCGGAGTGCGCTGCGCGATCTCGGGCATGTACTCATCAAGGAACACGCGAGCGACCAGCTCCTGACGGGAGTCGACGTCGAGCTTCTCGAACAGGCTCTTGATGTGATCTCGCACCGTGTGGGAGAGCCATTCCGGAAGAACGAGGCCAGGGACAAGCTCGGAAGGGGTAGCTCGCCCTCGCCGTGGGCGAGCAACTCGGCGTCCAGTAGTGGTCGGGCTGCGGGGGTGATCAGCTCCGGTTCGCCGGCGGGACCGAGGAGGAACGGGCCCGGGGCTTCGGCCCCCGTTGCGTGTCGTGCGGCCTCGAAGCGTAACGAGCCGCGGATGCCGTGGGCGATCGGTCCGGCGACGCGGGCGAACGCGGCGGCCGCGGAGTCGTTCAGGGGAAGACCTGTAGCGGCCGGCGGATCGCCTCTAGCAGGACCCGTTCTTCTGCTTCAGCGCCACTTGTTTTTTCTTTTGCGCCTTGGTCAGGTTCTTTTTCTGTTTCCTCAGCTTCTTCTTGGCCTGCTTCCTTTTCTTGCCCGAGCTCTTCTTGACCGCCCTCTGAGCTTTCCTGACCCTCTTCGACCGGTTCTTGACCTGCCCCTTCGCCTTGTTCAGGGCCCTCCTGGCCTTGTTGCAGGTGGAAGTGTCGGGTACGGGATCAACCACGGGCGGAATCACCGAGTCCACCTCTGATGTGTCGTCAGGGCCCGTGCAACCGGGGTCGGCCGGGTAGTCGGTTTTGCCGTCGCCGTCGTTGTCGATGCCGTCGGAGCAAACGGGATCCGGGTCGGGATCGACCACAGGGTCGACCTCGGATGTGTCATTCGTACCGGTACAGCCGGGGTCGGCCGGGTAGTCGGTTTTGCCGTCGCCGTCGTTGTCGAAGCCGTCGGAACAGGCCGGGTCGGTTTCATCGTCGAACGAGGGATCCGGGGGCAAGGGTGGCATCACGTACGGTGCCAAGGGCAGCCCGGCGTCTATTACCTTGGCCTCGTCCGGATGGGCGCGGTCGAGCGGGGCGACCAGGAGCGACCCATGACCGGTCACCTGGCGCTGCTCGGCGAGGTCTTGCGTCGACGCGTTGGCCCCGGCGTCGATCGCCGCCAGGTTCCCGACTGGAACGCTGGCCGAATCGACCGGCACCTCGGTCGCTCCGATCGCCGTCTCGGCGGTCGTCTCGTAGACCGGTCCCGGCGTCATTTCGACGCACTCGCTTATTCGATGGGCCTTCACGGTGTCGCTCCCGCCGGCCGGGACGTGGGCCTCGGCCTCGAGGACGAAAGCATTCGCCGCCGGGTCCAGGTAGTTGAAGCCCATGCTCACCGTTCCTTCGGCGGTTGGCTTCGTGCGGATCGAAAACCCATCCGAAGACAGGTAGTCGGCGTCGGGGTCGGCCGGACAGCCGTCGGTCCAGTAACGCACCTGCGCCCTGGCTCCGGGCGGCCACTCCTGCAGCGTGCCGGCGGCGACGCCCGTGGTCGCGGTGCCGTTCCGGGCCACCGCCTGCAGGATCGGCCGCGGCGGCTCCACGTGGGCGGACCCGCTCGCCGAGCCCTTGCGACCGTCAGACGCGGTCGCCGTCGCCGTGATCGCGTAGTTACCTGGAGCGGAGTAGGTGTGCGAAGCGACGCTGCCGAAGCCGCCGAGCTGGGTGGTGCCATCGCCGAAGTCCCAGTGGAGCGACATCGACTGCTCCCCGGGATCGACCGCCCGGGCTACCGCCTTGGCGGTCAACCCGGAACCGGTGGTCGCAATCTCGACGTACGGGGGATCGAGGTCCTCCACCTGGGGTATGTACACCGCGCTATTGCTGCCGGTGGAGGCCTCGCAGTAGGTGTTGTTGTTCACGTAGCGACAGCCCGGCTTCTGGACAAGGTAGTTGTTGGAGCCCGCGGCGGAGTACCAGCCGGAGGGCAATGGCGGGCTCTCGTCGGTGACGTAAGTGCACGTGATCTTCCCGACGCAGTCGTAGAGGCTGCCGTCAATGACCCACTGCTTCTGGTAGAGCGGGATCTGGAACGCCGACGGGTCCGACCTGCCCGGCATGGGGTACAGCCTCAGCGCTACAACCCACTCCTCTTCTTCGAACGAATACGGCGATGGCGTGCTGCCTGCATCGGTCATGGTGAAGGTAACCATCCCGGTGACGTCTTCCAGTTCGGGAATGCCTCCGGTGACTGATTCGTTGATGTCGACCCGCATGGTCGGCATGTCGATGTGGAACCCGGTCGCTGGGCTCGCGTCGTACCTGGTCGTCGGTTGCTGGATGCAGTCGGTGACCACGGACGCACCGCAAAGCGGCGGCGGGTCGAACTGGGAAAAGGCCGCGTCGGCGGAAGCCGACTGAAAGATCAGCCCGAGGCCGGCCACCACCAGCGCCGCAACGCCTGAAAACCCCCTGGCCTTACCCCTCATGCCATGTAACTATCAGCTTGCGGCAGCAAGTTCAACTGAACGTCCGTCAACGCGGCCATGGCGTCGGGGCATCTCCAGCAATCACTCGTCGAGCGTGAGGCGGTCTCCCTGACGAAAATAGCGGGGGCAGGATTCGAACCTGCGACCTTCGGGTTATGAGCCCGACGAGCTACCTGACTGCTCCACCCCGCGGCGGAACCTCGCATTCTAGCACCGGAGGGCCGGCTCGATCGGAAGCACGCCGTTTCCTGGCGGCCGGCCGGGCGTTGAGGACGGCCTCTACTCGACGATGGTCAGGCCGAAGTAGTCCGAGATCCCGTGAAAGACCAGCTCGGCGGCGATCGCCAGGACGATCAGGCCCAGTATGCCGTTGATCACGTCTATCCCGCGGGGGCCTATGCGGGCTATCAGTTCTCCCGCCCTGGTCAGGATCGCGAAGGTGATCGCCAGCACGACCAATATGCCCAGGCTGAAACCGATGTAGTCGGCAGCACTGTCGTGGCGGTTCGAAAGCCCCAGCACGATCGCCAGGGCTCCGGGGCCGGCCAGCAACGGGAAGGCCAACGGGGTGAGGGATATATCCCGGCCGGCAGGACCGTCCGCCTGGTCCAGTTCCTGGCTCGGACTTTCCATCAGCATCTGCCAGCCGACCCAGCCGATGACCAGGCCACCGACGAACTCGACCGCAGGGAGCGAGACCCCGAAGAAATCGAGCACGAAACTCCCGGCGAAGAGAAACAGGATCAGGATCACGGCCGCGATCCAGGCCCCCCGGAAAGCCTCTGACCGGCGGGCCCGGGGGTCGAGGTCCCTGGTCGCCACGGCGAACCAGGGCGTACCGCCAATCGGATCGATTACCGGGAAAAGGGCCACCACCGCAATCCCGGCCGCCTGCAGTAGCTCCTCCATCGGATCCGATGCTAACGCGACCTGCCGCCGCGTGAATCAGTCGTAGGTCCGCGAAGGCTCTCCGCCCGGCCTATCGGCGCTGGTGGGTCGGGCGGATCAGGACCTCGTTGACCGAGACGTGGGCCGGGCGGGTCACCGCCCAGGCGATCGCGTCGGCGATGTCATGAGCGTCGAGCGTCTTGATGTCGACGAAACGCTCCCGCACGATCTCCCGGATCTCGGGGCGCAGGTGGTCGGTGAGCTCGGTGGCGACCGCTCCGGGTTCGATGACCGTCACCCGGACGTCCTGGTTGCAGACCTCCTGCCGGAGCGCCTCGCTCATCGCGCCGACCCCGAACTTGGTCATGTTGTAGACCCCGGAACCGGCCGATGCCACCCTGCCGGCGACCGAGCTGATGTTGACCAGGTCGGCGACTCCGCGCTCCGAATCGCCGGCCGCCGACAGCAGGTGGGGCATCGCGGCATGGGTCATGTGGAGCAGGCCCTTCAGGTTGATGTCGATCATCCGCTCCCATTCCTCCGCCGGCGCTCCGGGGATCGGCCCGAGCAGCATCACCCCCGCGTTGTTGACCAGGATGTCGAGCCGGTCCAGGTCGCCCACCGCTCGCTCGATCGCCCCTATCGCCTGGCCCTGGTCGGTGATGTCGGCCTCGATCGCGAGCGCGGTATGGCCCTCGCCGGCCAGTTCCTGCGCCAGCTTCTCGAGCCGCTCCAGCCGCCGTGCCACCAGCGCGACCTTCGCACCGTCGGCAGCCAGCGACCGTGCGGTCGCCTCGCCAATGCCGCTGCTGGCGCCGGTGACCAGAGCGACCGCGCCTTTCAGACTGCCCGTCATGCCGTTCCTTTCGTGGTTTGGCCTCCAATCTACCCGGCCCGTCGACCGGCGGGAAGCAATAGTCTGTGGCCCTGCCTCCCTCCCCTCCCATCAACCAGACCGCCCGACGAGTGGCGGTGATCGACACCGGGACCAACTCGACCCGGCTGATGGTGGCCGACGTGTCCGACGGCAAGGTATCGGTGGTCGAACGCCGCAGCACGATCACCCGGCTCGGCCGCGGAGTCGACCATTCACGGCAGCTCTCGTCCGACGGAATCGAGGCGGTCTGCGAAGCGGTGGCCGGTTACCTCCGCCTGCTCGGCGACCTGGGTGCCGAGACGACACTGGTGATCGCGACCAGCGCGGTACGCGACGCGGCCAACGGTGGTGCGTTCGTGGCCGAGCTCCGCGAGCGGTTCGACCTCGACGTCCAGATTCTCGACGGTGACGAGGAGGCCCGTTTGACCTACCTCGGCTGTACCTCCGAGCGAAACAGCGACGAGAAGCTGGTGGTGATCGATATCGGCGGCGGTTCGACCGAGCTGGTTGCCGGCAAGGGACCGGATCCCCTGTTCCACACGTCGCTCCAGGCCGGGGTCGTGCGACACACCGAACGCATGCTGGCCAGCGACCCACCTACGGCGGCCGAGCTGGAGGCACTGGCCAACGACATCCACAGATTGCTGACCAACGCACTCGAGGGTCAGGACCTGAGCGACATCGACGCCGCCGTGGCGGTCGCCGGAACCTCGACTTCGCTGGCCGCGATCGACCTTGAGCTGGACCCGTACGATCCACTGGCGGTCGAGGGGTACGTCCTGCCGATCAAAGTGGCGCAGCACTGGCTGAGCCAGCTCGCCTCGATGGAGCTGGAAAGGCGGAAGCAGGTGGTCGGCCTGCATCCCGACCGGGCCCGGGCGATCGTCGCCGGGGTGGTGATCATGATCGAGGTGATGAGGGCGTTGTCGCTCGACGAGATCGAGGTATCCGAGCACGACATCCTGTACGGCGGGGCGATCCGGGCCGCCGACGAGTTGCCGGTCTGACCGAGCCGGGCCGGCTACTGCCGGTGAGGCAGGTCGCTGTCAGCGGGGCAGGTCGGGGACGACGGCGTCCCCCGCGACGACCTCAGCCGTCCTGGCGCCTCAGCCTGGCCTTTTCCTCGGCGTACTCCTGGTCGGTCAGGACGCCGCTCTTGTGCATCGAAGCGAGCCGCTCGAGCCGGTCGAGCCGCGCGTCCTCGGGATCCTGCTCCGCGACCTTGGGCAGGACGGCGGTGGTTTCCTGGTCGGCGCCTTTGGATTTCGCGGACCGGCCGAAACTGGGTTTGGGCAGATTCTTCGGCCGGCTGGCCCAGGCCTTTCCGGCACCGGCCCTGACCCGGTCGCCGAAATCGCTGATCTGGGCGAAGTCGGCATCCGGGTACTCGAGCATCAACTGGCGGCGGAAGAACCAGGCCCCGATCCCGAGCAGGACCACGATCATCAGGTGCACCAGGAAGGTCCTCTGGTCTCCGGCCCCGGCGATCAGATAGATCAGGCCGACCACGCCGAGCAGGGAGAAGACCGCGCCGGGATAGCGTCCGAACGGGACCGCGAGCAGCTTTCTGGTCGAATCGGCGGCCCCGTTCGGTGAGATCAGCCAAGCGATCGCGATCATCCCGACCGCGCCCCAGATGACCGTCCAGGCGATCGACTTCATCAGGTCGGTGGCCGCGTCGTAGCCGGCCCGGGCGGCCGGCTCGATGTCGGGATCGGCCAGCCCGGACACGACGACCGAGCCGATCGACGACCGCAGGATCAGCACGATCAGCGCAGCCAGCATCAGGGCGACTGCGAGCCAAAGCACGGTGAGCCAGCGGTACCCGGGCGACAGGTAGACGGCCAGGCCGATCAGCAGCAGGACCAGGAATGCCGTGATCAGCGCGGTGCCGTGGATCGCCGAAGCCACGGTCTGGACCGTCGAGAGCTCGTCCGAATTGACGATCTCGATGTTGCCGACCGACTCGGGGACGTTGTCCTGAGCCTGCTGCGCGAGGCCGATCTGGTTGGCGATCTCGATGATCAGCGGCCGCAGCTCCAGGGTGACCTCGCCCCCGCCGGTATCGACCACGTCGCTGCGGTTCTCGATGATGTCGACCAGCGTCTTCTGGGCGGTCTCGTTGGCCTGCCGCCACAGGTCCTGGATCTGCTGGTTGCCGAGCGCCTGCTGGGCCCCCTGGTCAGCGACCGACCTGAGCGCCCCGGCCGCCACGCCGGACAGGTCCTTGGTGTCCCCCGGCAGGATCTTCTTAAGCTCGGCCTCGACGTCGACGTTGGCGTACAACTCGTCGACCGCGTAGGTCGCCAGCGCCTTTTGGACCTCCGGCTCCTGAAGCACCTTGAGCGAGGTGTTGCCCCACTCGTCGGTGTCGAAGAGCTGACGGTCGACCCAGGTGGACATGATCGCGAGCACCGTGATCAAGCCGGCCAGGACCACCATCAAGCGGACCCAGCCCCGGTTCGGGCGCTCCGGGGCGACCGCCTCGGAGACCGCCTTGCGCTCGGTCTTCGTCTCCTCTGTCATCTTCTCCTAAAGTTTGGCGCTCGCCGCCGGCCGGAGCGGCCGGCCGCCGCATTGTGACTGAAAATGCCCGGAGCGGGACTCGAACCCGCACGCCCCCGGCGGGGACAGCGGCTTTTAAGGCCGCAGCGTCTACCATTCCGCCATCCGGGCCCTTCAATCCTAGGGGTCCGGCACCGGGGGCGATTTCTTTAGATAGCGCTACAAAAGCGTTGCTACGGTGTTATTCGTAAGCAGTCGTCCCAGTCCCAAGGAGACTCTTGGAAGCATCAACACTCAGTCATGCCGCGCGTCGCGGCCTCCTGACCCGCCGCTCGCCCCTGCTCAAGCTGAAAGGCGACGAACAGCTAGTCGCGCTGGTCCGCAGCGGGAACTCCGGTGCGTTCGACATCATCGTCGATCGCTACCAGGCCCGACTGCTCGGATTCTGCCGCCAGATGATCGGCTCGACCGAAGATGCCGAGGACGTGCTGCAGGAAGTTTTCGTCAACGCCTACAAGGCGATGATCGCCGACAACCGCGAGATCAACCTCCGGCCCTGGCTTTACCGGATCGCCCGCAACCGCTCGCTCAACCACCTGCGCAAGCCGAAGGCGGTCGCCCAGGAATCGATGGACCTGGTGCCGATGGTAGACGCCGCGTCGACCCACGAGAAGGTGCACAACCGGGAGGAGTTCCGCCAGCTGCTCAAGGACGTGACCAAGCTTCCCGAAACCCAGCGGGCCGCGCTCCTGTTGCGCGAGATCGACGCGCTGTCCTACGAAGAGATCGCCGAGGCGATGGATACGACCGTACCGTCGGTCAAGTCGCTGCTGGTCCGGGCCCGGATCTCGCTGGCCGAGGCGACCCAGGCCAGGATGCTCACCTGCGGCGAAGTGCGGGTCGAACTGGCCGAAGCGGCCGAAGGTCTGACCAAGGCGTCGGGCCCGGTCCGCCGCCACGTACGCGACTGTGACGAGTGCGCCGAATTCCGCAAGCAGCTCCGTTCCGACACGAAGGTACTGGCGATGCTGATGCCGGTCGGGCCCCTGATCGCCTTCAAAGCGGCAATCGCGGCCAAGCTCGGTTTGGGCGGGGCCGGAACGGCCGGCACCGCGGCCGGCACGTCCGCCGGAGCGGCCGGCGTGGCGTCAGGAGCCGGCGCAGGCGCCGGTGCCGCGGCGGTCGGGGCCGGTGCCGGCGCCGCCGCCTCGGGGATCGGCGCGGTCAGCGGAGCGGTCGGGGCCAAGGCCATTGCCGGAGTGGTCACCGCCGCCGTGATCACCGCCGGAGCGGTCGAGATCAAGAACCAGGTCGGAGCCGACCAGGTGGCCGACAGTGCCGCCCCGGTGACCAGGACGATCGCGGCCGACCCCTCCCGGGAGAATGCCACCAAGGCCGTCCCGGCCGGGAACGACGAGCCGGTCGAGGTCGCCCAGGTAGTCAAGTTGAGTGCCGACGAGACCGTGCCTCCCCCGGCCGTGTCCGAAGAGGCCGCGACCGAACCGGCCGTGCCCGAACCGGCCGCGTCCGACGAACCGCCCGCTCCGGCCGCCGCGCCCGAGCAGGACGACGACGCAACCGGCGGGGTCGAGGCACCGGGCGATCCGAACCACACGGCAGCCGACGGCAGCGGCTTCGAGGGAACGGTTATCGACGTTCCGACCAAGACGCCGCCGCCCGAATCACCCGGACCTTCGCTCCCCTCGGCCGAGACGCCCGTCTCGTCGGGTCAGATCCCCAACCAGCCGCCTGCTCCGGCGCCCCCCGCTACGCGGCCGGATGTGCCCGAGCCGTCGGTTCCGGCCCCGGCCGGCAGCACCGCGACCCAGCCCGGGTCTCCGGACCGGCCGGTCCAGCTGCCGGCCCCCGCCTCGCCCCAGGGCAACTAGGCGGCCAGAACGCTCCGGGCGCCGCTACAGAGCGGCGCTCTCGCCGGGGTCGAGGATCACCGCCTCCACGCCTTTCGCGGAAAGGTCGGTGGCAAACGCCTCGGCGTCCGTCTCGATCACCGGGAAAGTGTTGTAGTGGATCGGGATCACCCGCTTTGCCCCGATGAT
>JAGQUV010000017.1 GCA_020438295.1 Solirubrobacterales bacterium
ATGCCAGCCGCCGAACTCGTCGACCAGCGCGTCGGCCGCCTTGGGACCCCACGACCCCGGCTTATAGGAATGGACCGGCGGCGGGTTCGCGATCAGCGGACCGGTGATCCGCCAGGTCTGCTCGATGTTGTCCTGCCGGGTGAAGCGCTTGCTGTCCCCGACCATCGCCGCGTGCAGCAGGACCTCGTACGGGGTAGGGCCCTCGCCGCCTTCGGCCGCGAACTCCATGTCCATGGTGATCGGCTCTGGTTCCGCGTCGTCGCTTCGCTGTGCGTCGAGCACCAGGCGGACCCCGGTGCTGGGATCGAGCTTGACCACCAACTGGTCCGGCTCGGGCAGGTGCGACCCCGGGGCCCGGTAGCCGAGCTTCGGCGGTTCCCGGAAGATCAGCCGCACCTCGGTCTGCGTGACCGGGAGCAGCTTGCCGGTGCGGATGAAGAACGGGACCCCGGTCCAGCGCCAGTTGTCGATCTCGAACCGCGCCGCGGCATAGGTCTCGGTGGTCGATCCGGCGGCCACCCCGTCGACGTCCAGGTAGCCGTCGTACTGGCCACGGACGTAGGTGCCGGGATCGGCCGGAGCCATTGCGGCGAAGACTGCGTACATCGCGTCCTTGATCGGGCGCGCCTCGCGGCCGGCCGGAGGCTCCATAGCGGTCGCCGCGATCACCTGCATCAGGTGGTTGACGACCACGTCGCGCAGGGCGCCGACCGGATCGTAGAAGTGGCCCCGGTCCTGGACCCCGAAGTCCTCGGCCATGGTTATCTGCACGCAGGCGATGCTGTTCCGGTTCCAGACCGGCTCGAAGATCGCGTTGGCGAACCGCAGGTAGACGATCTCGCCCAGACCCATCTTGCCGAGGAAGTGGTCGATCCGGTAGAGCTGCGATTCGTCCAGGTACTGGTGAAGCTCACCGGCCAGGGCCCGGGCCGATTCGAGGTCGTGCCCGAACGGCTTCTCCACGACTACCCGGGCGTTGTCGGTCAGGCCGGCCCCGGCCAACCCCTTGACCACCATCGCGAACAGCGAGGGCGGGATCTCGAGGTAGAAGACCGGGCATTTCGCCCCCTTGATCTTCTCGGCGACGGCCTCGTAGGTTCCGTCGTCGGCGAAGTCGCCCTGCACGTACGACATGCGGGCAGCCAGCCGGTCGAACACCTGGTCGTCGAGGGCCTGGCCGGTGCCCTTGATTGCGTCACGCGCATGGTCGCGAAGGTCGTCGTCGGACCAATCGTCGACCGCCACGCCGACGATCGGAACATCGAGCAACCCCCGTGCCTCGAGCCGGTACAGCGAAAGAAAGGTCATCACTTTGGCCAGGTCGCCGCTGATCCCGAATGAGACGAAGACGTCGGCCGGCGTTGCGGCACCGGGCTCACCGCCGGGGGGGATGCCTTGCGAATTGGTACTTCCTGAATCGGCTATGACTGCCTCCGTTCGTGTTCCTGGTTCCTGGCGGAAAGCTTCGCATCTGATCGTTGATCCGGCATCATCCTAAATGGGTGAATGTGGCCGGACGGCCGAGAATCCGGAGTCCAGTGGCACCTGGTGCGCGGGATCGCGGGCCTTCCGGGTTCAGTAGGATCGCGACGGTCCGAATCCTCGTTCGGCGTTCGCGGACCACCCTCCCGGATGAACAGATCCCTCCTCACATTCCCGGTCGGCCACTGGGCCCGGTGGCTCGTCGTGATCGTCTGGTTCGTCGCGATATTCGCGATCTTCGGAGCCGACGTGCCGGGGAAGTTCGCCGACGCCGAGAACAACGAGTCGAGTTCGTACCTGCCGGCCGACGCCGAATCGACCCGCGCGCTGGATCAGGTCGAGCAACTGACCGACGGCGAGCAGGCCGGGATCGTGATCGTCTACCGGCGCGAAGGGGGCCTGACCGGCGCCGACCGGCAGCGGATCAAGTCGGATATCGCCGAGCTGAACAGCGAGGTCAACGGCACCAGCCAGCCGTTCAGACAGACCGAGGTGTCGAACGACGGTTCGGCGGCACTGGTGCTGTCCAGCATCGAAGCCACCGGCGAAGCCGACGACATCCTCGATCCCGTCCAGGACATAAGGGAACGGGTGAGCGGCAACCGCGGCGGACTCGAGGTCGCGGTGACCGGGGCGGCCGGGTACGGGGCCGACGCGATCGAGGTCTACGAGTCGATCAATGGCACCCTGTTCGCGGCCGCGTTCGGGCTGGTCTTCGTTCTCCTGGTCCTTATCTACCGGTCGCCGTTCCTGCTCTGGCTGCCGTTGATAGCGGTCGGCTTCGCCGAGATACTCAGCCGGGCGATCGGTTTCGGCCTGACCGAGGCAGGGGTCACGGTGAACGGCCAGTCGTCGTCGATCCTCTCAGTGCTGGTGCTCGGGGCCGGGACCGACTACGCGCTGTTACTCATAGCCCGCTACCGGGAGGAGCTGCGCCACCGGGAAAGCAGGTCCGAATCGATGCGGGTCTCGCTGCGCAGCGCCGGCCCGGCCATCCTCGCCTCGGGAGGGACCGTGATCGCGGCCCTGCTCTGCCTCTCGCTGGCCGAACTGAACTCGACCGCCAGCCTCGGGCCGATCGGTGCGATCGGGATCGTCTCGGCGATGCTGGCGATGCTGACCCTGCTCCCGGCGATGCTGGTGATCGTCCCGCGCTTCGTGTTCTGGCCGAAGGTGCCACGGGTCGGCAGCGGCGGCGTCGACGCGGAGCATGGGCCGTGGCGCCGGCTGGGCGACCGCACGGCGCAGGGCCCCAGACGGGTCTGGCTCGGAGCTCTGGCGGCGCTAGCGGTGATGGCACTCGGCCTGCTCGCGTACGACGACGGGCTGACCTCTTCGAACGGATTCCGCGACGATGTCGAGGCGGTGACCGGCCAGGAGTTGATCGCCGAGTCGTTCCCGGGCGGGGCCAACGCACCGACCGAGATCGTGGTCAATGATCCCTCGAGCCTGAATGGGGTGATCGGGGCGGTCGGCCGGGTCGATGGCGTCGCTCAGGTCCGTCCGGTCACCCGGACCCAATCGGCCGTCCTGCTCAACGCCGTGCTCGAGCCCGAGGCGTATACGACCGAGGCATTCGACCTGATCCCGGGAATACGGGACGCCGCGCGAAAGGCCGGCGGCCCGGAAACCCTGGTCGGCGGCGGTACCGCGGTCGAGTACGACATCAGGCAGGCCAACCGGCACGACGTGAAACTGGTGGTGCCGCTGGTGATCCTGGTGGTCTTCCTGATCCTGGTAGCCCTGCTGCGGGCGGTCGCCGCCCCGTTGATGCTGGTCGCCACCGTGGTGGTCAGCTTCTTCGCCGCGCTCGGGGTGGGTTTCCTGATCAGCGACTGGGTATTCGGTTTCCCGGGTGTCGATCCGTCGCTGCCGCTGTTCGCATTCGTCTTCCTGGTCGCGTTGGGGATCGACTACAACATCTTCCTGATGGCCCGGGTCCGGGAAGAGACGGTCAACCATGGCACCCGGCAGGGCATGCTGCGCGGCCTGGCCGTGACCGGGGGCGTGATCACCTCGGCCGGGATCGTGCTGGCCGGCACCTTCCTGGTGCTTTCGATCCTGCCGCTGGTCTTCCTGACCCAGCTCGGCATCACGGTGGCGTTCGGCGTCCTGCTCGACACGTTCCTGGTCCGCTCGATCCTCGTCCCGGCCCTGGTCCTGGACATCGGACCGCCCGTATGGTGGCCGTCCTCGCTGGCCGCAACGAAAGAGAGCGGCGACTCCAGGCCCTGATCGCTTCAGCCGGGTCGGGACCGGTGCCGCCGGATCCTCAACCCGAGCTTTTCCGAAGCGCTGTTTCCCACATCGTCGGTTGCTGTGGCGAGGATCGACACGCGCATCTTCCTGCCGTTGCGGTACGCGGCGCGCGCCGTGCGCAGCGCCCTCGGCTTCAACCTCAGCGCGAGCTTCTTCCTGACCATGGCCGGACCACTGCCGGTGGCCGGGAGAAGCCTCAGCCGGAAAGCCTTCTGCCTCGCCCGACGCCTCACCAACAGTTTTCCGCCGGCCCTGACCGTGCAGTCTTCGGAGCATTCGACGAACACGGGAATCCGTTTCCCAAGTCGCCTCGCCTTTCCGGTCAGCGTCAGTCCGGGCGGCACCGAATCGGCGGGGACCGGCGGGGGCTCGGGCGGGTCGGCGACCGGGAAATCGTGGGGACAGCCGGTTGGCGCAGCGTTGCCCGCGGCGATGCGGTAAGCGTTGAGGCTGGTCATCACGTAGGCGCAGCCGAGGCTGTCCTCGCCGAACGACCGCAGTCCCTCGAACGCCTCGATCTCCAACCCCGATGCCGCCGGGTCGCCGCCGGGGGCCGACAGGTTGAGGGTGCGGAGGTCCTGCCTGCAGGCGTCGCCGTAGAGGTAGCGGCCGGTCAGCCCGCTCAGGTCGGGGTCGCGGATCACGTATCCGCCGATCACCGCGCATCCGTCCAGGTGCGAGTAGGTGTAGAACGGTTCGGTGTACTCGGGGAAAGGTGTCTCGCAACGGCCTTCGCAGTCGGGCCAGCCCATGTTCCTGCCCGCTAGGTCGCCGTAGTTGATCTCTTCGACCGAGTTCTGGCCGACGTCGGCCACGGTCAGTCCGCCACCTGGGGCGAACGATGCACGCCACGGGTTTCTCAGGCCCCGCGTATAGATCTCGCCCCTGGCCCCGGGTGTGGAGACGAACGGGTTGTCGTCCGGGACGGTCAGGGTGGCCGGGCCGGCGCCGTCCGGATCGGATGGGTCGATCCGGAGCACTTTGCCGGACAGGCTGGCCAGCGACGGAGCGTTGTCCCGGTCGTGATCGTCGCCGATGGCCACGTACAGGAGGTCGTCCGGTCCGAACCCGAGCCAGCCGCCATTGTGGTAGCCGGGTGAATGAGGCAGAGTCAGCACCAAACGGGCCGTCCCGGGGTCGGCCCGGTCGGGGTCGGAGCCCGACCTCCGGTACTCGACGACCCGGATGTCTCCCTCGTTGCCTTCGGGGTCGAGCTGGTCCGGTCCGGCCGCCACGTAGAAGACATAAAGGAGTCCGCTGGTCGCGTAGTCGGGGGCGAAAGCCATCGAAAGCAGGCCCCTTTCGCCTTCCAGGCTGATGTTCGCGATCGAGAGAAAGGGGACCGGATCGAGCGCACCGTCCTCGAACACCCGGATCGCGGCCATCCCCTCGGGCGTTCCACGTTCGACCACGAAGACCCGCCGGTCGCCCGGTGGCGAGGTGGCGTAGATCGGCTCGGAATTCCAGGCGTCTTCGGGGGCGAGCGGCTTCAGCGACGCGGCGATCGCGAGGCTCCCGCCCGGCGACGCGGATTCCAGACCCGGGAGGGCAAGTCCGGCGCCGATCGCCAGCACGGTCGCCAGGGGCAAGGTCAGCCGCATCATTCCACCAGTCTGCCAGTTGCCCGGTCGGAACCGGCCGGATGGCTAGGCTGATCGGCCATGGAGATCGGGTTCACCGAAGTCGTATTGACGGTAGGCGTGCTGCTGATCGTGGTCTCCGGGCTGTCCGGGTTGGCCCACGGCACGGTGCTGTCGGTGTCGGTCATTTCGGTCGCGGCCGGAATGCTGCTCCACGCGGTCGGGGTGGTGGACATCGATCCCCGGGACCACGACGTGGTCGCGCTGGTCGAGCTGGCGCTGGTCTTCACCCTGTTCAGCGACGGCCTGGTGGTCGAGCGCGAGCTGCTGGTGCGCCACATCGGCCCGACGGCCCGTGCCCTGGTCTTCGCCATGCCGGCGACCATGGTCCTGATCGCAGTCGCCGCGAAGCTGCTGTTCAGCGAGCTGGCCTGGGCGGAGGCACTGCTCCTGGGCGCCGTCCTCGCCCCGACCGATCCCGTGATCACCTCGGTGGTGGTCATGGCCAAAGGCATCCCGGCGAAGCTGCGCCACGTGATGAACCTCGAGTCGGGTCTCAACGACGGCCTGGCCCTGCCGTTCGTGCTGTTCTTCATCGTGATCGCGGCGCATGAGGCGGGCGCCGGCGGGGAAGCGGCGATCCTGGTCGGCGAGGCCGCCGCCGGGGCCCTGATCGGGCTCGGGCTGGCCACGGTCGCCGGCCGGGCGATCGACGACATGCCGGGGGTGGGGCTCACCCGGAAGTACGAAGGGGTTTACGCGCTCGGGGTCGCGCTTGCCGCTTTCGGCCTGGCCGAGGCGACCTTCGGGAACGGCCTGGTGGCCACCTTCGTCGCCGGTATCGCACTCGGGGTGGCCGATCGAGAGACTCCGGATGCGTTCCACGAATTCAACGAAAGCCTCGGGGCGGTGCTGCAGACGGTCACCTTCTTCGTGTTCGGGGCGCTGGTCGCCTCGATCGGTATTCCGACGCCGGCGGTCGCCGTCGCGCTGCTGATCCTTTTCACGCTGTTGGTCGCCAGGCCGTTGGCGATATCGGTCTCGCTGATCGGATCCGAGATGCCGAAGATCCAGCGACGCTTCCTGGCCTGGTTCGGGCCCAAGGGCGTGGCTTCAATGCTGTTCGCGCTGTTCGTCCTCAAGTCCGATGTGCCGGAAGCGAGGCTGATCTTCCAGCTTGCGGCGCTGGTCATCCTCGGTTCGATCGTCGCCCACGGGCTGACCGATACGGTCGGTGCCAACTGGATAGAGCGGCGGCTCAAACCGGAGGACCGCGATCCTACGGGTTGATCGCCCGGCCCCAGATCAGCGGGTGGATCAGCGGCACTTCGAATTCGAGCCGGTCGTTGACCAGTTCGTCGATCCTCAGTCCCGACCTGCGGATCGCCGCCTCGGTCTCGCGGTTGGTGTGGCATCCGCAGGCGAAGCCGTGCCAGAAGCCGTGGGCCTTTCGCTGCCAGCGGTCGAGCCGGCTGCCGGGTTCGGCCGCGACGTGCTCGAGGAACAGCAGCCGGCCGCCCGGTTTCAGGACCCGGCGGGCCTCGGCCAGCGATGCATCGAGGTCGCCTACCGTGCAGAGGACCAGGGTGGAAACCACTGTGTCCGCGCAGTTGTCGGGTAGCGGCAGGTCTTCGGCCGGGGCCCGCAGCACGGTCGCCTCGCGCCCTGACCGGGCCACATGTTGCTCCAGCCGCCGGGCCATGGGCTCGTGCGGTTCGGTCAGGATCAGCTCTGCGTCATCCGGGTAGTGGCTGAGGTTGTGACCGGTTCCGGCGCCCAGCTCGACCACCGTTCCGTTCGCGCCGGCGATCAGGTTCGCCCGCCTCTTCGCGTTCCCGCGTCGCTCGGTCCGCCACAGCAGCGGGTTGTACAAAGCGGCAAAGCAGCTCCCCCAGGCCCGCATGAACGGGTTGGGCGTCGCGGTCTCCGGGGTTTCCTCTTCTGTCGCTGGTTTCATCGGATCCTCCTTGTCGGGGCGTGAAGCCGGCCTTTCGCGGAGCCCGGCCCACGGCTTCCCCTTTTGAGGCCAGTATCGCCGATCGCCCGACCGGTCAGGGATCGCGTTGGCGCTAGTCTTGACGGGACCCTGGAGCAACGAAACGCAACGAGAGGAACAAATCAAACTCTACGTCTGTTGGGGAACTTTTCAGGTACCTGGTGCGAGGGAGCACCCATGTCGTGAGGCATACCGGGCACTCGAGCAGGCCGGCTTCGAGCCGGAGGTCGTCAAGACCCACAGCTTCGGGGCCCTGCCGATGGCCCTGCAGACGCCGAGCCGAAAGCACGTGGCCGAGAACACCGGCAGCCCCTGGGTCCCGGCTCTGGAAACCGACGACGGCGAATGGATCAGCGGCAGCGGGGAGATTGTCGACTGGGCCTCTTCGCAGACCGCATGATGTATCGGCGCGGGCGACATCGGTTTCGCGGTCGGCGCACCTTCTCGACGGCCCCGGCCGGCTCGGCGGCGGGCCTGGAGCAGGAAGCCGGAGACCGGTCGCAAGAGGTCGACGATCAGGAGCGGGAGGCCGCCGGCCGGGACGGCGATGCTGCATCACGGGACATCCCGAGCCCGGACGAGGGCAGGGCCCGGGGCAAGGCCGCGCGGAAGGTGGCACCGCGTTCCTCGCACGGCGAACTCGATCTGCCGAGCGACCGGGTCGACCCGGTCGAACAACTCGAGAGACAGGCTGCGTCCAGGCTTCCCGAGCTGATCCCGTTGCGCTATGGCCGCATGCTGGTCTCGGCGTTCACCTTCTACCGGGGGGCGGCCGGGATCATGGCTCAGGACCTCGGCCAGACCCCGGTCTCCGGGATCCGGGTCCAGGCCTGCGGGGACGCCCATCTGTCCAACTTCGGGGGGTTCGCCGCCCCCGACCGCCAGCTCGTCTTCGACATCAACGATTTCGACGAGACCTTGCCGGGTCCGTGGGAATGGGACCTGAAGCGGCTCGCGGCCAGTCTCGAGATCGGGGGTCGCGATCGCGGCTTCGGCAAGAAGGAACGCAGGCAGATCGTGACCGATTCGGTGGCCAGGTACCGAAAGGCGATGCATCGATTCGCCGGGATGAGCAATCTCGACGTCTTCTACGCGAGGACCGGCCTCCCCGAAATCGCAGAGCGGTGGGGACCGGAGGCCGGCAAGAAGACGTGGAAGAAGGCGGAGAAGAACGTGGCCAAGGCCAGGGGAAAGGACCGGCTGCGGGCGTTCTCGAAACTGACCCACGTGGTCGACGGAGAGCTGCGCATCATCAGCGATCCACCGAGCGTCGTTCCGTTCGAGGAGATCACGCCGGCCGACCGGCTCCCCGGGCTCGACGACCGGATCAGAGCGATCCTCTCGAACTACCGGGAGACGCTCAGTCGTGACCGCCGCCACCTGCTCGACAGCTACAGGTACGTGCATGCCGCGATGAAGGTGGTCGGGGTCGGCAGCGTGGGCACCCGTTGCTGGATCGTCCTGATGATCGGCCGCGACACGGGGGACCCGCTCTTCCTCCAGGTCAAGGAGGCCCAGCAGTCGGTGCTCGAGCCTTCCCAGGGGACGAGTGAGTTCTCCAACCACGGCGAGCGCGTGGTGGAGGGCCAGCGCACTACCCAGTCGGCCAGCGACATCTTCCTCGGCTGGGTCAGGGCCGAAGGGATCGACCAGGTGAAGCGGGACTACTACGTGCGCCAGCTGTGGGACTGGAAGGGCTCGGCCCGGGTCGAGAACATGGATCCGAGGTCGATGGCAGTCTACGGCCAGATCTGCGGGTCGGTCCTGGCCCGGGCCCATGCCCGGACCGGGGACCGTTTCGCGATCGCCGGGTATCTCGGCAACAGCTCGAACTTCGACCAAGCGATCGCCCGATTCGCCCGGGCCTACGCCGATCAGAACGAGCGTGACTACAAAGCCGTGCTAGAGGCGGCCGACTCGGGGCGGATCAAGGTTGCGCCGTCGGACCGCTAGCCGGCATTCGACTGGGGCCTGCGTGCCCCGGTCGAGGTCACGAACCGCGCGATCGACCGGTTCAGCCCATAGCGGCGGCGGTCCCGTGCGGCTCGGGTACCGAAGGCTCGGGCACCTCGACCGGGAGCAGCTGGTCGGGGATCAGGACGAGGCCGGTTTCCGCCCCGGGACTCGCCTCCGAAAGCTCGTCCCAGCCACTGACTCCGGCCACCCCGACCTCGCCCGGCCCGAGCGCGTGATGCGAGTCGAGTTGCGGGCGGCCTCCATCGCCGTCTCCGTCGCGCGAGACCGCGGCGACCAGCTCGGCGGCGACCGTTCCGGCCGCGGTCACCCGTGGATCGAGCGCGACGACCTGGACTTCGCCGAGCGGCCGGTCGACCGAGCCCCTGACGATTGCCACGGGCGCCGGTGACGAGACCGCCAGGTCCTCTGCCCAGCCGTCGTCAATTCCGCTTCCGACCGCCAGCACCAGCGAAGATTCGAGGCTGTTCGCGGCCAGCACGGTCGTACGGGCGTCGTGCACTGACGTCCTTACCGAGGGATCGGTGTCGATCCCGAGCCGTCTGCACATGCCGCTGATCCGGTCGAGGTCGGCCTGTCGTTCGTGGCCACTGGTGGCGGTGTCCACCATCAGGACCACGTCGACCACGCCGGCTTCGCGGGCGGCGACTTCGCGGGCGAGCCGCAAGCCGAGCGGTGCGCTGGCGAAGTCGGCGACTGCGACCAGGACCCGCTCGCCGAGTTCTTTCCTGGCCTGTGGCGGGAGCGTGACGCGGTCCTTGTCGCGTTCGGCGACCAGGGTGGCTACCAGCACGCTGACCAGGATCAGCACCAGGACCGCGTTGACCACCGACTCCCCGAACAGCCCGATCTCGAAGCCGACCGTCGTCGCGGCTAGTGTGGCGGCGGCCTGTGGGGTGGAAAGGGCGAATGCGATGCCGGCCTGGGCACCGTTCGCACCGAGGATCAGGCGGGTCGACTGGGCGGCGATGAACTTGCCGCCGAGGCAGGCAACGATGAACAGGCCCGCCAGGCCCAGGGTCTCCAGCTGGAACATCACCGACGGATCGAGCAGCAGGCCGACCGAGACCAGGAACACCGGGATGAATACCGCCCCGCCGAAGAAGTCGATCCGGCTCATCAGCGGGCCTTCGTTGGGGACCAGGCGGTTCATCGCCAGCCCGGCGAAGAAGGCACCGACTATCCCCTCGATCCCGAAGGTCTCGGCGACCACCGCGGCCAGCAGGAACGAGGCGATCGCGATCACGTAGCGGACGGTGCGTTCGGTTCCCAGGGCCCGGAAGGCGCGCCGGGCCAGGAACGGCAGGACCAGGAAGCAGACCAGGCCCAGCGCGATGAACCCGAGCACCAGCTCGAGCAGGACGTCGGACGTGCCTCCGGTCCCGGACTGGGTCCCGGCGATGATCGCCAGGATGACCAGGGCGATCGTGTCGGTCAGCACCGTCGCGCCGACCACGCTCGCCACGACCGGGTCGTTGGCCAGGCCGGCGCCCCGGACCAGCGGGTAGAGGATGAGCGTGTGGGAGGCCAGCAGCGAGCCGAGCAGCAGCGCCGCCGGAAGTTCCCAGCCCAGCAGCATTCCGGCCGCGGTGCCGAGCGCCATCGGGAAGGCAAAGGTGAGCAGCCCGAAACTGATCGCAGACCGTCGGTGACGGTCGAGCAGCTTCAGGTCGAGCTCTACGCCGGCGACGAACATCAGGTAGAGCAGACCGAGCTGGCCGAGCTCCGGGATCGTCTTGCTTCCCTCGGGCAGCAGCCCGAGGCCGTTCGGCCCGATCAGGAAGCCGCCGATCAACAGGCCGATCAGGCCCGGAATCCGTGCCCGCTGGACGAGCGGAGGGCCCAGGATCACCACCAGGAACAAGACCAGGAACTCCCAGGCGCTGCCTTCGGGGGCTTGAAGTGAGATCGCGGCCACGCTCACGAGCCGGTCCTCAGCAGGGGCACGCTGTTCTCGCTGTCGGTGATCGAAGTCCCGAGCCACTTTTCCGAGAGGCTGTCGATCGTGCCGTCGGCTTCCATCGCCCTCAAGGCCGAGCCGACGGCATCGACGTTGGTCGATCCGTCCGGCAGGGCGGCGGCGATCGGCTCGGTGCTGGACAGCTTGGCCGTGATCGCCAGGCGGTCGTCGTCGTTGACGATCGCTTCGGCCGCCGGCAGATCGAACATCGCGACGTCCGCCCGCCCGTCGAGGACGGCCCGGATTTCCCGGTTCCGATTCTCGAACCGGAGCGGCTCGGCGTCCGGACGGATGTCTTCTTTGACAATGGTCTCGAAAGTCGTATCCGAGCCGACCGCGAACTGCATCTCCTGAGCCGTATGGACGTCGGGAATCTCGGTGCCTTCGCGGACCAGCAGGGCGGGGGCGGCATCGATGTACGGCGTGGTGAAGTCCAGCACCTGGTCCCGGTCCGCGGTCGGCGTGATCAGAGACATGGCGAGGTCGGCTCCTCCCAGGCGCCCGGCCACGATTGCGGAGAACGGAGCGGTGCGGACCTCCACGTCGCCGAGGTCGAGCCGCTCGGCCAGGTCCACGGCCATCTCGTACTCGAACCCCCCGGTCGGATTCTCCCTGGTGCCTTCCCAGAAACCGGCGGTCGGCATCGGCTGGGTCATCACGGTGAGCGTGTCGGCCCGAACCGGTTCGAAGGTCCCGGTCGAGCTGCTGATCCCGTCGCCCCCGCTGCAGCCCGGGAAGACCAGTGCGGCGAGCACGAGGATTCCGGTGATCGCACGGCCGCTCGGCATCGGCACATCCTAGCCGCGGGCGCCGCCCGAACCGTGCCCCGCTGCCTGCTTGCGCCCGATCGCGGCGTTAGGGTCTGCCCATGGAAATACCACTGGCTGTCACCGGCTACGACATCTCGATCTGGATCCACATCACGGCCGTGGTGGTCGGTTTCGGGGCCACGTTCGGCGAGGCGCTGTTCTTCCCGGTCGCGATGAAGATGGATCCGCGCCACCTGCCGTACGTGCACCGGATCCAGCTCGCGATCAACCGCAACCTGGCCACCCCGGCGCTGGTCCTGATAATCGCGACCGGTATCTACCAGCTGGTCGACCGGGACTGGGACATCGGTGCATTCTGGATCAGCGCGACCTTCTTGATCGTGATCATCATCGGCGGGTTGCTGGGCGGTTACTTCATCCCGGCCGACCGCAGGCTCGAAGCGATGGTCTCGGACGAGATAGCGGCAGCAGGGGACGGCCCGTTCGAGCCGTCCGACGAGTATCTGGCCCGTTCCCGGACCGAGGGCTTCGTCGGGACCGCGACCGGCCTTTTGGTGATCGTGGCGATCTACCTGATGGTGGTCAAGCCGGGCGCCTAGCCGGCCGGACCGCCCCGCCTGAGGAAATCGATGTCCGATCTTAAGATAAACGGCTACACGGTCGGCCAGGCCCCGAATCCACCACTCTGGCTGGCGCTGGTCGGACTGGTGGTCAGCCTGCTTGCCCCGGACGGTTCGCTGCTCTATGGGATCGCCCGAGCGGCCCTCGTCGTCGGCCTGGCAGTCTGGGCCTGGTGGGAGCTGTTCGACGGTGCGAACGGCTTTCGCCGTGGCCTGGGGGCTGCGGGCCTGGTGATAGTGACCGTCCTGCTGGTCGACACGTTCAGTTGATTCAGCCGGGCCGCGAGGCGGCCGGTCCGGTGTCGTCGCCTGACCGGGTCAGGTCATGGAGGCCGTACCTGGATGGCTATTGTGTGGCCAGACAATGCGACCACCCGGAGGACCTGCGGATGACTGACGAAGAAGACGTACAGCTCGGACCGATCGACTACCTGGTCGTCGAGTGGCCCGGCCGGCAACCGCAGGGCGAGGTGGCACCCGAGCTGCTCAAGCTGGTCGAGAGCGGCACGATCCGGGTGCTCGATCTCGCTTTCATCACCAAGGACGAGGACGGCACGGTCTCGGGCATAGAGATCGACGAGCTGGGTGAGTACGGGGAGGAGGTCGAGATGTTCGCCGAGGCTTCGTCCGGCATGCTCGACGATGACGACCTGTCGGAAGCGGCCGAGGCGCTGGAGCCGGGAACGGCGGCGGCACTTCTCGTATACGAGAACAGCTGGGCCGCCGGCTTCGCCTCGGCGGTGAAGCGGTCCGGCGGCCAGCTGGTCGCCAGCGGGCGCATCCCGACGCAGGCCGTGCTGGCCACGCTCGAGGCGCTCGAACAAGAACTGGAAGACGAGTAGCAGGAAACCGACCGAAAGCAGAGGAGCGACGATGCCGGGACTGGTAAGAGGAGTAGCGAGGACAGCGGTGATCGCGGGGACCGCAACGGCGGTCAGCAACCGCGTTTCCCGTCGTCAGGGAAACAGATGGGCGCAGCAGGAGGCCACACAGCAGCAGGCGGCGATGCCCCAGCAGGCCGCGCCGGCCGCCCCGTCGGAGAGTGACAGCCTGGCCCAACTCAAGGAGCTGGGCGAGCTCAGGGACCAGGGAGTGCTCACCGATCAGGAGTTCGCCGCGCAGAAGGCGAAGATCCTCAACGGCTGACCGGTCGTGCCCGGTCATCCGGCGCAGGTATGCTGCGCCGGATGGCTCTCAAGCGCGTTTCGCCCGTTGACACCGCCTGGCTCCTGATCGAGAGCCGGGATACCCCGATGCACGTCGGGGCCCTGCTCGAGTTCACCAAGCCGGATGGCGCCGGGCCGGACTACCTGACCAACCTGGTCGAGCGGATGCAGCAGGAGCGCCGCATCCCCAAGCCGTGGAACCTGCGGCCGGTGAACGCACCGGTCATCGGTCCCCGCCTGCCGTTGATGCACGAGGAAACGGATATCGACCTGAGCTACCACGTCCGTCACCTGGCCCTGCCCGAGCCCGGAGGCCAGCGCGAGCTCGGGGTGCTGATCTCCAGGCTGCACAGCCACCAGCTCGACATGCACCGCCCGCTCTGGGAGGTGCACCTGATCGACGGGCTGGGTGAGGACGGTTTCGCGATCTACGCCAAGACCCACCACTCGCTGATGGACGGGGTCAGCGGGATGCGGCTGCTTCTGAGGACGCTTTCGCCTGATCCCGAGGTCGAGCAGACACCGGCCATGTGGACCGTGGGCGAAAAGCCCAAGTCGGCTGTGAGCTCCGGAGAGAAGGTGCCGCCGAGTTCGGGTTCGTTGGTCGGCACCGTGGCCGGGACCGCCCGCTCGGGGGTCTCGACGCTCGCCGATCTCGGCAGGGCCGCGGTAGAGCTCGGGTCGAGCCGGATCCGCGAGGGCGACCTGGCGGTTCCGTACGGCGCGCCCGACTCGGCGCTCGGGGGGAAGATCGCCGGGCAGCGTCGTTTCGCCACCCAGCAGTACGACCTCGAAGAGCTGAAGGCCCTGGCCAAGGCGGCCGGCGGCACGCTCAACGACATCGTGCTCTACCTGAGTTCGAGCGCCCTGAGGCGGTATCTGAAAGAGCACGGCGAACTGCCGGCACGTTCGCTGACCGCCGGTGTGCCGGTCAGCCTGCGGGCGGCCGACGACCAGACGACCGGCACCAACGTGGCCATCCTGGTGACCGAGCTGGCGACCAATTATGGTGACCCGCTCGAGCGGCTGGAAGCGATCCAGAGTTCGATGAGCGAGGCCAAGAGCCACGTCAGCTCGCTCTCGGCCACCGCTCTGGAATCCTATTCGCTGCTGCTCAACGTGCCGTTCATCACCGGTCTGGTGGTCGGCCTGGGCGGGCACACGCCGGTGCCGTTCAACGTCACCGTCTCCAACGTGCCGGGGCCCAAGGAACCGCTCTACATGAGCGGTTCGCGGCTCGACCGGCTCTCGCCGCTGTCGCTGCTGCCGCAGGGAACGGCGCTGAACATAACCTGCGTCAGCTACGCCGGGACGATGAACTTCGGCCTGACCGGCGCGCGCGACTCGCTGCCGCACCTGCAGCGGCTCGCGATCTACATGGGCGAGGAGCTCGAGATCCTCAAAGAGGAGCTGCTTCCGGACTGAGGTCCGGAGCGGGCCCGAGGCGGGACTTCACTTGGGACTCGAAGGCATCCACCACATCACGGCGATCACCGGGAACGCTCCCCGGAACGTCGAGTTCTATGTGGGGGTGCTCGGGCTCCGCATGGTCAAGAAGACGGTCAACCAGGATGACCCGTCCGTCTACCACCTCTTCTACGCCGACGAACGAGGCCGGCCCGGCTCGGACCTGACCTTCTTCGAATACCCCGGCGCGGGACGGGGACGGGCCGGTGCCGGGATGGTCCACCGCATCGTCTGGAGGGTCGCTTCGGCGGAGGCGATCGATTTCTGGGCGGGCCGCCTCGCCGACCATGCGGTAGCCGGCGAGGCGGTCGACGGCCGGCTCCGGTTCAACGACCCCGAGGGACTCGCCCACGAACTGGTCGTCTCGGAAGTCGACGACGAACCGCTGGTAGGGGGCGCCCCCGACGTTCCGCGCGAGCTGGCCCTCCAGGGATTCGACGGAGTCCGGGCCTACAGCCACGCTCCGGAGCGGAGCGAAGCGATGCTCGGCGCACTCGGCTTCACCGGTGGGCAGGACGGGGCGTGGGAAGTCCGCGGCAAACAGCGCGGGGGGCTCTTCTCGTACGACCCCGCCCCCGAGGCGCGGTCGCTCCAGGGCGCCGGCTCGGTTCATCACATCGCTTTCAACTCGGCCGGCGAAGACCAGCAACGGTGGCGCCGGCGGCTGATCGAGGCGGGGGCCGCCCCGACTCCGGTGATCGACCGGTTCTACTTCCGGTCGGTCTACTTCCGTGAACCGTCCGGCGTGCTGTTCGAGCTGGCCAGCGACGGTCCGGGATTCGCCGCCGACGAAGATCCCGAACACCTCGGGGAGCGGCTCTCGCTGCCGCCCGATTTCGAGCCGCTTCGGGACAAGATCGAACCTAGCCTCACGCCGCTTCCGAATCCCAGGGCGAGGTCCTGAAGCCGGTCGGGCCCGCTTACCCGGCCTCGGGCACGACCACCTCACGGAGCAGGTGGTCTTCGACGTCGTAGATGAATCCGCGCACCCGGTCGCGGTGAAGCAGGAAGTCCGAGCGGCGGACCCGGAGGATCGACTGCCGCACATCGGCCTCGGTGTCGGAGAACGACTCGATCGCGAACGCCGGAGCAACCCCGGTCGCCTCCTGCAGCTCCGCCCGGAATCCGTCGTCGGTGATCGAAAGCAGGCCGCAGTCGGTGTGGTGGATCAGCATCACCTCACGGGTCTCGAGGCGCCGCTGGGAGACGGCCAGCGAGCGGATCACGTCGTCGGTGATAACCCCGCCGGCGTTGCGCAGCACGTGCGCCTGGCCACTCTGGAGACCGAGCGCCCGGAACACGTTGAGCCGCGAGTCCATGCAGGCGACGATCGCCAAGTGGAGGGTCGGCTTGACGCCGAACCGCTCGATCGGCAGGGCCTCGGCCTGGGCCCGGTTGTTGGCCAGCAGCTGGTCGATCTGATCCACGCGCGGATCCTATTTCGTTCGAGGTCTTCCGGCGGGGGTCGCCGTCCCGCCGGATCGTCGGGGTGGGGTAGGATCGCCGGATGAGCCTGCTGTTCAAGCCGTTGGGGATCGTCAGCGGACTGCTTGCCGGGATCATCGCCCGGAAGACGTTCGAGAAAAGCTGGGCCGCGTTCGACGAGCAGGGCCCGCCCGACTCCGAGCACCGTGAGGTCTCGATCCCCAAGCTGGTCGTCGCGCTGGCCCTGGAGGGCGCGATCTTCGCCCTGGTCCGCGGCCTGGTCGACCATACCGCAAGGCGCGCCTTTGCCCGCTACACCGGGGCCTGGCCCGGGGAGGAACGAGCCGAGTCCGAGTAGGGGAGCCGGCCCGGGGTCCGGCTTACTTGATCGCCTCGAGATCGACCACGAAAGTGAGCGTGGCGTCCCCGGGGATAAGCGGTGGGCTGCCCTGGGCGCCGTACGCCAGGTCGGGCGGGATCACCAGCTTCCGCCGGCCGCCTACCTTCATCCCCACGACCCCCTCGTCCCAGCCCTCGATCACTTCTCCGTCGCCCAGGGTGAAGTCGAACGCCTCTCCTCGGTCCCACGAGGCGTCGAACTCGGTGCCGGTGTCGTAGACCGCGCCGACGTACTGCACCGAGACGGTGTCGCCGTCCTTGGCCGCCGGGCCTTCGCCGACCACGATGTCGTCGGTCTCGACCCGGTTCGGGGGAGGCTCGCTCGACGAGGTGATCACCGGCCGCTCGTTCAGGTCCGTGGAGATGGTGCCCACGTCGCCGTCGGAGTCACCTCCGGACACGACGACGATGACAACGATCACGCCGAGCAGGATCAGGGCGCTGATCAGGGTGATTATCCGACGGTCCATGGCGGCGATACTAGCCGGGCGGGGCGGCCCGGTGCCGGGTGGCGCCCGTGCGGGGAGCGCCGGTCCCGGTCAGGGACGGATCGACCAGCCCTGGTCGGGGCTGGTCTCGCCTTCGACCAGGCCCCGGAATGCCGCTCCGAGCTCGTCCGGGCCGCTGCCCCTGCGGATCGTCAGCCAGGCCCCCGAAGAATCGATGAACTTCCTCTGCTCGGTGTTCACCCGGTCTCTCAGGCCTTCGCCACCCCAGTCCCCGAGCCTCTTCTCGGCCCGGTCCGGTGCGAAGAACAGGCCGGGATCGGGCCCGGGCAGCGGTTGGTTGCCCTCGGGAGGCATCAGGCTCTCCCAGTCGGCGGCCCCGACGATCACGCTCGCCTTGAGCTCATCGCCGAAGATCTCGTGTACCCGGGCACGCAGTTCTCCGCTGCCGGCGAAGTCGAGGTACACGGCCGCTTCGGGCGGCTCCAAGCCGGTCAGGTCGTCGTAACCGTTGACTTCATCGTAGAGGCCGGTGCCCTCCACGAAGTCCCGGTTTCCCGGTGAGGTCAGGCCGACGATCTTCGCGTCGGTGCGTCGCTTCGTGTTCAGCAGGAAGGCCAGGCCGAGCGCGGTCTTGCTCGAAGCGCTCGAGAGTATGAGCCTTTCGGCCCCGAAGTACTGTTCCTCGGCCAGCCAGTCGTCCAGCAGGAACGAGGTCGCGAACAGCGGTGAGAACAGCGCGGTGAGCGCCTCGCGGTCCGAACCCTGTTCCGGCTCGGAGACGATCGAGTAGCGGTTGTAGATCATCGGCAGCGCCGCCCTGTGCGGCGAGACATCGGTGAAGCCGTCCGGCGAGTTCTCGCCGGGGTTGATCACCAGGTAGCTCGACATCGGGAAGTACCCGTAGACCCTGGTCCCGACCGGGGTCCCTTCGTGCTCGGACCGGGTGACCTCCGCGAATCCCCAGGCCGGGACCCGGCCCCAGCCTTCCGGGGCCGGGAAGAAGTCCCAGTAGTTCATCGCGTCGCCCATCGCCCCGTAGGTCACGTTGTTCGCGCTCAGCGAGAAGTTGTCGATCCTGAGCAGGGCCTGGCCGGGCTCGAGCGCGACCTCTTCCTCGTCCGGGACGGGCAGGACACCGGTATCCCTCAGGTCGTCACGCTTGACCACGAAATCGTATGCGTCGGACATCTGTCTCCTCGCTGGCTGGCTGTCACCGGTCCGGGTCGTCCCGGATTCACGGCTTGAGCCTAGTCGGTTGGACCGGGTCGGGCGACGCGATCTCCCGGGCTCCCGGCCCCGCTACGATCGCGCGGTGCCCGGCAACCAACATGGCCGCCTGTCGCTGCTTGTCGCGGTATTCGTCCCGCTGGTCATCCTGGGCAACTCGCTGGTCATCCTGCTGGTGCCCTGGATGCCCGATCTCCAGTACGCGCTGCCCGGCTTCCCGCCCGACGAGTTCGGGCTCGAGCGGGCCGAGCGGGCCGACCTGGCCGAGACCGGGGTCCGCTCGATCTGGCCGGTCGGCCGCGGGACCGATCTGCTGTCCGAAGCGAGGCTGCCTGACGGGGGCGAGGCGTTCCGGGAGTCGGAGATCAGTCACATGGACGACGTCAGGGCGCTGGTCAGAGGTGTGCTGATCGCCTGGCTCGTAGCGGTCGCCGGCCTTGTCGCGACCCTCGCCCGGTCGTGGAACCGGGCAGGAGGGCCGGGCCGGGCCGGGTGGACCGGGTTGCGATGGGGCGGCATGGCGACGCTCGCGCTGTTCGGCGCGGTCGGGCTGTTGATGCTGGTCGGCTTCGATGCGGCGTTCGACGGCTTCCACGGGATCTTTTTCGAGGGCGACAGCTGGAAGTTCGACGACGATTTCACGCTGCGGCGGCTCTACCCCGATGCCTTCTGGGGTATCGCCGCGGCCTGGTTGTTGATCCTGGTCGTCGCCCAGGCGTTGGGTCTGTTGCTCTGGTCCCGGGCAGGTGGCCGCGGCGGTACCGGGCCGCAACCGCCTCAGGCCTCCCAGTAGCTGCCGATGCGATCGCTGAAGCGGGATGGCTTCTCGGCGTAGATCAGCCGCCCAAGCGGAACGGCGCTGTCCAGCAGTTCGCTTTCGCCGGCCGCGATCAGCCGGTCCAGCTGGGCGGCCTGGGCCGCGGTCAACCGGGAGCGCTGCATCTCGCGTTCGAGCACGGCGAGGTCGTTGAAGTCACCGAGCAGGTCGGCCAGGCGATCGGTCTCGTCGACCAGACCGGCCAGCCCGATCTTCCAGCCGTCGCGCAGCAGCCGTAGCTGGTACCAGAGGTCCTTGACCCGCTTCCGCCACTCGTGCACCTCGCCCGCCGCCTCTTGGACCGGTCCGGACCTCAGTCGCCGCTCGATCGCTCGCAGTCCCCGGCGGCCGTCCCGGTAGGTTCGCCGCAGTCCCGGGCCGTAGCTGTCCCAGCCGTGGTCGTCGAGCTGCCAGGCCGAGACCACGGCGACCCCGCCGTCGAAAGCGTCGGCGGCCATGTTCAGGCGGGCCCGGGCGTCGCCCCGGCCGGAGCCCTGCTTGAGCTGTTCTGCGCGTGCGCGGAGCTCGCGGTTGACCGGGGTCAGCTGCGCGGCCGTTTCCGGGTGCCGTTTGATCATCGCCCCGACGGTTTCGGCCATGACCTCGGTGTCGCGCATGCCGGCCAGCAGGCGGGCCCCGTCACGGAAGCGCCGGTTTTCCGACCGGAACCGATCCTCGCCGAGCTCGCCCCGGATCAGGCGCAGCGCGGCCCGGATCTTCTTGGCGTCCTTGCGGGCCTCGTGCACCGCTTCCCCCTGGCCCTCCGGGTTGGCTTCGCGAAGTTGCGAGATCGCCGACAGGGCCCGTCCCCTGATCACGCCGATCACCTCCACGGGAGGTGCGCCCGGCTCGAGCCGGTAGGCGGAGCTGGTACCGGGAACCGTCGGGATCATGTCCCAATGATGGCGGTTCCCGGCATCCCGTGGTACGAGAGTCCGGTCGGCCGACCGGACCCGGTCGCCCGGATCAGCCGGCGGCCGCCTGGTGGGGCGCGATGAAGACGTGACCGGGGTCGTACTTGTCGCGGATCTGCTCCAGCCTCGTCGCCGATTCCGGCCCGAAGCAGTCCTCGAGCGAGCAGTCTCGCTCGGCAAACCCGTAGAGGCGCCTGGGGGCGCGGAACGGCTCCAGGGCGGCCAGCAGCCGGTCGAGGTCCGCCTCGGTCTTCGCGCTCGAGTCGGGGTCGAACGCGACGCCGATCCCGAACAGCATGAATCCGGCATCGACGTGGCTCAGTACGCCCCCGTTCTCGGCGGGCCGGCCCAGTGCGCCCCCCAGCTGCCTGAGTTCGGCGGCAACCAGGCTCGAGTCCGATTCCGCTCCCGCGGCCGAGATGTACCGGGCCCGGGCATCCGCGTCGAGCTCGTTCAGGAGTATCGCGTCGCCGATCCCGGGCAGCGGATCCTCCGGGTCACCGTGGAGGCGGGACACCGCGCTGCTCGGCTGGCGGCCCCAGCCTCCCATCAGCGGCTCGGAGCAGTCGTCGAACAGGGCGACCAGCCCGGCCCCGGCGTCGTCGTCGAGCGCCACCGCGTCGATCGCCGCGACCGGTACCCCCCGGATCGGTTCGGGTACATCTTCGAGCGGCGGCGGACGCAGAAGCCTGAACGTGCTGGTGACCGAGTCCGGGGCTGACTTCGCCCACCCGCTCCAGATCTCCAGCAGTTCAGGCGCTTCGGCCATCGGCCAGAAGCCGATCCCGGCGAAGACCTCGTCGAGCGGCAGTAGCCCGATCTCGATCCCGGTGATCACGCCGAAGCTCCCGCCCGCCCCCCGGAGCGCCCAGAACAGGTCGGAGTCTTGCTCGGAATCTGCCCGGCGGATTTCACCGTCGGCGGTGACGATCTCGAACGAGCTGACCCGATTGGCCGCGAAGCCATGGGCCCGACCGTAGAAGCTCAGGCCCCCTCCGAGCACGTACCCGAACGGGCTTACGCTGGGGGAGGAGCCGTGCATGACGGTCAGCCCGGCTTCGGAGACGGCGCCCACCACGTCGCCCCAGGTGGCGCCTCCCCGGATACGGGCGGACAGCGCCGCCCGGTCCACCTCGACCCTGGGCCCGTCGAATTCGGGCTTCAGCAGCAGAGCCCGGTCCAACGGCTCGAGCGCCATCGCCATGTGGCCGGTTGTCTGCGGGGCGATGCGGAGACCCCGTTCGCCGGCATACCGGATCGCGCCGGCGACCTCGTCGGCTGAAGTCGGAAGACAGATTGCGGCGGGACGCTGGTCGGCCGCCAGGTTCCAGGAAAGGCGGGCGGTTTCGTATGCCTCGTCATCGGGCAGGATGACCTTGGGCGTATCGGGCGACTGGGCGCTGCTCTGACCTTTCACCGCCAGAACATAGTCGGGCGGCTTTGGGATTGCCACCCCTTTCAGGCACTCGCGCGGCGGCGCCTCCAGGGGCGGCGGGCCCGGCGGCGGTCCTTGAGGATGCGCTGGGCGGCGTTGTGGCCAGAGGCGGCCGTTACCCCGCCACCGGGATGGGTCCCGGCGCCGCAGAGATAGAGGCCGCCGACCGGGGTCGCGTACTGGGCCAGATCGGGCGTGGGGCGCATGAACGCCATCTGGTTCATGCCCTGCTCACCGTGGAAGATCGAGCCGCCCTGCAGGCCGAAGATGCGTTCGAGGTCGGGCGGGGCCAGCACTTCGTGTTCGGCGACCGACGACTTGAAGTTGGGCGCGAAGCGGTCGAGCTGGTTGATGCAGGTCTCGCCGTACCGCTCGCGATCGCCGTCCTTCCACTGGCCCTCTTCGGAAGGCCCGAACTGGGTGAACATGGTCATCACCAGCCGGTCGTCGTCGGTCAGGCTGGAATCGACCGTCGACGGCAGCTCCGCCTCGATGTACGGGTGGGCCGCCGGCCGGCCGGCCAGTGCGTCCTGCCAGGAGGCTTCCAGGTAATCGATCGAGGGACAGATGTTGACCCCGGCGCTCAGCAGAAGTTGCTGTTCTTCGTCGCTCACCCCTGCGTACTGCGGGGCTTCGTCGAGCACCAGATTCACCTTCACAGAGCCGCCCCTGGTCCGGTAGCGCCTCATGTCGGTCACTACCTCGTCGGGAAAGTGGGTGTCGCCGACCAGGTCGAGTACGGTCGACCTGGGGTGGGCCCCCGAGGCTACTATCGGCGCCTTGATCTCGTCGCCGTTGGCCAGCGTGACCCCGGTGGTCTCGCCGTTTTCGACGTTGACAGACACCACCTCTGCGTCGGTGACGATGGTCGCGCCGGCGGCCTCGGCCGAGCGGGCGATCGCGGCGGAGATCGCTCCCATGCCACCGACGACCTGTCCCCAGGCGCCGCCCATGCCGTCGATCTCACCCAATGCATGGTGGAGCAGGTTGTAGGCGGTACCCGGGGTCCGTGGCCCGGCCCAGACCCCGACCACCCCGGTCGACGCAAGCGAGCCCTTGAGGCCGTCGTGTTCGAACCAGTCGTCGAGCAGATCGCCGACCGACATGGTGAAGATCCTGATCAGGTCGTTGGCGTCGCGCCGGCTCAGGCCGGCGATGCGGGCCCCTTCGCGCAACAGTCCGGCGATGTCGCCGGGACTTTTCGAGCCGAGCGGCGGCGGTTCGCGCAGCATCATCGGCCGCAGGAACTCGGCGGTCCGCTCGAGCAGGTCTTCGAAGTCGGCGTAGACCGCGGCGTCTTTCGGTGAGTGCCTGGCGATCGAGGCGACGGTGCGCTCGACCTGGTTGAAGAAGAAGATCGGGCCGTCCTCGGTCATCGCCGCATAGGCCGGGTCCAGCGGGTAGGCCCTGTAGCCGAACCGCTCGAGCTCCAGCTCCTTGATCACCTTGGGCTGCAGCATCGAGACCACGTACGAGCAGCGCGACACCCTGGCCCCCGGCCAGACCTCTTCCGTTACACAGGCCCCGCCCAGGATCGGCCTTCGCTCCAGGACGATCACCTTCAGTCCCGCTTTGGCCAGATAGGCGGCCGTGGTCAGGCCGTTGTGTCCGCCGCCGACCACGATCGCGTCGTAGCTAGAGCCGATCGAGCCGTTGCGATCGCTGCCGGTCATGGCGCCAGTGTCGGGTGTAGTAGCTGCCTCCATGGCGAGACAGTAGCGGATCGTGCGGTTGACTACAAGATCAACCTAGCCGACCCGGTCAATAGACTCCATCGAATGACCGGAAACAACGGAGCCGGCAGTCCGGCCGGCACGGACGCAATGCAGGAGATGGCCAAACGCCACCTCATGCTCCACTTCACCGACATGTCAGCCTTCAACGAGTACGACATGACGATCATCGAGCGGGGCGAGGGGGTGTACGTCTACGACCGTCAGGGCAACCGGTTGATCGACGGTCTGTCCGGCCTCTACTGCACCTCGCTCGGGCACTCGTACGGCGACGAGGTCGGGGAGGTGGCGCACGAGCAACTGAAGCGGCTGCCGTTTTCCTCGAACTGGACCGTCGCCCACCCGCCTTCGATCGAGCTCGCCGCCCGGATCGCCGACCTGGCCCCCGATGGCATGAACCGGGTCTTCTTCACTTCCGGCGGGTCGGAGTCGGTCGAGTCGGCCTGGAAGATGGCCGTACAGTGGCAGCAGGCGAGGGGCGAGCCGCGTCGCCGCAAAGTGATCGCGCGCAAGAACGCCTACCACGGGGTGACCATGGGGGCGCTGTCGTTCACCGGGATCCCGGTATGCCGGACGCCGTTCGACCCGCTGGGGATACCGGCGGTGCACGTCTCCAACACAGGCGCGTACCGCCACCCCGAAGGCCACGACGAGGCGGCCCACTGCGCGGCGCTGCTGGCCGAGATCGAGCAGACGATCGAGTTCGAGGACGCCTCGACGATCGCGATGATGATCGCCGAACCGGTCCAGAACGCCGGCGGCTGCTTCACCCCGCCGGCCGGCTACTGGCAG
Source organism: Solirubrobacterales bacterium (assembly GCA_020438295.1). Taxonomy (GTDB): domain Bacteria; phylum Actinomycetota; class Thermoleophilia; order Solirubrobacterales; family 70-9; genus 67-14. Next base: position 24,466 of record JAGQUV010000017.1, read on the forward strand.
GGCCTTCGAGAGATCTGCGACCGCCACGGGATCCTGCTCTGCTCTGACGAGGTGATCTGTGCCTACGGCCGGATCGGCGAGTGGTTCGGGGGTCAGCGGTTCGGCTTCGTGCCGGACCTGGTCACCTTCGCCAAGGGGCTGACCGCGGCCCACTTCTCAATGGGCGGCGTGCTGATGCACGACCGGGTCGCAGAGCCGTTCCTCGACGGAACTACCGACTACAACAACGGACTCACCTTCGGCGGGCATCCGGTCGGCTGTGCGGTGGCGCTCAAATCGCTGGAGATCATGGAGCGCGACGGCGTACTCGAGAACGTGCGGGCCAACGAGCCGGCCGTCGACCGGGCCCTGAACGGGCTGCGCGACATCCCGATCGTCGGCGACGTCCGTGGTATGGGTTATTTCTGGGCGATCGAGCTGGTCCGCGACCAGCAGACCAGGGAACCGTTCTCCGGTTCGGACGCGGAGCGGCTGATGTCCGACGTGCTCTCGACCGCGCTGTACGAACGCGGGCTGATCTGCCGGCTCGACGATCGGGCCGACCCGATCGTCCAGATCGCCCCGCCACTGGTCTCCGAACCGGAGCTCTTCACGGAGATCGCCGGCATCTTGAGGGAGGGTTTCGAGATCGCCGCCGACCACGTGGGCGAGACGATCACCACGGGCTGAGCCGCTTTGCCCGGTCGTGGCGTGCCGCGCCCGGCACGCCGGATCAGTCGGGCAGGCGACGGGCCAGGGCGTCGAGCACTACGGCACCGTCCGGACCGGCAGCGACCGGATTCAGTTCGAGCAGCTCGAGATCGGTTTCGAGTAGGACCCTGCCGGCCGTCGCGGCCAGCTCGGCGACGGCGTCGAGGTCGGGTGGCGCGGTGCCTCGACCGCCACTCAGCATCGCTGCGCCCCGCAGCCGGCCGAGTGCTGCCCGGATCCGATCCGGCTCGGCCGGCAGCGGCACCACGGCGACGTCGTCGAGCAGCTCGGTCCAGATGCCGCCGATGCCGACCGCGACATGAGGGACCACGGCGTCGCGCCGGGCGGCGACCAGCAGCTCGACCCCCGGCTCGACCATCGCTTCGACCAGGAACTCGACCGGTTCTCCGCTGCCACCGTCCCGTCCGGAGCGGTACCGCTCGAGCATCCCGGCGCAGGCGGCCTCCACTTCGGCCCGCGAACCCAGGTCCAGGCGGACCGCGCCGATCTCGCTCTTGTGCCGGATGCCGGGGCCCGAGAGTTTGACCGCAACCGGCCAGCCGATTTCCTCGGCGATCGCCGCGCACTTCAACGGGTCGTCGGCGGTGCGTCCGGGCGGTACGACCAGGCCGAACTCACCGATCAGGAGCTTGGCCTCGGCCTCGGCCAGCCAGGACCGGTCAGGGTCCCCGGCCCGATCGGCCGGGCTGGCGGGGCCAGGGTCGCGGGACGTCCTTTCTGCTCGCGATTTCCCGGCGCTCTCGGCGATCCGGTGGAGTCGTCCGGGGTCCGGTGCGGCGATCCGTCCGGCCCGGGCCGCCGAAAGGGCCGCCGGGATGCCCCCGACCACCGGGACGCCCTGGCCGGAAAGCTCCGCCACCGCTTCTTGGCTGACCAGGTCGGGCAGGGTCGAGGCAAAGATCGCGGCCGTTCCCGAACGGATCGCTCCGGCGACCAGGGCCCGGCGGACTTCGGACCATTCCTGCTCGTGCTCCGGTCGCAGGCCCTGGGGATGGTCGTGGAACAGCAGGAGCTGGTCGATCGAGGGATCCCGGCCGACCGTGGCCACGATCTCGCTCAGCAGCTCGGTCTCGGTCCAGAGCAGTGAGGTGTAGTCCAGCGGGTTGCCCGGGGTCGCGGCCTCCGGCAACAGCTCGCCGAGTCGGGTGAGCGTTTCCGGGGCGAGCGGTGGCAGATCGAGCCCCAGGGCTTCCGCCCGGTCGGCGGCGATGCCGGAGTCCCCGCCGGAACAGGTGAGGACGGCAGGTCCGCTCCGGGTCGGCGACCGCGGCCCGGGCGGGGCCTTCGGCAGGGCCCGGGGCTCGGCCAGGACCCGGGCCAGCTCGAGCAGCTCGTGCGGATCGGTCGCCCAGGCGGCCCCGGCCTCGTCCATCAAGGCCCGAAAGACGCGGTGGTCGCCGGCCACGGCCCCGGTGTGGGCGGCCGCGGCCTGGCCGCCGGCGGCCGAGCTCCCGACCTTGAGCACGGCTACCCGGACGCCGCGATCGGCGCAGCTCGCCAGCGACTCGGCCAGGGCCCGGCCGTCGCCGTCGGTTTCCTGGAACAGCGCGATCGAGCGCACCCCTTCGCGGCGGGCGATCGCCTCGACCCAGGCGCCGGTGTCGAGCACGGTCTGGTTGCCGGTCGAGACGATCGTGTGGAAGTTGATGCCCCGCCGTGAGCCGATCGCGTTGACCGCGACGTTGCCGCTCTGGGAGACCATGGCGACGCCGCCGGGGACCAGGGCCGGCAGCGAGTCGCCCCAGATCGAGCCGCCACCGGCGACCGAGACGATGCCGTTGCCGTTCGGTCCGCATACGGGCAGGCCTCCGGCCAGTGCGATCCGCCTCAGTTCCTCTTCGGCCTGCCGGCCGGACTCGACCTCGCCGAAACCGGCGGCAAGCACGACCGCCCCGCCGCAGCCCCGCTCGACTGCATCGGCGATCGCGGCCGGGACGAGCGCGGCCGGGATCGCGACCACGACCGCGTCGGCCGGCTCGGGCAGGTCGAGCAGGCTGGGGAAGCAGGGCCGTCCGTGCACCTCGCGGCGGTTCGGGTTCACCCCCCAGATCGGTCCCCCGAAGCCGGAGAATGCGAGGTTGCGGAGCACGGTGTCGGCGTAGGAGCCGATCCGCTCGCTTGCCCCGACCACCGCGATCGACCTGGGATCGAGGAGTGGGGAGGGGTCGGGGATCGGGGTCCGGGTGGCCATTTCAGAAGGGCTCGGGCCGGGTCGGCGGGTGTCGCGGCCGGGCGCCGATCGGGCCGGCCCGCTCGGCGGCTCCTGCTCAGTGGAGCATCGTCTCGACTCCGCGACGCTCCAGCCCCCGGGCGATGATCAGCCGCTGGATCTCGCTGGTTCCCTCCCAGATCCGGTCGACCCTGAGCTCGCGCAGGAAACGCTCGGCGACGTTCGACCGCAGGTAGCCGCGGCCGCCGAACACCTGGACGCAGCGGTCGGCACACCGCCAGGCCGCTTCCGAGACGAACAGCTTGGCCATCGAGGCCTTGTGGTGGCAGATCTTGGGGTCGGCCCCGGCATCGATCCGCTCGGCCACGTCGACGGCGAGCAGGCGGCCGGCGGTGGCGTCGGCAGCCGAATCGGCCAGCGGGAACGAGACCCCCTGGTAGTCGAAGATCCGGGAGCCGCCCTGCTCGCGCCCGGTCGCCCAGTCGACCGTTTCGTCAAGCAGCCGCCACATCGAACCGACCCCGCGCGAGGCGATGCCGAGCCGCTCCTCGGAGAACCAGGAGCGCTGGACCTCGTCGCCGCCACCGACCCCGCCGATCACGTCGCCGGACCCGACCTCGACGTCGGTGAAGGTGATCGTAGGGTGGCCGTCCGGGTAGCTGTGGGTGAAGGCCGGGTCGGCGACCGTCTCGATCCCGGGCAGGCTCTTGTCGACCACGAACAGGGTCGGATGCTTTTCGCCGTCCTCGATCAGGTTGGCCATCACGACCAGGACCGAGGCGACGTCGCCGGAGGTGACGAACCACTTCTCCCCGTTGATCAGAAAGCCGCCGTCGCTGCGGACCGCGGTCGCCTCGATCTGCGAGGGGTCGGACCCCGCCCCCTTCTCGGTCACCGCGTAGGCATCACGCAGCTCGCCCCTGAGCGCCGGGACCAGCCAGCGCTCGGCCAGCTCCGGGGAAGCGTGGTCCCAGACGTTGTACGCGTTGGGGATGTGCCAGCTGATCGCGTTGGTGGAACGGCCCAGTTGCTCTTCGACCAGGAACCACTCGAGAGAAGACCAGCCCTGCCCGCCGTATTCGGGCTTGTGCAGCCCGCCGACCAGGCCGGCGTCCACGGCTGCCGCCTTGACCTCGGCGATCCGGGAATCGGGCAGCCTGCCGTGCAGGCGCTCGGCCTCCTCCTCGAGCGGGATCAGGGCGTCGTCGACGAAACGCCTGGCCCTTCCCTGGAGGTCTAGCTCACGCTCGGAGAGGTCGTCCACGACGACTGCGGCTGATCCGTTTTCACTCATGCTTCCCTCGATCCTGAATCTGTCTGGCGCCGGACGCCGGCAGCGTACATGCGGTTGACTACAAAGTCAATAACGGCTAGGTTTGCCGCAATCGACCGGATTTGGAGCGTCGGAATGAGTGGGATGGAGACGATGAACGGGTCCAGCACCGGGGCGGTACTGCCGCTCGACCCGGCCGAGGTCAGGCGGAACCTGGAGCCGCTGGCCCGGGCCTCGATGCTCCCACCGGCGGCATTCGCCGGCCAGGAGGTCTTCGACTGGGAACTGGAGAACCTGTTCTCGTCGGGCTGGATCTGTTTCGGCCACGTATCCCGGGTCGGTCGCCCCGGCATGTACCTGAAGCGGGAGATCGGCGACGACAGCGTGGTAGTGGTCTGCGGGGAAGACGGCGTCCCACGGGCCTTTCTCAATGTCTGCCGCCACCGCGGGTCGACCATCGTGCAGGACAGCGAGGGCTCGGTGAAGAAGCGCCTCCAGTGTCCCTACCACGCCTGGTCGTACGGGCTCGACGGCAGCCTGGTCGCCACCCCGCACATGGACCAGGTGGACGACTTCGACCGGAGCTGCTTCGGGCTGATCCCGGTGCGCTCGGCCGTGGTCGGCGGGCTGCTCCTGGTCGATCTGGGCGGCCAGGCCCCCGACGCGCGGGAGCACGTGGGGGAGCTGGTCGACCACCTCGACCACTACCGCAACTCCGAGCTGGTCGGTGGCGGCCGGGTCGAGTACTCGGTCGAGGCCAACTGGAAAGGGATCGCCGAGAACTACAACGAGTGCCTGCACTGCCCCGGCATCCACCCCGAACTGAACCGGCTCAGCAATTACATGAGCGGAGAGGAGTTCTACGGGGCCGGCGAGTGGTGCGGCGGCTCGATGACCCTGACCGCCGGCGACGCGGCGACGATGGGCAGCGGCGGCGGCCACGCTTCTTCGCGTCCCCCGATCACCGGCCTGACCGAGGCCGAAGAGCGGTCGGTCCTCTATTTCGCGCTTTTCCCGAACGCCCTGGTCTCGCTGCATCCCGACTACGTGATGCTGCACACCCTGTACCCGCGGGGTCCGGGCGAGACCGAGGTGATCTGCGAGTGGTTCTTCGAGCAGCGCTCGGTGGAGGCCGAGGACTTCGACCCGACCGACGCGATCGAGTTCTGGGACATGACCAACCGGCAGGACTGGCACGTCTGCGAGCTGGCCCAGCAGGGGGTCCGGATCAAGGGCTACACGGCCGGCCGCTATTCCGGTGAGGAGTCGACCGTGCACGCCTTCGACAACATGATCGCCCGCCGCTACCTGGAGGCTCTCGAGCCGGGGTCCCGCCCCGAGCCGATTCGCGAAGGGGCGGCCGCTTGAATCCGGTCGCCGACCAGCTTGGCGAGCTAGGCCTGCCCGAGCCGCTTTCGGCGCTGGCCGCGCGCGACTGGGATGCGGTGGTCGTCGGCGCGGGCCACAACGGCCTGACCGCCGCCGCTTACCTCGCCCGGGCCGGCCAGAGCGTGCTGGTCCTGGAACGGGCCGACCGGGTCGGCGGCGCCTGCACCCTGGAGCGCCCGTTCGCCGAGCGGGACTTCGTGGTCAGCCCCTGCGCCTACGTGGTCGGCCTGCTCGATGACCTGGTGATCGACGAGCTCGACCTCAGGAAGCGGGGCCTGCGCTTCTTCACCGCCGACCCCAACCTGTGGGTCCCGTTCGAAGACGGAACCGCGTTCGGCCAGTTCCTGGACGACCAGCGGACCCAGGCCAACCTGGATGCACTCGGGGTCTCGGCCGGCGACCAGAAGGGGTATTGGGAGTACGAGCGCCTTTTCGACCAGGTCCGAATCAAGTTGCGCAAGGGGGCGCGGGACACCTGGGTCGGGGACAGCCCCTCCCGCGACGAGATCGAGCAGATCCTCGGCGGGGACCGGGAGATGATCGACCTCTGCTTCAACGACTCGATCGCCGATGTCCTGGAGCGCTACATCGACGACCAGCGCCTCCATACCGCACTTTACGGCCAGGGGGTGATCGGCACCTGGGGCGGGCCGTTCGAACCGGGGACCGCTTCGATCAAGCTGATGCACTACCAGGGTGACCTCGAGGGCCAGGGCCCGGTCTGGGGTTACGTGGAGGGCGGCATGGGCATGGTCAGCTTCGCGATCGCCGACGCGGCGATCGAGGCCGGGGCTTCGGTCGCCTGCGGGGTCGAGGTCGCGGCGATCGTCCCGGGGGTGGGCGTCGAGTGCGAGGACGGCACCGTGATCAGGGCGCGGAACGTGGTCTGCAATACCGATCCCAAGCGGCTGCTCGGCCTGCTCGGCGGCGAGCCGGTCGACCGGGGATTCACCGACCGCCTGGAGGCCTGGAAGATGCGCAGCCCGGTGGTCAAGTTCAACGCGGCGCTCGAGCGGCTGCCCGAATGGACCGCGGCGCCCGGTGAGACCTGGCCGGCCCAGGCGACGATCGATGCGTGCGGGACGATGGACGAGGCCCAGGCCGCGTTCGAACGATGCGCCGAGGGTGAGCCGACGGTCGCGTTCGCCGAGATCTACATCCAGACCGGGTACGACCCGACCGTCGCGCCGGACGGGAAGCACCTGATCAGTGTGTTCGGACAGTACGCGCCTTACGAGATCGAGGGCAGTGACTGGGACGCGAAGCGAGCCGACGTCGCGGGCCAGTTCATCGATCTGATCGGCCGGTTCGCACCCGACTTCGGTGACTGCGTGATCGAGCACGAGGTGCTGGGCCCGCCCGACATCGAGTCGAGGGTCGGCCTGACTGGCGGCAACATCTTCCAGGGCGAGGTCACCCCGGACCAGATGTGGCAGGACCGGCTCAGTGCGAAGACGCCGGTGCCCGGGCTCTACATGTCGGGAGCGGCGACCCATCCGGCCGGAAGCGTGATCGCGCTCAACGGTCGCAACGCGGCCGAGGCGGTTCTGTCGGATCTCGGGCGGGAGACAGGTGACGGAATTCGATGACCAGCGGCGGGCGGGATCACTCGGGCCCGGTGCCGGGGCGGCGCTGAGCGGGGCAGATGGCAGTCGGCGCCCGCGACAGAATACTCGAGGCGGCCTGCGAGGCGATCGCCGCCGAAGGGATAGACGATGTGCGGATCGCCCGGGTCGCCCAGCGGGCCGGTGCCTCCACGGCGCTGGTCCACCACTACTTCTCGACCAGGGAGGAACTGCTCGAGCAGGCGCTGATGCGCTCGTACGAGGTGGCGGCGGCCGACCGGTTCGGCCGGCCGGTCGATCCCGATGCCTCGGCCACCGAGCGGCTCCGGGTGATGATCGACGAGTGCCTTCCGCTGCCCGGCATGCAACGCGACGAGTGGACGCTTTGGGTCGAGCTCTGGCTCCAGGCGACCAGGGATCCGGCGATGCAGCCGATGGGGACCAGGCTCTACGAGGCCTACCGCAACTGGATGCTGGAAGTGATCGAGCTCGGGGTCGAGCGCGGCGAGTTCACGACCGACGAGCCGGAGGCGAGCGCCGATTTCGCGATCGGCCTGCTCGACGGGCTCGGGGTGAGGGCACTGATCGGGGATCCCGAAATGGATATCGAGCGGGTGCGCTCACTGGCCGCCCGGAAGATTGCGATCGAGCTCGGGCTGGACCCGTCCGAGCTGAGCGACTAGGTTCATGGCAGCGCTTTCCGGATCGGCCGGTGATCGCTGGAGAGGTGGGACTGGGTAGTTGAGCGACCTTAGACTCAATCGGCGACAGCTGTTGGCAGCCGGGGCCGGTCTTGCGCTGACCGCTTACGGGGCCAGCGGCTGCACGGTCGAGCGCCCGCTGGATACCTCGGCGGCCGGCGACATCGTCGAGCCGAAGATTGACGGCGACCTGCTGATCTTCAACTGGGCCCAGTACATGGACCCGGCCATAAAGAAGGAGTTCGGCGAGAAGTACGGGGTCGAGGTCAACGAGGTCAACTTCGACAACCTCGAGGCGATGATGGTCAAACTGCGGTCGGGCGGGGAATACGACCTGATTTTCCCCAGCTCGGAGTACGTCGGCCGGCTGAGGAAGGAACAGCTGATCCGGCCGTTCGACCGCTCCCAGGTGAAGAACGCGGCCACCGTCTCCCCTTACTTCGACGGCCCCTGGTACGACCCCAACTCCGAGTTCTCGCTGCCCTACACCTACTACACGACCGGGATCGCCTGGCGGACCGACAAGGTCGACACGATGACCGAGTCCTGGAACGACATGAGCAACCCCGAGGCGTTCGGCAAGATCTTCATGCTCGACGATTTCCAGGAGGGGATCGGTCAGGCGAACCTGCTCAACGGCTTCTACCTGAACACGGCCAAGCCGGAAGAGCTGGAGGTCTCGAAAGAGACGCTGCTCGAGCAGAAGAAGGGCCTGCGCGGCTTCTCGACCCTGACCGCCCAGAACCTGGTCTCCGGGTCGGCCTGGATCCAGCAGGCCTGGAACGGTGACGTGGTCAACGCCCGCAACCAGGTCAGCGACCCCTCGATCTTCAGGTACCAGACCTGCAAGGAGGGAGTGCCGGTCGGGACCGACGCGATGAGCATCCCGGTGACCGCCAAGAGCCCGGGTACGGCGCTTCTGTTCATCGACTGGGTGCTCTCGCCGAAAAACGCATATCGCAACGTGATGTGGAATGGCTACCCGCAACCGGTGGCCGGTGGGCGCGAAGCGTTTGCGAAGCTGGTCAAGGACGATCCCTCGATCGACGTCAACCTGAACGAGCTCAAGGGCTCGTCGAACGAGTTCAGGCTCGACACGCCCGAGGCGCGCCGCGAGTGGAACCGGATCTGGACCGAGGTCAAGGCGTGACTCGCGGCAGGCGGAACGAGGTGGCGCCGACGTGAACGCCCACCGGTTCTGGAACTGGTTCCTGGCTCCCGGGACGCTCTGGATCCTGGTGCTGTTCGCGGCGCCGCTGCTGTTGATTTTCGCTCTCTCGTTCGGCCACGTCGACGATTTCGGCCGCGGCGTATACGGATTCAAACTGGGCAACTACGACGACGTCTTCAACTCGACCTACCTTCCGGTCCTGCTGCGGTCGGTCGGTTACGCGCTCGCCACCATGCTGATCTGCCTGGCGATCGGATATCCGGTGGCCTACTACATCGCTAGGTTCGGCGGCCGCTGGCGGTACGTGCTGCTGGCCGCCCTGGTCATCCCCTTCTTCGTCAACTACCTGGTCAGGACCTATGCCTGGGTCGCGTTGCTGGCCGACGAAGGCCTGGTCAACAACGCAATCGTCGACCTCGGGCTCTCGGACGCGCCGGTCCAGATGATCAACACGCCCTGGGCGGTGATCGGCGGGCTGGTCTATGGCTACATCATCTTCATGATCCTCCCGCTGTATGGCTCGATCGAGCGGATGGACCAGTCGGTGGTCGAGGCCGGCAAAGACCTCTACGGGTCGCCGCTCCAGACCTTCATCCACGTGACCATCCCGGCCACGCAGGCCGGCATCCTGGCCGGCTGCGTGCTGGTCTTCCTCCCGTCGGTCGGTGATTTCGTCTCGGCCCAGCTGCTGGGCGGGCCCGACACCTACATGGTCGGCAACCTGATCCAGGACCAGTTCTTCGCGGCCAGTAACTGGCCGTTCGGCGCCGCCCTGACCATGATCATGATGCTGTTCCTCTCGGTCTGGATGGTGCTCTACCTGAGGCGGGCCGCAAAGGGTGAGGCGGAGGTGCTGTGAAGTCCGGTTCGGCTTTCGACAAGCCACGGTTCCTGCGGGTGTTCACCGGTCTGGTCTACGTATTCCTGTTCGTACCGATCCTGGTCGTGATTGTCTTCTCGTTCAACAGCCAGAAATCGCTACAGGTGATGGACGGCATCTCGCTGCGCTGGTACGAGGACTTCTTCAACGATTCGACCCTGCGCGAATCGCTGTTCATCTCGATCGAGATAGCGCTGATCACGATGGTGGTCGCGACCGTGGTCGGCACCGCGCTGGCGATCGGGTTGGTCCGTTCCCGTTCACGCATGGCAAAGGGCTCGAACCTGCTGATGCTGGTCCCGCTGGTCACCCCCGAGATCGTCGCCGGCATCTCGGCCCTGCTGATCTTTTCGCAGCTCGGGATCGGCCTCTCCTTCTGGACGATCGTGCTGGCCCACATCACTTTCTCAATCTCGTACGTGACGATCGTGGTCAGGGGGCGGCTGGCGACCATCGGGATCGAGATCGAGGACGCCGCCAGGGACCTCGGCGCCAGCCGGCTCGAATCGGTGCGGCTGGTGCTGGTCCCGGCGCTGTGGCCGGCGGTGGTGGCGGCCGGCCTGCTCGTCTTCGCGCTCTCGTTCGACGACTTCGTGCTTTCTTTCTTCACCACGGGTGAACAGTCGCAGCCGCTGCCGGTCCGGATCTGGTCGATGATCCGGTTCGGGGTGTCACCGACGATCAACGCGATCGGGACCCTGATGATGGTGGTCTCGATTTCGGCGGTCGCTCTGGCGGTCATGATCCCGAGGTTTTTCGGGCGCCGCGAGAGTGGCGTGAAAGTGCTGACCGGAGCGGAGGGATAGATGGCCGAACAGGCGATCAAGATCGATGGTGTGACCAAGCGGTATGGCGAGTTCGTCGCGGTAGACGACGTCAACCTGGAGATCAACAAGGGAGAGTTCTTCTCCCTGCTCGGCCCCTCGGGGTGCGGCAAGACGACCACCCTGCGCATGCTGGCCGGCTTCGAGGTGCCGACCGAGGGTCGGATCCTGCTCGAGGGCGAACCGGTGGAGAAGGTGCCGCCGCACAAGCGCAACGTGAACATGGTCTTCCAGAGCTATGCACTGTTCGAGCATCTCGACGTCGAAGGCAACGTCGCGTTCGGCCTGAAGCGGAAGAAGACCCCGAAGGCCGAGATCCAGACCCGGGTCGCCGATGCGCTCGAACTGGTCGACCTCTCGTCCCGGGCGAAGTCCCGGGCCGGTGAGCTGTCCGGCGGTCAGCGCCAGCGCGTGGCCCTGGCTCGGGCCCTGGTCAACCGGCCCCAGGTACTGCTGCTCGACGAGCCGCTCGGTGCGCTCGACTTGAAGCTGAGGCGCCAGATGCAGATCGAGCTCAAGCAGATCCAGCGTGAGGTCGGGATCACGTTCGTCTACGTCACCCATGACCAGGAGGAGGCGCTCTCGATGTCCGACCGGATCGCCGTCATGAGCGATGGGCGGGTCGTGCAGTGCGGAGCGCCGGAGGAGATCTACGAACACCCGAGCGAGGAGTTCGTCGCCGGCTTCATCGGCATCTCTAATCTGCTCCAGGGCAAGGCCGAAGGCCAGGGCCGGGTCCGCGTCGGGGGGAACTCGCTGCCGGTGCCGGATCTGCCGTCGGACTTCCGCACCGGCGACCCGGTGCAGATCGCGGTCCGCCCGGAAAAGGTGGCGGTGGACGAGATCGGCAACGACAACGAGAAGATCCAGCCCGGCATGTTCACGGTGGACGGCGAGATCGAGAGCATGGTCTACCTCGGGGTCGGCAACCAGCTGACCCTGAAGCTGGCCAGCGGGGGCCGGCTGGTAGCGCTAGAGCAGGCCACTTACCGGGTCCAGTCCGACGACCAGTGGCAGGTCGGCCAGCAGGTCCGGGTCGGCTGGCACCCCGAGCACTGCATGGTGCTCTCCTGAGTCCGGCCGGCTCTGCCTGACCCGGCCCGTCCCGGCCGGACCGGTCGCAACCGGTGGGCCCGATCGTCGCCGCCGGGCTAGCGGCCTTCGAAGCCGGCGTGACCGGGGCCTTCCGCGAGGAACGTCTCGACGGCGTTCTGCAGGTCCTCGGTTCCGAACAGGTCACCGGCGTCGCGGCGGGTAACCCGGTCGGCCGCCGGGACCCCACCTTCTACGAACGCGCGCACTATGCGCTTGGTCATCGCATGGGCCCTGGTCGGGCCATTGGCCAGCCTCTTGGCCAGCTTGTCCGCACGGGCGCGGAGCTCGTCGTCGGCGACCACTTCGTTGACCACGTTCCAGCGCTCCAGCGTGGCCGCGTCGAACAGGCCCCCGGTCATGACCAGCTGTTTGGCCCGTCCCGAACCGGCCCTTTCGGCCAGCCGCTGGGTGCCGCCCATCGACGGGGTCAGGCCGACCACGATCTCGACCAGCCCGAACTGGGCCGATTCCGCGGCGATGATCAGGTCGCAGGCAAGCGACAGCTCGAAAGCCGCGGTCAGGGTCAGGCCGTGCGAGGCGAACACGACCGGGAGTGGCAGGGCCTCGACCCGGTCGATCAGCTCAAGCAGGTCGTTCCAGAGCCGCGATCCCTGGGCGGGAGAGATGCCCTTGAATTCCTCGACGTTGACGCCGCCCGAAACCACGTCGCCTTCGGCCTGGATCAGCAGACACCGCGGCGGTTTCGCGTACATGTCCTCGATCGCCGCCTGGAGCTGTTCGATCAACCGGCGCTCGAACAGGTTGAGCGGAGGGCTGTCGATGGTGATCGTCGCCAGTGGGCCGTCGCGTTCCGTCCGTACGAGAGTCATGGCCGGACCGTATCAGCGGGCGAGTGGCCTGATCGCGCCGCTCGGACCGGCCGGACCCGGCTCGCCCCCGGTGGCCCGGAACCGGCGGGGATATCCTCAAGTCGGTGATCAGCCGTTCGATCGACAGGAAGGCCAGCCGGCGCTACCGGCACCGCATGGAGCACACCCCGGACGCGGTCAGGGAGCGGCTCGACCAGGCGCCGGGGCCGAGCTACCTGCGTGACTTCATCTACGGCGCGATCGACGGAGCGGTCACCACGTTCGCGATCGTCGCCGGTTCGGCCGGGGCCAGCCTCGACGACAAGGTCGTGGTGATTCTGGGGATGGCGAACCTGTTCGCGGACGGCTTCAGCATGGGTGTCAGCAACTTCCTCGGCTCGAGGGCCCAGATCGACGAGCGTCGTCAGGCCCGGGAGCGGGAGCAGCGCCATATCGCCGGCTATCCCGAGGGGGAGTGCGAGGAGGTGCGCCAGATCCTGGCCGCCAAGGGCTTCGAAGGCGACGACCTCGATCGTGCGGCCGCCGTGATCACCTCGGACCGCGATCGCTGGGTCGACTTCATGATGACCGAGGAGCTCGGATTCGGACCCGATGCGACCGATCCGTTCAGGGCCGCACTGGCTACCTTCGCCGCCTTCCTGATCGTCGGCACGCTGCCGGTTCTGGCGTTCCTGCTCAACGTGGCCTCTCCCGACCTGATCGCCCACCCCTACCTGGTCAGCACGATCCTCACCGGGCTCGGCTTCCTCGCTGTAGGGATCGCCAAGTCGAAGATCGTCGAACAGGCCTGGTGGCGAGGGGGCCTGGAGACCCTCGCCCTGGGCGGTTCGGCCGCAGGGGTCGCCTATCTGGTCGGTCTTGCGCTCGGCGGCATCGCCTGAGCGACCGCGCCAGGCCGTCTACCGCCGGCTCCCGAACGTCCCGATCGCCCTATTCCGGTTCGGACGCGTAGCTGAGCAGCGCCGCGTCCAGCCAAGAATCGCTTTCCGGGTCGACTCCGGCCGGGCGGTTCGGCTCCGGGCCGGATTCGGGATTGACCGTTTCTTCTGCAAGGAGCTCGTCGAGGTCCATACCCCAGCCTATGCGCTCGAGCCTGAACCGTGGCCTAACGCTTGCCGGTGAACGCCTTGGTCACCAGTTCCTGGACTCTGCCGCGGTCCTCCTTGGCGATCATCTTCGAGTCCTTGGTCGGCACCACCAGGTCGAGGAACTCGCGGCGCTCCTCCTCGCTGAGGTTGTTGTAGAGGCGCCTGGTGTGGTGGGTCAGCCACTGGGCCCGGATCCAGACGGCCGCCCAGTCGACCCTCCGGGCGTAGTTGAAGCCGCGGGCGGCCATGCCGACCACGGCACCCGATTTCGCGGCCTTGCTCCGTTTCGCGCTCATCGGCTCTGGAGGATACGCGGATGGCTACCCGGGGACCGGGGAGCGCAGCGTGAACCGCATCCGGGTGCCGCTGCCGGACGACTCGAGCCAGATCCTGCCGCCGTGGGCCTCGACGATCGCCCGTGAGATGGCCAGGCCGAGACCGGCGCCCTCGGTGGTCCGGGACGAGTCGGTCCCGCCGCGGTAGAACGGCTCGAATACGTGCGGGCGGTCGTCGGGAGCGATGCCGGTGCCCTGGTCGGTCACTTCGACTTCCACCTCGCCGCTCGACGAGCGTGCGCGGACGGTGACCGAGCCGTCGGCCGGGGTGTGGCGGATCGCGTTCTGGATCAGGTTGAACAGAACCCGCTGGACCTTTTCCGGGTTGGCCTCGGCCAACAGCCGGTTTTCGGGCAGGTCGGCCTCGACCCGGACCCCGCGGGTGTCGGCTTCGGTCCGCATCGCTTCCACCATGTCGCCGACCAGCGCGTCCAGTTCGATCCGGCTCATGGTCCAGGCGATGTCGCCGGCCTCGATCCGGGACAGCTCGAACAGGTCGTCGACCAAGCCGGTCAGGACCGACACGTGCACCCTGAGCTGGCTGATGTAGCGGTCGCGGGTCTGGCCGGTCGCTACGCCGTCCTCGATCGACTCGACCAGGAGTCGCAGTGAGGCCAGCGGTGTCCGCAGGTCGTGGGAGACCGAGGCGACCAGCCGCCGCCGGGCCGCGTCGGCCTCTTCCCGGCTGGCCTCTTCGGCGCCGAGACGGGCGATCATCGCATTGATCGAGTCGGCCAGCTGCGCCAATTCGTCGTCACCACCGACCTCGACCACGGTGTCACGGCTCCCGCCGCCGACCGCTTCGAGGCCGTCGCGCAGTGACTCGACGTCGCTGGTGACCCCGCGGGAGACGATCTCCCCGACCCTGAGCGCGACCACGCCGATCACCGTGGCCATGACCGAGACGACCACCGCGTCGTGGTGCGACAGGAACATCGCGTAGGCCGCGATCCAGACCGATGCCAGGATCGAGCCGACCACGACGATCACCCCGAAACGGAACTGCCGGGCCAGGCCGCCCAGGCGGCGCCGGTGGGCCGCCATCCAGTGGGCGAGCAACAGGACCATCGCGGCGAGCGGCAGCAGCAACAGGAACGTGGTTCGCGCCCCGGCCAGGTCGTAGGCGCCCCCGATGATCAACGCCCCGGCGAGGCAGGCGAGCAGTCCGATCAGCAGGGAGCGGGTTATGGCCGGCATCCGGTTCATGCCCTGAACCTGTAGCCGACACCCCACACCGTCTCGATATGGACCGGGTGCTCGGGGTCCGGTTCGAGCTTGGCCCGCAGGCGGCGGATATGCACGGTGACGGTCCCGGTGTCGGTGAAGAAGCTGTGACCCCACACTTCTTCCATCAGATGGTCGCGGGTGAACACCTGGCCGGGACGGGCCGCGATGAAGGCGAGCAGGTCGAATTCGAGCTGGGTAAGGGCGACTTCCCGGCCGGCAACCGTGACGATTCGCTGCGACGGGTCGATCACCAGGTCTCCGTGCCGGATCGGGTCGGCGGTTCCGTCAGGTGGCGAGGCCCGCCGCAGCACGGCTTCGACCCGGGCCACCAGTTCGGCCGGTGAGAAAGGTTTGACCACGTAGTCGTCGGCACCGCGCCGGAGGCCGGTCAGGCGGTCGGACTCCTC
>JAGQUV010000018.1 GCA_020438295.1 Solirubrobacterales bacterium
TCGACCGGCTGGTCATGAAGCCGGACCTGCGACGCCGGCTGTCCGAATCGGTTGAGGCGGCCGCCGGGATGGCCGATGGCCTGGTCGAGATCCAGGTGATCGATGGCGAGCGGCTGCTTTTTTCGGAGAACTTCGCCTGCCTGAAATGCGGCACCTCGATGCCCGAGCTCGAGCCCCGGATCTTTTCGTTCAATGCGCCGCACGGCGCCTGCCCGGCATGCACCGGACTCGGCTTCAAGCGGGTGATCGATCCCCGGCTGGTCGTGCCCGACCCGACCCTCTCGCTGGCCGAAGGCGCGCTGCAGCCGTGGCGCATGGGTTACTCCGGTTACTGGAAGCGCCTGATCAAGGCGGTCGCCGAGACCTACGGGATCGACGTCGACGCACCGTGGCAGGACCTGAGCGAAGAGCAGCAGGAGATCTTCCTGCACGGGACCGGGACTGAACGGCACACGATCCGGACCAAGGCCCGCTCGGGCCGGCGCCGGAGCTATTCGGTCAAGTTCGAGGGTCTGGTCAACAACCTCGAGCGGCGCTACCAGGAGTCGGATTCCGAATCGGTAAGGGACCGGATCGAGGAGTACATGGCCGAGCAGCCCTGCCCGTCCTGCCACGGGGCGCGGCTTCGCCCGGAGAGCCTGGGGGTCACGGTGGGCGGGATCTCGGTCCGTGACTTCACCGAGATGTCGGCCAGTGCGGCGCGCGAGTGGATCGAGGGGCTCGAGCTGACCGAGACCGAGCGGGCGATCGCCCGGCTGATCGTCAAGGAGGTCGCCGAGCGGCTCTCGTTCCTGGTCAACGTCGGGATCGGTTACCTGTCGCTGGCCCGGTCGGCCAGGACGCTTTCGGGCGGGGAGGCCCAGCGGATCCGGCTGGCCACCCAGATCGGGTCGAGCCTGGTCGGGGTCATGTACGTGCTCGACGAGCCTTCGATCGGCCTGCACCAGCGCGACAACGAGAAGCTGATCGGCACGCTCGAGCGGTTGCGCGACCTCGGCAACACGGTGATCGTGGTCGAGCACGACGAGGGCACGATGAAGGCCGCCGACCACCTGGTCGATCTCGGCCCGGGGGCCGGTGAGCACGGCGGCTTCGTGGTCGCCGCGGGAAGCCCGGCCGAGGTCCAGGCCAACCCCGAATCGCTGACCGGCAAGTACCTGACCGGCCTCGAGGGGATCGAGGTGCCGGGCTCCCGGCGCGTCGCCGACGGGGCGCTGACCGTGCGCGGGGCCCGCCAGCACAACCTGGCCGGGATCGACGTCGAGTTCCCGCTCGGCGTGCTGACCTGCGTCACCGGCGTGTCGGGGTCGGGAAAGTCGACCCTGGTCAACGAGACCCTGCACCCGGCGGTGGCCAACCGGCTGCACCAGGGCAAGCTCCGCCCGGGGCCGCACGACGGGATAGACGGGCTCGATCAGATTGACAAGATCATCAGCATCGACCAGTCGCCGATCGGCCGCACGCCGCGCTCCAATCCGGCCACCTATACCGGGGTCTTCGACCACATCCGGCAGCTGTTCGCAGCGACCCAGGAGTCCCGGGCCCGGGGCTACAAGCCGGGCCGGTTCAGCTTCAACGTCAAGGGCGGTCGCTGTGAGGTCTGCAAGGGCGACGGCCAGATCAAGATCGAGATGCACTTCCTGCCGGACGTGTACGTGCCGTGTGAGCAGTGCCACGGCCACCGCTACAACCGCGAGACGCTGGAGGTCCGGTTCAAGGGCAAGTCGATCGCCGACGTGCTCGAGATGTCGATCGAGGAGGCCCAGCCGTTCTTCGAGACCATCCCGAAGATCGCCCGCCGGCTGAGGACGTTGAACGACGTCGGACTCGGATACGTACGGCTCGGACAGCCTGCGACCACTCTGTCCGGCGGCGAGGCACAACGAATCAAGCTCGCTTCGGAGCTGTCCAAGGTGGCGACCGGCTCAACCCTCTACATCCTCGACGAACCGACGACCGGGCTCCATTTCGGTGACGTGCGCCGTCTGCTGGACGTGCTCGGTCGGCTGGTCGACGCGGGCAACACGGTCATCGTGATCGAGCACGACCTCGACGTGATCAAGAGCGCCGACTGGGTGATCGACCTCGGGCCGGAGGGAGGCGAAGGGGGAGGACGGGTGGTCGCGACCGGCACGCCGGAAGAGGTCACCTCGGTCCCCGAGTCGTACACCGGCGACTTCCTCAGGGCGCCGCTGGGCCTCCGCGTGCCGGTCGCGGCCTGACCGGCGCATGCGGGCCGCGGTAATCAACTCGTACGGCGAGCCGCCGGCGGTCGAGTCGTTTGAGCTGCCACGGCCGGCCGAAGGCCAGGAAACGGTCGAGATCGAGCTCGCCGGCCTCAACCCGGTCGACCTCGTGATCGCCTCGGGGACCTTCGACGCCGGACAGCCGCCGGTCCCGTACGTGCCCGGGCGCGAGGGGATCGGCCGGCTCCAGAGCGGCGAGCGGATCTGGTTCGACGGGGCGATCCCGCCATCGGGATCGCTGGCCGAACGCGCTGTGATCGACTCCGGAAGCGGAATCCCCGTGCCCGACGGCACCGGACCGGAGCAGGCGATCGCGTTCGGAGTGGCCGGCCTCGCCGCCTGGCTTTCGCTTCAGTGGCGCGGCCGGCTGCAGCCGGGTGAGAGCGTGCTCGTGCTCGGGGCGAGCGGAGTGGTGGGGCAGATCGCGATCCAGGCGGCGCGGCTGCTCGGCGCCGGTCGGGTGACCGGCGCGGCCAGGAGCGCCGCGGGTCGGCAGAAGGTACTGGCCCTCGGTGCCGACGCGGTGGTCGATACCGCAGCGCCGGACCTGACCGCGGCGATCGTGCGGGAGACCGGGGGAGGACCGGACCTGGTCATCGATGGGCTCTGGGGTGAGCCGGCCGCCGCCGCGCTCGAAGCGATCAGGCCGACCGGCCGGCTGGTCCAGGTCGGTAATTCGGCCGGCCGGCGGTCGACGATTACGGCCGGCCGGCTGCGGGGCGCATCGCTGGAGATCCGCGGGCATCGCAACTTCTGGGCGCCGCGAGAGGTCCGGGAGGCCGCGTTCCGGACCATGTGCGGGCACGCGGACCGCGGTGAGCTGGAGATCGAGGTCGAGGTCATCCCGCTCGAGCGGGCCGTGGAAGCCTGGGAGAAGCAGGCGGCCGGCCCCGGTCACAAGCTGGCGATCCGCCCTGACGGCCGCTCGGCCTGAGCTCTACGGTTTGGGCTCCAGCAGCAGGGCGGCGCCCAGTACCCCTCCGTCGTCACCGAGCCCGGCCACCTTGATCGCCGGCGGGTCGTCCGGGTTCAGCAGGTAGCGGTCCATCCGGCCGATGATCCTGGGCACCAGCGTGTCACCGAATCGAACCCCCATGCCACCGCCGATGACCACCGCTTCGACGTCGAGAAGGTTGATCGCCGACGCGATGCCGGCGGCCAGCGCCTTGACCGCCCGGTTCAGCAGATCGGTCGCAAGTTCATCGTCTTTCTCCAGGGCGTCGGCCCATATGCGGCTGGTCAGATGGGGCTTGTCGTGCTTCTTCATCAGCTTGAACAGGTCGGTCTTCCGGCCCTTCTTCACCTCGAGACGGGCCTGCTCCTCCATCGCACGGCGACCGGCGTAGGCCTCGACCGTTCCGTTCAGCCCGTTCAGCCCGCGGGCACCGCCCCGGCGGACCATCGTGTGGCCGATCTCGCCGGCCCTGCCCCGGCCCCTCCACGGCCTGCCGTCGAGGACTATCCCACCGCCGACCCCGGTGCCCCAGAAGACCCCCAGCAGGCTGCTGAACCCGCGACCGGCCCCGAGCCTGTATTCGGCGTCGGTTCCGACCTGCACGTCGTTGCCGACGACTACGGGTGTGTCGAGCGCCTTGGCCAGCGTGGTCCCCAGCGGGAACTCGCCCGACCAGTCGGGAAGATTCCCGGCGCCGCTCAGCGTACCGGTCGCGGTATCGGCCGAGCCCGGTGCTCCGACCCCAACGCCCCGGAGCTGGCCGGTTTCGAGCCCGGCATCGGCGGCCGCATCCTGCATGGTCAGCGCCATCGCCTCGACCACGTCGGGAGGTCCGCCCTTGCTGGGGGTGGGGCGTCGACGATACGAAAGGATTTCGTGGTCCGGGGAGATCACGGAGGCGGCGACCTTGGTGCCGCCGAGGTCTATCCCCCCGACCAGGTCGTGCGCGTCGGGGCGCCGGTTTGCCGCACCTGCCGCGGGCCGGCCGGGTGAACGGGCTTCTCCGGTCTCAGATTCCTCTTCCTGCTTTTCCGGAACCTTCTTACGCCAGAGCATCGATCTCCTCCCGGGCCGCCGTCACGACCGCATCCCGATTTCGCCGTACATGTCTGTCGCACCTTATCCGCCTCTGGCAGAGTAGTGGTGTGGAAGATCAGCGCGGCTGGAAAATCTGGTGGCAGAAGCGCCGCTGGTACGAGCGCAACCACCGACTGGTCCGCCGGTTCAGGCTGGATCGTGAGATGGCTCGTCGCGGGTCGTACATCCGCCACCCGATCGAAGGCGAGGTCCTGGAGGGCCTGGAGTCGGGCCGGCTGACCGTGGGACAGGGCACCCTGTTCGAGCCGGGCTGCTGGATCACGATGTCGCCCGAGGCCCTGATCTCGATCGGTGACGGCTGTTTTCTGAACCGCGGGGTCATGGTCGCCGCCCAGCAGGAGGTGACGATCGGGGACCACGTCATGTTCGCCAACGGCTGCTTCGTCGGCGACGCCAGCCACCGGTTCGACGATCCCGACCTCCCGGTCACCTGGCAGGGATTCACCACCAAGGGCCCGGTCAGGATCGGTTCGAACTGCTGGTTCGGCGTCAACTGCGTGGTGACCGGCGGCGTGACCATCGGCGATCGCTGCGTGATCGGTTCGAACTCGGTCGTCACGGGAGACCTTCCCCGGGGCGTGATCGCGGCCGGATCCCCGGCCCGGGTGATCCGCGAGATCGAGTTCCGGTCTCAGGGAAGCGGCTCCCAGTCCCAGGAATAGCTTGACTCGAGATCGCCTTCGTCGAGCCGGCGACGCAGGCCGTCGAGCTCGGAAGGTTCGACGCTGTAGACATGCTCCGGCCCGGGGAACGAGCCCGACCGGACCTCGGACACATACTGCTCGACCCCTTTCAGCATCTCGCCCCTGACGTCCGCGTAGCGTTTGACGAACTTGGCCAGGTGACCGTCGTTGATCCCGGCCAGGTCGTGCAGCACAAGCACCTGTCCGGAGGTCGCGTTGCCGGCACCGATGCCGATGGTCGGGGTGTCGAGCTTGGCCACGATCATCGCGGCCACCGCTTCGGGCACAGCCTCGATCACGATCGCGAAGCATCCGACCCGCTCCAGGGCAAGCGCATCGTCGGCGACCTTGATCGCCCGGTCGGCGGTGCGCCCCTGGGCCTTCATCCCACCGAGCGCGGTCGCGGTCTGGGGGGTCAGCCCGACGTGGCCCATGACCGGTATTCCGGCCTCGATTATCGCTTCGGCCCGCTCGACCGAGGCGCCGCCACCTTCCAGCTTCACTGCGTCGCACCCGGCCTCCTTGACCAGCCGCTGTGAACTCGCGATCGCCAGTTCGTTCGAGGCTTCGTATGAGCCGAACGGCAGGTCGCCGACCAAGAGCGGCGTCTTCAGGCCGCGGCGTACCGCTTTGGCCAGGATCGTCATCTCGTCCATTCCGACCGGCACCGTGCTGTCGTAGCCGAGTACGCAGTTTGCCGCCGAGTCGCCGACCAGGACCAGATCGACCCCGGCCTGCTCGACCACTTCGGCCGAGGGAAAGTCATAAGCGGTGATCATCGCGATCGGCTCGCCGGCGTCCCGCATTTCGGCCAGCCGGGTGATCGTCATCGGACTGCGTTCCTGTTCACTTCTCTTGCCGGTGCTCATGTCGCGTTCACCTTGCCCTTCTCCGGTTCGATCAGGATATTGTCGATAAGCCTGGTCCCGTCGACATCGGCCGCGACCGCGACCAGAATTGCTTCGTCACTGTCCGCCTCGGCCGGGTCGAGCGTGCCCGGGTAGCGCGCTTCGAAGTACTCGGGAGTGATCCCGGCCCGGTCCAGCTCCTGCCGGCCGGCCTCGAGCCCGGCCTCCAGGCCCGAGGTGGCGTAGACCGACTCCGTCTCGAGCAGGGCCTTCCAGATCGCCGCGGCCCGTTCGCGCGCCTCGTCCGTGAGGTAGGCATTGCGTGAGCTCATCGCCAGGCCGTCGCGTTCGCGCACGGTAGGCAGAACCACTATCCGGGTGCGGAAATCGAGGTCCTCGGCCATCCGCTGGATCACGGTCGCCTGCTGGGCGTCCTTCTGGCCGAAGTAGGCATAGTCGGGATCCACCGTGTTGAGCAGCTTGGCGACGATCGTGGTCACCCCGGTGAAATGGGAAGGCCCGCGGCTGCCGGGGCTTCCGCACAGCACCTCGGTGAGTCCGGTCACCGCGACCTCGGTCGCAAAGCCGGGCGGATAGACGTCGTCCACGTCCGGGGCGTAGATCAGGTCGACGCCGGCCGCGCGGGCGATCGCCAGGTCGCGCTGCTCGTCCCTGGGGTAGATGCTCAGGTCCTCTCCGGGCCGGAACTGGGTGGGGTTGACGAAAAGGCTCATCACGACCCGGTCGCACTGTTCCCGGGCCGCCTTGAGCAGCGAATTGTGGCCTTCATGCAGGTAGCCCATGGTCGGCACCAGACCGACCGTGATCCGATCGTGGCGGGCTTGCTCCCGGGCGTCGCCCATCTGGGCCGGAGTCCGGAGCACCTTCATCGGGACTCACCGGCCAGGGCCGAGGTCCTCAGGGCCAGGGCCTCATAGAAATCCGACAGGTCGGGGCGACGTTCGGCCAGCGCGCTGCGGTGCAGCTCCACGGTAGCGGTGTCCCCCCGGGCGATCGGCCCGGTGAGCGCGGCCCCGCCCCGTTCGATCCAGTTCTGCAGGCTCCGCCCGACCAGCGGTGCCAGCACCGTCCGGGGATCCTCGACCGCGATCTCGCCGAGCAGGCCGGCCGCCGTCTCTTCGAGCGCGACCAGGAAGTTCGACGCGATGCTGGCCGCCGCGTGGTAGATCGCGCGGTCGGCCTCGGACACCGGAAACGGCTCCATGCCGAGGGCTCCGGCCAGCCCGGCTGCGAAATCCAGGGCCCGGGGATCGGAGCCGGAGACCGCCGCCGGGCAGCCCCCCAGGTCGGTTTCCCCGTCGGGCACCGTCTGCAGCGGGTGGAGCGAAAAGCTGCCGTGGCTGGAGCTACCGGCCAGCGCATCCAGCCGGGTGGCGCCGCTGGTGTGACCGATCAGACGGGGGAGACCGGACCGCCTTCCGATGCGGCCGGCCAGCGGGGCGATCTCCTGGTCCGGGACGCACAGCAGGACGGTCGTTCCGACCAGTCCTTCCAGTCCGTCGGTCCTGGCGCGAAGCTCCACAGCGAGCCCGGCCCGCCCGGCCGCGATGGCAATCGAGCGACCGACCCGGCCGGCGCCGATCACGGTGATCGCCTCTGCTCTGTCAGTGGTTGTGACCATGTGTCCGTTCCAGTTCCCTCGCGGCGATACCAGACGGTTGGGGTGCCCCGGAGGGCGTGTCGTGAAGCTGACTGGATTCGGGTCCGTCCTCAATCGATCGAGTGACGGCCTGACGCAATTATAGGCTGCGGCAATGGCGGCTACACCCGAACAGAGGCGCGAGCAGCTGGTCGATGTATTTCGCGAAGCCCGGAACTGCGAGCGATGCGCGCTGAGCCGGTCCCGGACCCAGGTCGTGTTCGGTGCCGGTAATGCAGATGCCGACCTGATGTTCGTCGGCGAGGCGCCGGGTGCGGAAGAGGACCGTCAGGGACTGCCGTTCGTCGGCAGGTCCGGCGCGCTGTTGACCGCGATGCTCGGCGACGTGGGGATAGCGAGGAAGGACGTCTTCATCGCCAACACGCTCAAGTGCCGTCCCCCGGCCAATCGCGATCCCGCCGGCTCCGAGATCGAGACCTGCCGCCCCTGGCTGAATGAGCAGATCAGGCTGATCGAACCCCGGGTGGTCGCCACCCTGGGCAATTTCGCGACCAAACTGCTCACCGGTGACCAGACCGGGATCACCCGGGTCCACGGCCGACCCCAGGTCAGGGAGCTCGGCGGGCGTCGAGTCTTCCTGCTGCCGCTGTTCCACCCGGCTGCGGCGCTCAGGGCCTCTGCTACGGCCGACCTGCTGGCCGCCGACCTGGCCACCCTGCCGCAGCTGCTCCAGCGCCCGCTCCCCGGAGCCGAGGCGTGAGCCCGGACCGGGGCGGGCCGGTCGGGATCGATTCGGACAGCCCGGAGCGGACCGCGGAGGCGGGCCGGGAGCTGGCGGCGGGGCTCGCGCCGGGTGACGTGATCCTGTTCAGCGGCGAGGTCGGGACGGGGAAATCGACGATGATCCGCGCGGCGCTGCGCGAGCTCGGGGTCGAGGGCCCGATTCCTTCGCCCACCTTCACGATCGGGCGAAGCTACCGCGGCCGCTGCCCGGTTTCCCACCTGGACCTCTACCGGCTCGGGTCGATCGAAGACGAGGACCCCGGCCTGCTGGCCGACTACTTCGGCCCCGACCGGGTGGTCTTCGTAGAGTGGCCGGGCGAGGCCGGGCCTGCTCTCGCGGGAATGGGCAGCCGCCTTTTCGAGGTCCGGCTGACCCATCTCGGAGCAGACCGGAGAAGGATCGAGATCGCCGGCCCGGGATCGACCGGGGAGCGGCTCTAGTTCCCGGCCTCGTTCAGGGCGTCCTGGACGGCGTCGGTCGCGTCCTGCTGGGCCTTGTCGATCTGCTCCTGAGCATCGTCCAGGGCCTGTCCGGCCTCGTCGCTGGCCTGTCCGGCCTCGTCGGCGCCGTTGCTGGCTTCGTTCTGGGCCTTGTCCACCTGCTCCTGGACCTTGTCGAGCTGCTTGTTGGCCTCGTCGGTGGCCGACTGGATCTTGTCGTCGGTGTCGCTGCCACAGCCGGCCGCGAACACCCCGGTCGCACCCACTGCGAGAATGGCCAGCGCAGTGGGCAAACGATTGTCAGCGATCATCTCGGATTCTCCGTTCTCGGTCTCGCCGGGGACGGTCGCCCCCGTGCTGGGGCCACCCTACCGGAGTGAACGGTGAAGATCGTCGGCTTCGACACGGCAACCGATGAAACCGTCATCGCCGCTTCCGATGGTGGCGAGATCGCCGCCGAGGCGGCGTTCCCGCCGGGTGAAGACGGTCGCCCGGTCCACAGCGAGACCTTGCTGGCCGCGGTCGAGCGGGCTGTCGCGGCGCTCGGTGGATGGGGATCGGTCGACCGGATAGCGGTCGGGACCGGTCCCGGCTCGTACACCGGGCTTCGCATCGGGATCGCTTCGGCCGCGGGGCTGGCCCTCGCAACCGGGAAGCCGCTGGTCGGTGTGTCCACGCTCGAGGCGCTGGCCCGGGTGATTCAGGACAGCGACACCGGGACCGGCCCCCGCCCGGCCCTGCCGGTCCTGGACGCCCGGCGGGGGGAGGTCTTCGCCGCCCTCGTCGATCCCGGCGGCCGGGTCGTCTGGCCGCCGTTCGTTTGCGGTCCGGTCGAGCTGGGCGATCGGATCCGGTCGCTGGCCGGCGAAGGCCGTCCTGTTCTCCGGCCGGCCGGCCCCGGCGCGGTACGATTCAGGGACCAACTGACAAAGCACGGCGCCGATGTCGCCGGGCCCGAAGCGGATATCCACCGGCTCGACGGCCGCGCCGTATGCGAACTCGGCGCCGCGGCCGACCCGGTCGCTCCGGGCGCGACGCCGGAGCCGGTCTACCTGCGAGTGCCCGATGCCCAACTCTGGCTCGAACGAGACGGCCGAGACGCCGAAACCTGATCTTCCTCCCGCGGACCGGAGCGACGGGCCGCCGATCCGGGCGATTACCTTTGCCGATCTTCCGGCGGTGTCGGCGCTCGAGCGCCGCTCGTTCACCAGCCCGTGGTCGCCCGGGATGTTCGTGCTCGAGATGTCCAAGGCGGGCAGCGTCAGCCTGGCCGCGGACGAAGCGGGCCGGATCACCGGCTACGTCGTGCTGACCCGTTTCGACCTGGCCTGGCACCTGATGAACGTGGCGGTCGCCCCGGAAGGTCGACGGCGTGGTCTGGCGACCCGCCTGATCGAAGCGGCTCTGGCCAGGATCCCCGCCGGCAGCCCGGTCACCCTGGAGGTCAGGCCGTCCAACGTGCCGGCGATCGCGCTGTACGAATCGCTCGGTTTCCGGGCCCGCGGGTTCCGCAAGGGGTACTACCCGGACACCGGCGAGGACGCCCTGGTCATGTGGCGCGGCGACCCGGAGCGGGCCGGGGTGCCCGCCGCCGTACTCGGCGATCCGCCTCCCGGGAAGCACTGACCGGTGCCACTGCTGGCGATCGAAACCTCGTGCGACGACACCTGCGCCGCGGTGCTCGACGGACCGTCGGTCCTGTCCAGCGTGGTTTCGTCGCAGGGGATACACGACAGCTTCGGCGGAGTCGTTCCCGAGGTGGCCGCGCGCCAGCACCTGGGACTGGTCGGCCCGGTGGTCGAGGACGCACTCGCCCGCGCCGGCGCCGAGCTCGACCAGGTCGAGAAGGTGGCGGTCACCGCCGGACCGGGGCTGATCGGCGCGCTGCTGGTCGGGCTCAGCGCGGCCAAGGCGATCGCGGCCCCCGGTCGGCTTCCGCTGGTCCCGACCGATCACATGCACGGCCACGTCGCGGCCAATTTCCTCGAGCCCGACCCGATCGATCCGCCGTTTCTCTGCCTGCTTGCGAGTGGCGGCCACACCCTGCTGGCGGGGGTGCGCGAGCGGTCCGGTTTCGAGGTTCTCGGTCAGACCGTCGACGATGCGGCCGGCGAGGCGATCGACAAGGGGGCCCGGCTGCTCGGGCTCGGCTACCCGGGCGGTCCGGCGCTCGAGGCGCTGGCCGCGCGCGGTGAACCCGGGGCGTTCGAGTTCCCGGTCGCGATGAGCCGTGACCCCGGGCTCGACTTCAGCTTCAGCGGGCTCAAGACCTCGCTCGTATACCGCTGCCGCGACCTCGGTCGGGACGGGGTGGAGGCCGCCCGGGCCGACCTGGCGGCCGGTTACCAGGCCGCGATCGTCGGGCAACTGGTGGCGAAGCTCTCGCGGGCGCTCGACCGCGAACGGTGGCCGGCGGTGGCGCTCGGTGGAGGTGTTGCCGCGAACGGACCGCTGCGGCAAGCGGTCGCAGCGCTTTGTGACGATCGCGGGATCCGGCTCAAACTGGTCGGCCTGGAGCTCTGCACCGACAACGCCGCGATGATCGGCTCGGCGGCGCGATACACCGCGGCCCTCGAGTACCCGGACTACCTCGGGTTCAACGCGTTCGCAACCGGTGGGTCGCGATGATCGTCACGGTCTACGGGCGACCGGACTGCCACCTCTGCGACGAGGCGATGGCCGGGCTCACCGAGCTGCGCCGGGAGTTCCCGGGCCTCGAGCTGGTCGAGGTCGACATCGACGAAGACGAACGACTGCTGCGGCGCTATCTCGAGCGAATCCCGGTGATCGAAGCCGGAGGGGGGATCATCGGTGAGCTGGTTTTCGAGCCGGACCCGATCCGGGCCGCCCTGACCGAACTCGAATCGGCCTCCCCGGGGGACCGGGGACAGGTACGCTGAGGCGATGCCGCCCTCGACAGAATCAGGCAGCAAGGGATCTCCGATCGTGGTCGCTCCGGGCGAGCGCCTCTCGCTCGGTGTAGCGGCTCGGCTTTCGCGGTACCTGCAGGTCCTGATCCAG
The DNA here is from genome assembly GCA_020438295.1 of Solirubrobacterales bacterium. Classification (GTDB taxonomy): domain Bacteria; phylum Actinomycetota; class Thermoleophilia; order Solirubrobacterales; family 70-9; genus 67-14. The sequence continues at coordinate 11,697 of JAGQUV010000018.1, forward strand.
GCCCGCAAGATGGGCCGCGAGACCATCTCCTCGCAGGAGCTTTCCGAGTACACCCACATCAACCCGACCCAGATCCGGCGTGACCTTTCGGGCTTCGGCAAGTTCGGCAAGCGGGGGGTGGGCTACAGGATCGATTTCCTGGTCGACGAGATCCGCAAGATAATGCGGACCGCCGGCCAGCACAACATCGCCCTGTTCGGGGCCGGCAAGCTCGGCCAGGCGATTGCCGATTCGGACATCTTCGCCGACCACGGCTTCCGGATCGTCTCGCTGTTCGACGTCGATCCCGACCGGATCGGCACCCGGGTCGGTTCGCTGACCGTGCGCGACTTCTCCGAGCTGCCCCGTGCGGTCGAAGAGGACTCGATCGTGGTCGGCGTCCTCGCGGTGCCGGCCGACGCGGCGCAGGAAGTCGCCGACGGGCTGGTCGAATCGGGGGTGACGGTGATCTTCAACTACACCGAGCAGCTCCTCCAGGTTCCTCCGGAGGTGACGGTCCACACCTCGAGCCCCGCTGTCGACCTGCTGTTCGCCCTGTACTTCTACCTCTCCTGACCCGACTTGGCGGATTCCGGCCTGCTCGACCTCAACGCCGTTCGCGAACTGTTCGACGGTTCGCGGGATTTCACGATCGGCATCGAGGAGGAGTTCGCGATCGTCGACCCCGCAACCCTCGACCTGGCCGACCGGTTCCCCGAACTGCTGGAGGCCGCCGCGGCCGATCCGGTACTGGCCGAATCGGCCGCCGGTGAGCTGATCGCCTCGGAGATCGAGATCCGGTCCGGTCGCTCGGGATCGATGGCCGAGGCGGTCGAGCGGCAGGCCGACCGCAGGGACCGGCTGTTCCGTCTGGCCCGGGATCGCGGGGCGTCGCTGGTCGCGATGGGCACTCACCCCTGGGCCGACTACCTCGACCAGGAGATCATCGATACGCCGCACTATCAGCGGCTGAAAGAGGATCTCGGCTACGTCGCCCAGCGCAACAACACCTGGAGCCTCCACGTGCACGTCGGCATCCGCGGCGCCGATCGGGCGATCGAAGTCTGCGACTGGTTGCGCGAGCATCTGCCGGTCCTTCTGGCGCTCTCCGCCAATTCGCCCTATCTGGACCGGCGCGACACCGGACTGGCCTCGGTCAGGACGGAGATATTCACCCGGACCTTTCCCCGCTGCGGGGTTCCCGAGCGGTTCGGCGGCTGGACCGAGTACGCCGAGTTCATCGAGACGCTGAAGCGGGTGGGGTCGGTGGTCGAGGCGACCCAGTTGTGGTGGAGCGTCAGGCCGCACCACGCTTTCGGCACGGTGGAAGTCCGGATCTGCGATGCCCAGAGCAACGGACCCGAGTCGACCGCCCTGGCCGGGCTGATCGCCGCAGTCGTGGCCCAGACCGCGCTCGACATCGACTCCGGAGTTCACGCCGGGAACGAGCCCCTGCGCGATCGCGAGATCGAGGAGAACCTCTGGCGGGCGATCCGCTACGGGATGGACGGCAAGCTGATCGACTTCCGCGCGGAGCAGGAAGTCGAAGCGCGGGAGGCGGTCGACCGGCTGCTCGAATGGGTGGAGCCGGCCCGGTCCGAGCTGGGGATCGGGATCGACCTGCCCCCCGAGAACGGAGCCCAGCGCTGCCGGCGGATGGCGGCCGAAGGAATGACCGTGGAAGAAATCTACGGTGCGGTCGCGGTCGAAACGGAGCGGACCTACGCCGACTTGCGTTCCCACCGGGTCCCGAAGTAAGGTTGGGCGACAGGGGCAATCCACTCGTCACAAGCCCGTTCGACGAAGACGGCGAAGCACGGATCCGGGGCAGTTCCCGGCCGGTCGGGCCGTTGCGGGCGGTAAGGAGCGAAGCATGGGAGCGGAAAAGGATTTGGCAGCGCGCGTCGAACCGGTCGGGGGTTGCCCGGTGGTGGCGGGCCGTCGCTCCGGTCGACGGGTGGGGATCCTGGCGGCGCCACTCTTCTCCGGCGTGCTGATCGTCGTTTCCCTGGTAGCCGCTGCGGCGTCGGGCGCCGCCCCCCAGGGTCCCTGGGTGCTGCCCGCCACCGACCTGAGCGCCGACGGCGGGAGTGCGGGTAGCCCCCACGTCGTCACCGGATCAGACGGCACCACCGCTGCCGTCTGGCGGAGGTCGGACGGCACCGACTACATCGCCCAGGCCGCCGTGCGGCCCCCCGGAGCGACTTCGTTCGGGGCCCCCGAAGACCTTTCCGACCCCGGCGAGGACGCCGATAATCCCGAGATCGCCGTCGGTCCCGACGGCACGGTCACCGCGGTCTGGCACCGGTACAACGGCAGCCGTGACATCATCCAGGCCGCGACCAGGACTCCGGGTTCATCCGCCTTCGGGGACCCTGAAAACCTTTCGGACCTGACCGCGTTCGCCTCTTACCCTCCAGCGCTGACGATCGGCCCCGACGGCACCACGACCGTGATCTGGTCGTCGTTCAAGAGCCCCAACGTCACTATCGTGACCGCTACCCGGGCTTCCGGTGCCTCGGCCTTCGGACCTCCGATGCCACTGTCGGACGGCAGCCAGTACGACGAGTCTCCCCAGATCGCCTCGGGACCCGACGGTTCGACGATCGCTGTCTGGACTCAGGACATAGGCTCCGACAACACCGTCCGGGTCGCCTCCCGGGCCAAGGGCGCTTCCAGCTTCGGATCTCCGCAGAGCCTGACCGGCGCCGGCAAGGACGGTTACGACCCACAGATCTCGATCGGGGCCGACGGCACCGCGACGGTCGTCTGGCGGCTTTACGACCTCTCCCACGACTTCATCCAGGCCGCGACCCGCCCCAATAGCGCGGCCGCGTTCGGATCGCCCGAGGACGTCTCCGATACCAGCCGGGACGACGTCGAGCCTCAGATTGCGGTCGGACCGGACGGTACCTCCACCGCTGTCTGGCGCCGTTCCGACAGCTCCGACGAGATCGTGCAGGCCGCGACCCGGGTCAAGGGTGGGAATTTCGGAGCGCCCGAGAACCTTTCCGGGGCCGGTCAGGATGCCTATGGTCCCCAGGTTGCTTCCGGGCCCGACGGCGACACCACCGCAATATGGGACCGGTCCGACGGCTCCGACTACATAGTCCAAGCCAGGACCCGGGCCGGCGGCGCCCCGAGCTTCGGGGCCACGCAGGACCTTTCGGCGGCGGGCGAGAATGCCGGCGCGGCCCAGATCACCACCGGTCCCGATTCCAGGGCGACCGCGGTCTGGAATCGGTTCAACGGATCGAACTTCATCATCCAGACCGCCTCGACCGCCGTGCCGATGATCGGCCTTACGGTGTCCAAGAGCGGCTCCGGCTCCGGCAAGGTCACTTCCGCCCCCGCCGGGATCGACTGCGGCGGCACCTGCTCGGCGAGCTTTTCCTTCGACGCTGCCGTGACCCTGACCGCGACTCCCGACCAGGGGAGCACGTTCGCCGGCTGGGGAGGCGACTGCGAGGGCGCGAACGGGAGCACCTGCGAGCTGAGGCTGAGCGAAGACGCGAGCGCGACCGCCGCCTTCCAGGGCTCGACGCCCGGGCAGTCTCCGAAGTTGAAGGTGCAGAAGGTCAAGCCGAAGAAGCCGAAGGTCAAACGGGGCAAGAAGGCCAAGATCAAGGTGACCGGCAAGAACGTCGGGACCGGCGTCGCCAACGGCGCCAAGCTGTGCCTGAAGCAGACCAAGGCGGTCAAGAAGGCGCTCAAGGTCAAGGGCAAAAAGTGCCAGAAGCTGGGCAACCTCGCCGCGGGCAAGGCCAAGACCAAGGCCTTCAAGCTGAAGTCGACCGGCAAGGCGAAGAAGGGCAAGAAGTACAAGCTGACCTTCAAGCTGACCGCCAAGGGCGCCAAGGCGGCCAACAGAGCGGTCAAGGTGAAGGTCAAGTAGACCGGCATCGGTCTAGGCTGGGTGCCAATGAGCGATCAACCGAACGACCCGAACCGGCCCGGCCCGACCAGCCCCGGGGACTCCGAACCGCCCCCATCCGCGGGTGGCGACCCCGGCGGCCCGCCGCCCCTGACCCCGGAGGAGCAGGAAGCGCTCGAGCAGCAGATGAGCGAGATCCGGGTCGAGGACCTGCTCACCCAGACCGTCGCCAGCGTGCTCAACCTGAGCGCCCGGAGGATCGTCAAGGAGGACGAGGTCGACCTCGAACAGGCCAGGGTCGGGATCGAGGCGGTGCGCGCCCTCGTCGCGCTGCTGCCGAGCGAGGTCGGCGATGCGGTCCGTGAACCGCTCAGCCAGGTCCAGATGCTGTACGCCCAGCGGGCCGGGACCGGCGGCGAAGCCGGCCAGGCCGAAGGCGGTCCGGCGGCCGACCGGCCGCCGGAGGGCCCCGGCGCCGGTCCCTCCGGTCCCGGGACCGAGACGCCCGGACCGGGTCCGTCCGAACCGGGCGGGGGCGGCTCGAAGTCGGGCCTCTGGACCCCTCGGGGAAGCTGACCGTACCGGTCGTTCGAGGCCTGGACCGGGCATCCGTCGCCGATCCGGGCCGGTAGCCGGGCGACGCGCAGTCAGGTCCCCGTAATAGGGTTGCCGCCGTCACAGAAAGCGTCCAGACCTCCGGAGGATTAACAAGTTGACTGAATTTCTGACCGACCACGGCGTACTAGTCGCGCTCGTCTGCGCCGGCTTCGCCGTCGTGTACGGGATCGTCGTCACCCAGCGCCTGCTTGCCAAGCCGGCCGGCAACGAGCGCATGCAGGAGATCTCGGGGGCGATCCAGGAGGGCGCGTCCGCCTATCTGAGGCGCCAGTACATGATCATCGGAGCAGTCGCGATCCCGCTGATCATCCTGCTCGCCATCCTCCAGAACTGGCAGACCGCGGTCGGTTTCATAATCGGCGGCACGCTGTCCGGTGCGACCGGTTTCATCGGCATGAACCTTTCCGTGCGGGCCAACAGCCGCGTGGCAGAGGCTGCCCGCGGTGGCGTTCCCCCGGCGCTCGATGTCGCGTTCAAGGGCGGCTCGGTCACCGGCATGCTGGTCGTCGGCCTGGCCCTGATCGGAGTGGCCGGCTACTTCGGCATCCTCACCGTCACCGGCGCGGTCGACTCCGACAAGGAAGCGGTCGATGCGCTGATCGGCCTGGGCTTCGGTGGGTCGCTGATCTCGGTGTTCGCCAGGCTGGGCGGTGGCATCTTCACCAAGGCGGCCGACGTCGGTGCCGACCTGGTCGGCAAGGTCGAGGCCGGGATCCCCGAGGACGACCCCCGGAACCCGGCCGTGATCGCCGACAACGTCGGCGACAACGTCGGCGACTGCGCCGGCATGGCGGCCGACCTGTTCGAGACCTACGCGGTGACCACGGTAGCGGTGATGCTGCTCGGCGTCCTCTACTTCGCCGACAGCTTCTCGACCGAGCTGGCGATGTACCCGCTGGTCCTCGGTGGTGTCGCGATCGTGGCCTCGATCATCGGGGCGCTGCTGGTTGGGACGAAGTCGGACAGGGTCGAAGGGGCCCTCTATCGCGGCCTGGCGATCTCGGGCGTGCTTTCGATCGCCGCCTTCTACCCGGTGACCGACTGGCTGATGGCCGACCCGCTTGCCGGGCTCGACGAGGTGACCGGCGCGCTGGCCAACGCGACCGTCACCGATCTCTGGCTGTGTTCGGTGATCGGCGTCGCCGTGACTGCGCTGCTGTTCGTGATCACCGACTACTACACCTCGACCCGGTTCCGCCCGGTCAAGACGATCGCCGCGGCCTCGAAGACGGGCCACGCGACCAACATCATCCAGGGGCTCGCCCAGGGGTTCCAGGCCACCGCCGCGCCGGCGCTGGTCATCGCCCTCGCGATCCTCGCGGCGAACGAGCTGGCCGGGGTCTACGGCATAGGCATCGCCGTGATGGCGCAGCTCTCGCTGACCGGATTGATCGTCGCGCTCGACGCGTTCGGGCCGATCACCGACAACGCCGGCGGAGTCGCCGAGATGGCCGACCTGCCGGAAGATGTCCGCAACGTGACCGACCCGCTCGACGCGGTCGGCAACACGACCAAGGCGGTGACCAAGGGTTACGCGATCGGCTCGGCCGCGCTGGCCGCACTGGTGCTGTTCGCGGCATTCAAGTTCGAGCTTGAAGAAGAGGCGATCTCGCAGGGGGTCGGCCTGGAGAACCTGTTCAACCTGGCCACGCCCGACGTGCTGATCGGCTTGATCATCGGCGGCATGATGGTCTATCTGTTCTCGGCCCTCGCGATCGAGGCGGTCGGCCGGGCCGGAGGACAGGTGGTCGAAGAGGTCCGTCGCCAGTTCCGCGAGAAACCGGGGATCATGGAGGGGACCGAGAAGCCGGACTACCGCCAGTCGGTCGGTCTGGTCACCGCGGCCGCCCAGAAAGAGATGATCCTGCCCTCGTTGATCCCGATAGTGGTCCCGGTCGTGGTCGGCCTGCTGAGCGTCGATGCGCTCGGCGGCCTACTGATCGGGGTGATCGTGGTCGGCCTGTTCGCCGCGGTCTCGATGACCGCCGGAGGCGGTGCCTGGGACAACGCCAAGAAACTGATCGAGGACGGTGCCTACGGCGGCAAGGGCTCCGAAGCCCACGCCGCTTCGGTCACCGGCGACACGGTCGGCGACCCCTACAAGGACACCGCCGGACCGGCGATCAACCCGATGATCAAGGTGGCCAACATCGTGGCGATCCTGATCATCCCGATCGTCCACTTCTAGCCGGCTGCCCGGTGATCCCGGGGTAGCGGCTGTTCCGGACAGGCTGACGGCCCTCGCCGACCGGCGGGGGCCGTTCCGTCAGCCCGGCCGGTTCCTGCTTTTATCGCGGTACAGCGCGTCGTCGGCACGCTTGACCAGGTCCGACAGGCCGTCGCCGGGTTTCAGGCAGGCGATCCCGGCCGAGCAGGACTGGCCGCGGGGCACCGCCGTTCTCAACCGGTCGACCGCGATGTTGGCCCGGTCCACGTCGGTGTCCGGCAGGGTCAGCATGAACTCGTCTCCGCCGTAGCGGGCGAGGTGGTCCTCGGTTCGCAGCAGCTTCTTCCAGGCGGCGACCGTTTCCTGCAGCAACTGGTCGCCCTCGGGGTGGCCGTGACTGTCGTTGAACTCCTTGAACCGGTCCAGGTCCAGCAGGGCGATGGCCAGCGGGCCACGGGTGCGGCGGGCCCGGGCCAGCGATCGCCCGACCTCGGCCTCCCAGGCCCTGCGGTTGTCGATCCCGGTCAGCGGATCGGTCCTGGCCTGGGTGTTCAACTGCTCGTTGAGGCGGAACTGCTGGACCGCGACCAGGGCTTCGGCGGCGAGCGCCTCGAGCGGGAGCGGCGCCTGATCGATCCGTTGACCGGTTTCCCCCCAGGCGATCGCGATCGCCCCGGCGACCTGACCCCGATCGACGATCGGCTGCCAGATGATCGTTTCGATTTCGCGGTTGGCCCAGTCCGAGACGTGCTGTTCGAATTCCGGGTCGGAATCGGTTATCTCCCAGCGGGAACCCTTTTCGAGTTGGTTCCAGGGCTGCTCCTCGGCACCGGCGGTGGCGACCGAGCTGCCGTTGGTCCCCGCTCCCATGCCGGTGATCGCCCGCCAGCCCCGGTCGGGGTCGAACTCGATGATGCTCGCACCGAGCGCATCGGTCTCCTCCAGGATGAGCGAACAGAGGGTGCTGGCCCCGTCGGGGCTGGTCGCCATCCTGCGGGTCATCTCCGAAAGGGTCGCGATGTTCTGGCTGCGGGCGTCGGCCAGGCTCTGCGACCGGCGGACCCGCTCGACCAGGTCCTGGACCGCGAAGGCCAGGGCCCCGCCTACGACCAGCAGGGTGAAGTCGTACATCCAGATCGGCTTCAGGGCCTCGTTGTCGACCACCAGGATCCTGGTCAGCAGGGCGACGACCCCGACCACCGCCAGCATGATCACCAGCGAGCGCCGGCTGCCGTAAGCGCTTACCGCGAAGATCGGGACCAGCAACAGCGGGCCGATCCCGCTCTCGAGGTCCCCGGTGCCGGCCCGGATCAGGAGGATCGATGCCAGGGCGCCGAACGGCGCGAGCAGCCACAGGCTGGGCTTGAGCCAGGCCACGTAGAGCGACACCAGCCCGACCGCCCAGCCACCCAGGTAGTACTGCCAGCGGAAGTCCTCCGAGTCCACCCCGATCAGCGCGACCAGGAACAGGATCAGGGTCACGCCGACGAATACCCGGCTGGAGCGCCGCAGCGAGATCCGGTAGCGATCGAGCCCGGAATGCCAGGAACGACCATCGGGCACGCTGAAAGCGCCTTCTATGTCGTCCCTCGGGCCCAGAGGCCTCCCTTTCCGTTCTCTCGATCGTAGAGCCGTATGCGTGCCTCCGGGCATGCGGAGGCTCCCGCATCATCGGTCATTGTGGTGATCGATGACCGGGATCCGGGCCGATGCATGATTTCCGTCCGACAGCGGCTCCTATAGTACCGCCGCAAGCGTGGCAATTGACGGAACGAAAGAGATTCTGAACGAGATCAAGGCCCTGCGGAAGGAGATGGAACAGCGAATGGACTCGTTCGAATCCCGTCTCGAATCGATGGCAGGGATTGTGGATGAGACCGCGAATCCACAGGACAATGAGCCGACAGATCTGTCAGAAACGCCAGCTTCGGCGGGTGATCCCGTGGTCGTAGAAGCCGACGTGCCCGCAGAGGTTCCGATCAACGCCATTCCGGCGCCGGCCGACCAGGCCGAAGAGCCGGCGGTTCCGGCCGAGGCTACGGAGGTCGAAGCCGACGATGCCGCGGCCGAGCCCGAGCAGGAGCCGGTCGACGTGGACTCCTCGATCGGAGCCGAGGCGGTCGACGTGGTGCTGACGCCGTTGCTGGACATCTCACTGGCGCGAGCGGTGGTGAGCGCGCTCAACGAGAGCGAGGGGGTCAAGCGCGCCGCCTTGAGAGAAGTCAGGGCGGACGCGGCGGTGATCGATACCGCGGTCGACGCCGGAGTATCGGTGGTCGCCGTGCTGCGCAGCCGGCTTCCCGTTTCGTTCAAGGTCGCCGACTCCGACAACCGGTCGGTCACGATCGCGCTGGCCCAGCCCGCAAACGGGGCCAGTGAAGACAGTGACGGATCGGAGGACTCGTGAACCGCGGCGGAAGCGTGATCGGCTCTCTGTTCGTGGCCCTGGGGTTGCTCCTGCTTTTCGTCGTCTCGTTCGGCTTTTTCCTGATCCTGCCGTTCTTCATCTTCATCGGCGGGATCATCGCTGTGATGATCAGCGACCGCAAGCGGGGGCGGGCGGACAAGAAGCCGTCACCGGCCGCGATTGACCGGGCCGAGCCGGAGACGGGCGCCTGATGGAGGCCCAGATGCTCACCCTGGCCGTGCGGGACGCGGAGGACCAGGTCGGCGAACAACAGGTCGCCGCCGGTCCCGCCGTTGCCCATCTTCTGCCGGCTGACATCTGCCGTCGCCATCACGTGCTGCCGGTCGAATTCAACGACGGGGTGATCACTGCGGTCGCCCCCGAAGGTATAGACCCCAAGGCCGAAGCCGAGATCCGCGAGCAGACCGGGTTCGAGACGCGCTGGCTGATCGGCGAGACGGCCGAAATCGACCTCGCGATAGAGCAGTTGTTCACGGGTAACGGACAGGCCGAACCGTTCGACCGGGTCGAGTTCTCGGCCGATGACCTGCTCAAGTCCGGCCTGGTTCTGGCACCGCAGCTCGGCGACATGCTGGCCAGTCGCGGCCTGGTAACCGAGGAGCAGCTGAGTGCTGCGCTGGCCGAACAGGAGCGGACCGGCGACCGGGTCGGCGAGATCCTGGTCCACGGTGGTGCCGTCGAGGAACTGGCGCTGCTGAGAGTGCTTTCCGAACAGCTGGACCTGCCGATGGCCGATCTGTCCAAGTTCGACGAGGCCAAGGCGCCGCTCGATGCGGTGCCTGAAGCGGTCCAGCGCCGGTACGGATGCGTGGTCTTCGCGGCCGACATGGAGACCGTCTACGTGGCGGTCCCGAATATCCTGGATTCGGACGTCGAAGCCGAGATCGCCAGGAGTTCCGGCCGCAAGGTCGAGCAGTTCCTGGCCCCCCGCAACGAAATCGAGAGCCTGCTGCGACGGATCAACCGCGAGGCGTACTCCCAGTACGCCCGCTACAACCTGCGGGAGAACCACCCGGAGAGCTCGGCGCACCTGGTCGTGACCGGCGGCCAGAAGGCGGGGTTGATCGCCGGCGTGCTGGTCCTGGCTGCCTTCCTGGTCTGGCAGTTCACCACGACCGTGACCGTGATCTTCGCCCTGCTCTCGGTCATGTACGCGCTGACCTCTCTGTACAAGCTGATGGCCGGGTACTCGGCCCTCGAACACCGCTACCTGATGGACACCTCACCGGCCACGCTGCAGGCGATGGACGAGCGCGACCTGCCGATGTACACCATCCTGGTCCCGCTGTTCAAGGAAGCGGAGGTGATCCCTTACCTGGTGGCCGGCATCGAATCGCTCGATTACCCCAAGACCAAGCTCGACGTGCGGCTGCTCTGCGAGGAAGACGACCCCGAGACCCTCGAGGCGATCCTCTCGCTCGATCTGCCGCCGCACTTCAACCCGATCGTGGTGCCCGCCTCGCAGCCGCAGACCAAACCGAAGGCCTGCAACTACGGCCTGCTCGGCGCCAAGGGCGAGTACGTGGTGATCTACGACGCGGAGGACCGGCCCGACCCGGAGCAGCTCAAGAAGGCGGTCCTGATGTTCGAGGCCGGTGACGACTCGATCGCCTGCATCCAGGCCAAGCTCAACTTCTTCAACCAGCAGACGAACATGCTCACGCGCTGGTTCTCGATCGAGTACTCGATGCTGTTCGACCTGGTGCTGCCCGGTCTCGATGCCCGCCACGACCCGATCCCGCTGGGCGGCACGTCCAACCACATCAAGCTCAGCGAACTGGTCGAAGTCGGCGGCTGGGACCCGTACAACGTGACCGAGGACGCCGACCTCGGCGTGCGCCTGCATCAGGCCGGTTACCGGACCACGATGATGGATTCGACGACTTACGAAGAGGCCAACACCAACCTCGGCAGCTGGGTTCGCCAGCGTTCCCGCTGGATCAAGGGCTACATCCAGACCTGGCTGGTCTACATGCGCAACCCGTTCCAGCTGCTGTCCAGTGTCGGCTTCAAGGCGTTCATGTCGTTCCAGCTGCTGATCGGCGGGACATTCATCTTCCTGATCAACCCGTTCTTCTGGTTCCTGACGACCCTGTTCGCGCTCACCCAGGCCGGATTCATCGAAAAGCTGTTCCCGGGCTGGGTCTATTACCTGGCCGCGGCCCTGCTGTTCCTGGGCAACTTCACTTTCATGTACCTGGGGCTGGCCGCGGCCGCCCGGCGCGGCGACGACCGCCTGGTGCCTTACGCGCTGTTCTTCCCGTTCTACTGGGGGCTGATGTCGATCGCCGCATGGAAGGGATTCAGCCAGCTGTTCACCAACCCGTTCTACTGGGAGAAGACCGAGCACGGGATCGATCTTCAGGGAGGGGCCGAGGGTAAGGCCAAGCCCACGCCGGCACGAGGGGTGGTCGGCTGATGGACGAGCCCACCGGGACCCGGATCAGGGAAGGCGCGGCCGGGGCGATCGATCTGGTCGACCCCGACGTCGCCGAACAGACGATCCACCAGGTCCCGCCCGCGCCGGTTGCCCTGCAGGGCGAGGCACCGCGACCGCGCCTGGAGAGCTGGCTCGTGGCGGCCGTCTTCGGGCTGTTCTACGGGCTGGTCGGTTATTTCGTGATCACCGACGGACGGATCGTCACCTTCGACGCCGTCCACCTGCTCAACGAGGCCTACATGACCTGGTGGAACTCACCGCCGAAACTGGCCGCGATCACCCTGCAGAGCGCCCCGATGGGCAGCCTCTCATTCCTTCCCCTGGCCCTGGTCAAACCGCTGGCCACTTCACTGGTGGCGATGCCGGTGCTCACCGCACTGGCCGGCGGCGCGATGATGGCCCTGGTCAATTCGATCCTCTACCGCTGCGGCCTAGCCCTGGGACCGCGAATCGGCCTGCTGGTCCTGTTCGGGCTGAACCCAATGCTGGTCTACTACGCCGGCAACGGCGAACCGGTGCTCCCCGGCATGGCCTGCGCGGCGATCGGGCTCCTCTCGCTGGTTTCATGGGCCCAGACCCGTGGCACCAGGCACCTGACCGCGGCCGGCCTGGCGATCGCGTTCGCGATGATGTTCGACTACGGCTACGCGCTCTGGGCGCTCGGCTTCGTCATCGCGATCATGATCGTGGGACCGGGCGCAAGCTCCGGCAACCCGAGGCTGAACGGCCACGGCGACGGTCGGGGCAACCGCGGAGACCGGATGCGCTCCTCGCTGCTCGTGTTCATGACCCCGATCGTCTACGCCCTGATGCTCTGGATCCTGATCAATACCTTGATCCTGGGTAGCCCGTTCGGGTGGCTCACCGCCCAGACCGGGATGATCCAGGTCAACACCACCGGCGTTCTGCAGGCGGTCACCGCCAGTCCGTCGTCCGCGCTGGGCGATCTTCTGGACGTCGTGCTGGGAGTTGCGCCACTGGCGCTCGTGGCGGTGTTCCTATTGATCCTGACCGGATTCCTCAAAGGGGACAGACTGTCCTGGGGGCTGTTCCTGATCCTGTTGCTTGCCGCTTCGGTACCGGTGATCCGGGTCCTGGTCGCCGACCAGGCCGATCTGATGCTGCTCTCGGTGGGACTGCCGCTGGCCCTGCTGGCGCTCACCGCGGTGGCCTGGTCGGTCCACGCCGGCGACGGTCTGGGCATATTTGCGCTGGTTGCGATGGTGGTCGGCCTGATCGCCACGATTCCGCTGGGCTGGGATGCGATGCAGAATTACCGCTATCAGGACCAGGCTCAGGCCTTCACCCGGTTCGTGGAGAGCCGCGAGAGCCAGGAAGGGACCAAGTCGGTCGGTGGCTACACGGTCGGGATCGATCCCGAAGTGGCGATGGCCCGCCACATCAACGAACAGCTTCCCCAGGTCAAGAACTCGATCCTGGTGGACGAGAACTACAGCTATGGCCCGATGCTGCTGAGCGGCCGGCCGCAGATCTTCGCCGACCGGGCCGATCGTGGCGAATCGCTCTGGGAGTCACTGGTCCTCGATCCGTTCGGCCGGGTCGACTACATGCTGGTGACCACGGGCCGGGCCGGGGACCAGCTTAGAAAGGCTTACCCGAGGATGGTGGCCGGCGGTGAACCGGGCCTGACCCCGATCTTCAGGACCGCCCGCTACGTGCTGATCAGCGTCTCCGCGACCCGCCCCGACGAAGTCGGTGGGAGTGGGAACGTGAACGGCCCGACCACGGTTCAGCCCGGCCCGCAGAGCACCCCGCGCCCGTTCACACCGGTGACCCCGGCAACCGTGGACTCGTCGGCGGCGAGCACAGACTCCTCGGCCACCGTCGAGGCGACTCCGACCGCCCCGACCACCACACCGGCCCCGGCTCCGAGCCCGAGCCCCAGCTCAACGGCACCGTCGGGAACGTCGTCGGCGCCCATCCTGGAGGGCGAGTGACCCCGGCCGGCCCGGATCACCTGAAGTCGCTGGCGGCGGTGGCCGCGGTCGGGTTGTTGCTGTGGGTCGCCACCGGATGTGGATCCGACGACGGCGGAGACGGCTCCGGCACCGGAAACGGGAAGAACGCCAGCGCCCGGAGCAATTCCGGTGACAACACGTCCGGCTCCTCGGCGAACTCCGGAAGCACCGGCACGACCGGCGCTACCGGAGGTTCGGTGGCAACCACTGCGCCGGGGACCACCGGGGCGGAGCTCGCGGGCGGGCTCAGGGTCTTCGCCGCCGAGAGCCCGTGGAATACCGAGGTGGCCGGTCTCCCGGTCGACTCCAGGTCCGCCCAGATGCTCGAACTCGCAACCGGTCGCCGAGCAGTGCGTGAGGTCCCGGGTCGCGAGGGGGTCGAGACTTTCACCCGGAAGGTCAACCGCGGTCTTTACATCAACACCGACGCTTGGGCACCGCTGGTGGTCGAGGGCGGTGCCGAGGGTGGAGTGACGACCAAGTTCGTCTGCCGTCAGTCCAGGTGCGGTTCGAAAGAGTTCAAGGCTCCCGAGACCCTGAACATACCCCCGAACACTACGCCCGACCCCCGGTACGACGGCTGGCTGAGCGTGATCGACCGCGACCAGGGGATCGGCTACGACTTCTGGAGGGCCCGGCGCCAGACCGATGACTCGATTTCGTACCAGTACGCGAAGGGCTGGAGCCTGGACGGACCCGGCTTCAGCCAGCCCGTGGCCGTCGATGCCCAGCGGGCGGTCGGCGCCCGCGGATCGGGTCTGCCGCTTTTTGCCGGCCTGATCGGGTCCGACGAGCTGTCCGGCGGCCGGATCGACCATGCATTGGCGATCTCGGTGCCGGGACTCGCCCGGCGTAACTTCGTACAGCCGGCTTCGGTGACCGACGGACTTGGAAGCCCCCGTTCGCTGCCCGCCGGGGCGCGCGTCAGGCTGCGCTCCAGCGTCGACTTCGAAGACCGGCTGGGCAACCTGAAGGGGAGCCGGCGCCGGTCGGCCGATGCGATTCTCCAGGCCCTGCGCCAATACGGCGCGATCGTGGTCGACCGCTCGATCGTGCCGACCCTGTACGCACCGAAAGGGACTTCGGACGAGCTGGTCGACGGAAACGAGTTGAGCCATCTAAAGCTCGGCGACTTCGAGGTGGTCCAACTGCCCGCGGTCTACAAGGATCCGCCGCTCAGCAAGGTCACCCAGGTCGGGCCGACCACGGCCGTGACCGACTCTTCGACCGGAGGTGACCAGTGAGACGATTCGCTTACCGTGCGCTTCTGCCGCTGGTGCTCGGGCTCGGCCTGGTCGCGACTGCGACCGGCTGTGGCATCGAACTCGACTCGGCCCCCGACTCCGCGGGCGCCTCCGGCGCGAAGGCCGTCTACAGGGAGCCGGTCAGCGGGGTCAAGCAGCAGGCCTTCCGTCCGACCCCCCGGTCGGTCGGGGTGATCCGCATCGCCGGCCAGGCTCAGGGCTCGTTGACCGAGGACCTGATCGACGCTTACGGCCGGCAGGGCACCGGGGTCGAGTTCAACGTCTCGAGCGGCAACGAACAGGCAGCGTTCGACGAGTTCTGTTCCGGAGATGCCGACATCGTCGACTCCGCCCGGCCGATCTCTCCGGCCGAGTTCCAGGACTGCCAGGCCCGCGGGATTCAGCCGGTGCAGTTCCAGGTGGCTTCCGATGCGGCCGTACTGGCGATCCGCAACGAGACCGATGTCGGCGTGGACTGCCTCAGCTTCGGTGAGGTGCGCAATATCTTCCGGGCCGGTTCACCGATCAACAGCTGGTCCCAGGTCGGGTACGGCCACGAGATCACCGGCGACGTCGCGGCGCCGAGGATGAAGGTCGCGGGCCCGGACCAGGACTCGAACGTATTCGGGTTCTTCGGCCAGTACGTGCTCGGCGATCCCGAGCCGACCCTGAGCGATTTCCGCAGCGACTACCAGGCCTACCCCAGCGATTCCGGCGTACGCCGGGCAGTGGTCGGCAGCAGCCGCGATTACTACAACGCTACCCAGCTCGACCGCTCCGAGCAGATCTACGAAGACATCATCTCTTCGATCGCCGATGCCCGGCAGGCGGTGGCCGACGCGAAGGCCGAGGTGGCCAAGGGGATCCGGGACGGTCGGACCAAGGCGGCCAGGCAGCGTGATCAGCGCAAGCTGGATGCCGCCGAGCAGAATCTGACCGACCTCAAGAACGACGTGCCGGGCTCGATCCGCTTCCGCAACGAGAACCGTGCGTCGGTCCGCAACATCGAGCAGCTGCGCGGCACGATGGGTCTGTTCCGGTTCTCTTACTACGAGGCGTTCGAAGAGGAGCTGCGGCCGATGGAGGTGAGCGCCAGTGACGACTTCGCCGAGCCGGAATGCATCTTCCCGTCGCAGTCGACGATCACCAACGCGACATATCCGCTGTCCAGGCAGCTGCTGCTCACGGTGAACTACCGGAACATCAAGGATTCCGACATCAACGACTTCCTGACCACGGCGGTCGGCGAGGCACAGAAGCTGGCCGAGGAGGCGGCTCTCGTTCCGCTTCCGGACGAGGTGCGCGATACCGAACAGACCTGGCTCGACGGCAGCAGCGAGCCGGACATCATCTTCTACAGCACCCCCTCATCCAATGGCAAGGCGTCCAAGGGTCAGGGTTCGAGCGGCAACGCGTCGGGCCAGTAGGCGGGGCGCCGCAGGCGCTACTTACGGTTGAGCACGGGTTTAGGAGGTGGTGGCATGATCCCCGACGTGTCTCGAAAACCGACCAGTTTCGCACTGCTACTGCTGACTGCCCTGCTCGGGGCGGCTCTGTTCGCCGGGCCGGCGTCCGCCAAGCGCTGCGCAAATCTGCCGCTCTCGGTCAAGCTCAGCTCGCACGATCCGACCGACCTGCTCGAATCCGGCCAGGCCTGGGTCTACGTCCGGAAGAAGGGCCGGGTGAAAGGGGCGGAGGTGCTGGTCGAACGCGGCAACCGGGTCTTCGCCCGGGGCCGCATCTCGGGCCGGCTGGCCGGCGGCCGGACCACGGTGGTCCGGCTGAAGACGGTCCGCGCGATCCGCCAGGGCAGGTACAGGGTCTCGGTGACCGCCCGCAAAGGTGGCTGCCACGTGCGGCGGGCCAAACACCGCAAGTGGCGCTTCAGGACACCGAGCCTGGCTGTCAAGGCCCTCCCGGTCAGTACCAGGGTCGACGACAACGTCGATCAGGTGCGTTTTGCGCTTCGCCCGATAAGGCGGGTTCAGGTCGGGTTGGTGAGGGCGACCCTGGTCAACCGCAACGGCGCCACCGTCGCCGAGACCGTGGTCCCGGACCTCGACGGGAACCAGGTCATCGCCGACCTCCCGATCAACGGCAAGCTGGCCCCGGGCAAGTACCAGGTGCGTCTGGTGGGGCAGGAGAAGGCGAGCGGCGCCTGGCGGAACTCGGCCGACACCTACCGCTTCGTCAGGGGCGGCGGCGGGGCCGCCCCGGTGGAATCGACCGGCCTCCAACTGCAGAAGGTGGTGGTCGACTGGAGCGAAGGCGAGTGGAAGGGGCGGCAGGTCGGTGGTTTCATCGCTCCCGGAATTGGCTACGGAGAGGTCGTCTGCAGTCCCGACCAGCAGTGGATCCGGTTCTTCCCTTCGAACGGCGGGCGTGAGTCGGCGATGATGAGCTGGACCCACAAGGACTGGGGCACGTTCGGTGAGTATTCGCTGAGGGAGGCGAAGTTCGTCAACGACAGCGGTCCCGATTTCCGCGAGGGTCTGAACAAGTTCGGGCCGACCGAGAAGAATTCGACCGGCTCGTTCGAGGGAATCATCTCCGATCGCGGCCCGATCCTCGGTCCCGGCGGCAGCTCGCTGGCTCCGCCGACCACGTTCGAGATGAGCTGGAAGTGGAACTTCGCCAGGACCAGGACGTCACGCTGTCACGTAGAGGCGACGTTCCGGACCGAGACCGGGCAGGTCGAAAAGCCGGTCGCCAGATCGGCCCAGATCGTCTGGCGCGATGCGGCCAACGCAACCGCCGACAACGCCGCCGACTCGGTCGAGTTCCCGGGACTGGGACAGGTCGAGGTGGTCTGCGAGGCGGGTGTCGGCGGCAGCCACCAGATCTCGGTTGACAACCCGGCCGGCGGGCTGATCCTGATCCGGGAGGGCTCCGATGAAACCCAGGTCCGGCAGAACGACGGCCCACTGAGCTCCCGGCTGCCGAACAACGGCATGCTGCTGTACCGGCTCGACTCAGGTCAGAACGTCCTGGTTTCCTCGCGCTGGAAGGCGAACGATCCCGACCCCGCAGCGAACTGGTGCGTGGTCTCTGCCCAGGTCTTCGACCGCTAGCAGGCCGGGGCGACAGGGCGGTACGCGGGGTACCTCATGCGGTCATGAGCAGGACCGAACCGGGAGACCGGCCGGTCCCGGTCTGTCGCCCCGGAGTGCGCGTAGTATGGCGGGATGGGCGTGCGCTCAGACAACCCCGGTGATTCCGCCGACCGGGAGCGCTTCGACCACCTGGCCGGGGCGGTCGCGGCAATCGCCGGACAGGTCGAGGCGCTGAACCGGCAGGTAGCCGAACTCGCCCGGGAAGTCGAGCAGATCGCCGCCGGCGGCCGGACCGGATCGGACGCTCCGCCGGAAACCGGACCGACCGGAGCCAGGTCGTCGCCCGCTGCCGGCGAATCCACTCTGGAGATCCTGGTTTCACCGATCCCGGAGCTCGCCCTGGTCGCCCTTGTCGAAACCACCTTGAGGAGCCTGAACGGAGTTCGCAATCTGGCTTCGGTCGAGAAGTCCGACGATTCGGTCCGGTTCGTGGTCCAGCCTGATCCCGACGCCGATCTGATCGCCGAGATGAAGCAGGCGATGCCGGTCCCGGTAGCGGTGCTCGATTCGGACGAAGGATCCGTCTCTCTTTCACTTCAGTGGAATTGATGCCGATCCGGAAGCAGAACGGGACGGCCGGCGATGGCTGAGCGCATACCGCGCGATCAGAGCCTGAGGCGGGTTCACGGGGCGGGGGCGCTGTTCTCGGCCGGCTACGGCAACGTCGGCTCTTCGATCTACTACGCGCTCGGCGTCACCGCGGCGTTTGCGCTCGGCCTGACCCCGCTGGCCTTCATGATCGCCGGGCTGATCTTCGTGTGCACCGCGGCGACCTACGCCGAGGCGACCGTCATGTACCCGGAGGCCGGTGGTTCGTCCAGTTTCGCTCGCCACGCGTTCAACGAGCTGGTCAGCTTCATAGCGGCATGGGGCCAGATGCTCAACTTCACGATCACGGTCGCGATCTCGGCCTATTTCGTGCCCCACTACCTGGCCGTCTTGTGGCCGGCTCTCGCGCATGCCCCCGGTGACGTGGTCGGCGGTGCGATCCTGATCGGCGGCCTGGCCTGGCTGAACATCCGGGGCGGGCAGGAATCGGCCAAGTTCAACACCGTGCTCGCAGCGATCGACCTGGCGACCCAGGTCATACTGGTCGCGGTAGGCATCCTGCTGGTGTTCAGCCCGGACGTGCTGGTCTCCAACGTCCACCTCGGAGTCGCGCCGACCTGGCCCGACTTCGCGCTAGGCATCGCGGTCGGCATGATCGCCTACACCGGGATCGAGACGATCTCGAACATGTCGGAAGAGGCCAAGGACGCGGCCAAGTCGGTCCCGCAGGGAGTCGCGCTGGTGGTTGCCGCGGTGCTGGTGCTCTACTTGCTGATCCCGATCGTCGCGCTTTCGGCCATGCCGGTCACCGTGGACCCGGATACCGGCGGCTACGTGACCGAACTCGGGACGGAATATGCCGACAGCCCGATGCTGGGCATCGTCGAGAACCTCGGCCTCTCGGACGGGATCACCGACCTGCTGCGGATCTATGTCGGGCTGATTGCCGCGGTGATCCTCACCGTAGCGACCAACGCCGCGTTGATCGGAGTATCGAGGTTGAGCTACTCGATGGGACAGTTCCGCCAGCTTCCGCCGGCGATCCGCCAGCTCCACCCCAAGTACCGCACGCCGTACGTCGCGATCCTCTTCTTCGCGTTCCTGGCGATCGTCACCCAGCTGCCGGGCAAGGCCGAATTCCTGGCCACGATGTATTCGTTCGGCGCGATGCTCTCGTTCACGATCGCCCACGCCGCGGTGATCTGGCTCAGGCGCAAGTACCCAGACGCCGAGCGGGAGTGGAAGCCGCCGCTCAACTTCCGCCTGCGCGGAGCGCTGCTGCCGCTCACCGCGGTGGTCGGCGGGCTCAGTACCTTCGCCGCCTGGCTGGTCGTGATGGCCCTGAATCCGGTCACGCTCGCCGCCGGAGTGGTCTGGATGGTGGCCGGCTTCGTCGGCTACCTGCTCTACCGCCGCCACCAGGAACTGCCGCTGTCGCGGACCGTCAAGGTAGTCACCCCGGAGCCGCTCGGGGTGGAGGAGCTCGAGTATCGGAGCATCATCGTCGCGTTCGCCGCCGACCAGCCCTTCTCCGAGGAGCTCATGGCAACCGCGGCCCGGCTCACTTCGGACCGGCGGCGCGGCATCCACCTGACCGCCCTGCTCACCGTCCCGCGCCATCTGCCGCTCGACAGCGCGATGGTTGAGGAAGAGGGCGAGGCCCAGTCGAAGATCGAACGGGCAAAGCTGATGGCCGGCGCCAGGGTGAGCGGCCGGGTCGAGCGCACCCGGCCCGGGCAGGAAGGGTACTTCCTGGCCCGCCAGGCAAAGGAGACCCATGCCGAGGCTCTGGTGATCGGTCTGCAGTCGCGGGACGGGGTACCGCAGTACAGCAAGACGCTCGAGACCGTCCTCCGGGAGCGACCCTGCCGCGTGATCGTGGTTTCCGAGGGGACCGGCGAGTGAGACGAGGCGGGGTCTACGACCGTTCGGTCCGGGCGATCTCGGTCGTGTACCTGGCGATCGGCGTGGTGATCCTGGTTCTTACCTTGGCCGGGGGCGGGGGCCCGCTTTCGCTCGGCATGCTGCTGGGCGTTGCGTTCATCGCGGTCGGCGTGGCCCGCTACCTGTTGCAGAAGCGGATCAGCGAGTAGCCATGGGCCTTCCCGGAAAAGACCCCCGGTCAGGTCCGCTCTGGCTGCTGATCGTCAGCTATTCCGCGGTCGGGTTCTCGATCTACTTCGCGCTCGGGGTGGTGGCCAAGCGGGGCCTCGGTCTGACCCCGTTGATCTTCCTTGCCTCCGGGCTGCTGTTCGTGTTGACCATGTTCACCTATCTCGAGGGCGGGGCGATGCTGCGCGAGCGAGGCGGCTCTTCCTCGTTCGCCCGTCACGCTTTCAACGAACTGATCGCGTTCATCTCCGGCTGGGTGATCCTGCTCGACTACCTGATCGTGATCGCGCTGGCCGTCCTTTCGGTGCCCCACTACCTGGCCCCGATCACCGGAGACCTCGGTGGCACGATCTGGATCGAGGCGATCATCGCCCTGGTCGTCTTCTACATCACCGTGATGAACGGGTTGGACATCCCGGCCCGGCGAAGGCCGCGATTCCTGGTGCTCCTGGCCGGTGCCGACCTGACGCTTCAGGTGCTGGTCGTGTTGGTCGGCCTGATCGTGGTAATGGAACCCGGCAACCTGACCCGCAACCTCGACCTATTCACCGATCCGGGAATCGCCGACGCGGTCTATGCGGCCGTCCTGGCGATGCTGGCCTATGCCGGCATCGAGGCGGTCTCGAACCTGGTCCCGGACCTCGACCTCAACCCGGGGCGGTATTCGCGGATCGTGTCGCGGGCGATCTGGGCGGTGCCGGTCCTCTACGCGGGGATGGCCGCGATCGCGCTGATGGCGGTGCCGGTGACGATCGGTCCGTCAGGTCCCGAAACCGAGCTGGGAACGACCTATCTCGAGGCGCCGGTGCTCGGGGTGGTGGCGGCGTACGAGCCGGCCTGGGTCTCGGACCTGATGCAGTGGCTGGTCGCGGTGGTTGCGGCGGGCACGCTCGTCTGGGCAGCCAATACCGCCATGTTCGGGGTGTCCCGGCACGTCTACACGCTGGCCGTGAACCGCCAGATCCCGAGCTGGCTCGGGCAGCTCGGCCGGCGCTACGAAACCCCTTACAAGGCGATCATCATCTGCGCCGCAATCGTCCTCGGACTGGCGCTGACCGGCGACGTCGAGGTGCTGGCCGGCATCTATGCGTTCGGCGCGACCCTGGCCATCACGATCGCCCACTTCTCGATCCTGCGGTTGAGGCGGGACGACCCCGACGCCGAGCGACCGTTTCGGGTCCCGTTCGACCTGCGGGTCGGCGGTACCTCGGTCCCGGTGCCGGCCGTGGCCGGCGCCGTGCTCGGCTCGCTCGCATTCGCCTCGGTGCTCGTGCTGCACGATTCCGCCCGCTGGGTGGGGCTCGCCTGGCTCGGCCTGGGGCTGGTCGGATACGTGATCTACCGGTTGCTGGTCGAGAAGGTGAGCCTGACCCGCCGGGTCACGGTCGAACCGCGAGCGCTGACCAGGCCCAGGATCGAGATCGCCCTGCAGGACATCGTGGTCCCGATCTTCGGCACCCCGCTGGACGACGACATCATCAGCACCGCCGGGCTGCTCGCCGCCGAGAGTGATCCCGAGGCTGCCGGGTCCGGGGCCCGCCTGACCATCGTCTACCCGATCGAGGTCCCGCTGTCGCGGGCGATCGACGACCCGCTTCCGGCCGAAATCGAGGTGGAGGCCTCCGAGGTGACCGATCGGGCCCGGAAGGTCGCAGAGGAATACGAGGACGTCAAGGTCGCGGTAGAGATCCTGCCGACGCGGAAGGCCGGCGAAGGGATCGCCAAGCTGGCCGGGAGCCTGGAGGCCGATGCGATCGTTATCGGCTCGGAGCCGCCTTCGCCGATCAAGGGAGGGCCCTGGCTCGGTGGCAGAGGCGACGCGCTGCCGGAGGAGATCGGCCCGGTCACCGCGCACCTGCTCAAGCGGGCCCCCTGCCGTGTCCTGCTGACCGCACCCGCAGAGGAGTGACCGTAAGATGGGCCGATGTTCGTACTGATAGTGGGTTGCGGCAGGGTCGGGTCGATGCTGGCCCGCTCGATGATGCGCGACGGCCACACGGTGTCCTGCCTCGACCAGGATCCGGAATCGCACGCGAGGGTGGAAGTCGGGCTCGATGGCGGCTGGGAAGAGCTCGGCGGCAGCTTCACGGTCGGTGCGGCGCTGGAGACCCGGGCCCTGGAGACGGCCGGGATCAAGCAGGCAGACGCGTTCGTCGCCGCGACCAACGGCGACAACACCAACATCGTGATCGCCCAGATCGCGCGCAAGCGCTACCGGGTGGACACCGTGATCGCCCGGATCCTCGACCCGCTGCGGGCCGAATGGTACAGCCAGCAGGGTATGCACACGATCTGCCCGACCAGCGTCTCGGTGGGGATGCTGGAGAACGAGATCAGGGCCGCCGCTTCGACCGGGAACGGGGACTGATCGTGTACGTGATCGTGGTCGGAGCCGGAAAGGTAGGCGTGAACCTGACCCGGGAACTGATCGAACAGGAACACGAGGTGACCCTGATCGAGCAGAACCGGACCCGCTACGTGGCGGTCGAGCAGGAGCTAGAACACAGCATCCAGCACGGTGACGCGTCGGAGCTCTGGGTGCTCGAACGGGCCGGCATCGAACGGGCCGACATGGTGATCGCGGTCACCGGCGACGACGAAGACAACATCCTGATCTGCCAGGTCGCCAAGGAGAAGTACGGAGCGGACCGGATCATCGCCAGGGTCAACAACCCGCGAAACCGTCCCCATTTCGACCTGCTCGGAATCAAGCCGGTGGTTTCGGCCACCGACCTGATCCTGCGTCTGCTCGAACACGAGGTTCCCCACCGCAACATGGTCCACCTGCTCGACCTGGAAGAGGAACGCATCGAGATCATCGAGGTCCGGTTGGGAGAGGATTCCCCGGTGGTCGGGAGGACGGTGGGGGAGATCGACACCCCGGATCGCACCCTGCTGATCTCGATCCTGCGCGAAGGCGTGGGCTTCGTGCCGACGGTCAACTCCGAGCTGCGGGCCGGAGACGACGTTCTTATGGTGCTCGACCCCAGGCAGGAAGAGGAATTGAAACGCCGCCTGGGAGCCTGAAGCAGAATCGGCCTGAACGCCGGTCGCGCTACGGCACCAGAGGCTGCGGGGCAGGGACTCGAACCCCGATTTCACGGACCAGAACCGCGCGAATTGCCATTATTCTACCCCGCAGCGGGTGCCGGAAGGATAACGACGAACGGCCCGCACTGCACTCGGCGGAACCGACCGCGGCGTCTGCTACTTTGACCCCGTGTTCACGAACCTGCGGTCAACCGCGGTTGTCTCGCTTGTCGTCATCGGCTCGCTTACGGCGTTCGGCTGTGGTGGCGGTGACGAGGACAGCAGCGAGCCGGCCGCGACCTCGACCACGGGGACGACTTCGGCCGAGCCGGAGATCACGATGGCCGAGCTGATCACGCTCGGCGACGGGATCTGCGCCGAGGTGAACGCCGCAGTCGGCACGATCACCGCCTCGGATTCGGCCGACCCGGATGTAGTCGAGACGCAGGTGGCCGACATCTACAGCGGCATGGCCGACCGGCTTGCCGAGCTGGGCACGCCGACCGACGGCGTTGCCCCGACCAAGGTCGTCGATGCCGCGCGCGCCCTGGCCGATTCGGGCGCCGCCGA